>JAUZRG010000205.1 GCA_030950585.1 Mariprofundaceae bacterium | reverse complement strand
AGTCCTTTAGCGTTCACTACCTTGCTGGATACAAGGTGGAACGTCTTAAATTGTTAGTGCTTGGAAAGGGTGGTCATTCGTGACCACCCTTTTTTTATAGGTTTATTATTTACGTTCTGGCTTGGCTGCGTATCTACTTCTTGGCAGCCCTCTGGCTTTTCTGTCTGCGCTGGTGATTTGATAGATTCGCCGCTCATCAAGGTTGAACTTTCTGGCCAGTACTGCATTTGGTATACCAAATTCACGGCGTTCTTTAGCAACCTGCCGACCTGTGAGGCGTTTGGTTAATATCTCACAAGTTGGTATTTTGAGCCTGTAACCATAAAAAAGAACAACGAACGCTTTTGCATGCTCTATACCAACCACACGAACAAGGTCTTTAGTGTCTTTTTCCCATGCGCTTGCTTCGTCGTTCCATGCTCTAAAACACAAGGTGACCCCTCCAAACTTATAGGCATATTTAAAGGCTTTCGGTGCGCCTACAATATTGGCAAGGTCTTGGATGCTTTTAGGGAGTTCATTTATCTTAAGGCTGCTTATTTCATCATGTAAATATTTTAGCTTGTCCATCATCTGCCGCCTTGCTTAAGGTATTCTTGGTGCTTTTCAACATTGCTTAGAAAATCGCCTTCACTGCCACTCATCGTTTCAAGTTGCCCGCCAATGCTTACGGCCACGGCGTTGGCTAGGTCATGCAAACGGCCTAATGATTCAATAAGGTTTTCTAGCTGCTTATCGGTCAAGCCTTTGTCTTTATGTTTTAGCGCATCAATAAGTGACAACGCACAACTGGCAACTTCATGAATGTTGTCTTCGCTTTCGTCATTAATGAGGTGATAACGTGTTCTGTTCATGATGTTTTTCCTTTTTTGTTCCTGCTTTTTGTACCCATGATGTGACCAGAAAAATAAGAGCCTTGAAGATAAGTTATTCCTAAAGCATTCAGTTCATCCTTGGATAACCGCTTGCCTTCTAAGCCATGCTTAAAACCTAAATCATAATCTTTGTTGTTTTGACTCACCCGCAATGGCTTCATGATGTTGCCGCTCTTTGCTTGCGGTGCTGCTTGCTTTGCCTTTCCCTGCATTCATCACAGCGTTTGTGCCAAACCGTGCGAGCGGTGAAGGTATTTTCACAGCCATCTTCAAAGCATGTGTATTCCGTGCCGATAGCTTTCTTTTCCTTGGTGGGAAGCTTCACTTGCTCGATGTTTTCGGGGTCTGCTTGTGCTTCAGAAGATTGTGCTTCAGAAGATTGTGCTTCAGAAGATTGTGCTTCAGCTAATGTTTCAACCACAGGCAAAAAGCTTTTGAATCGATCATTCATAGCTTCTTTCTCTTTGGTTTCTTCCATCAACTGGTGCTGCATCTGAATCATTTCGTTGTGGGTATATTTGCGAACACGCGACCCCATGACACGGCCAGCATAAAAGAAAAACATTGTGGTGATGAGTTCCGAACCAATGGCCATAAATAATAGAAGCCGCGCCACAAAGGTTTTCATGTCCACACCAAGCGCAAACGCAACCGAAGAAAAGCCAGCATTTGCAACAGATTCAAAGCCACCTGATACCTTTTTACTTTCTAATCGATCTAAGTTGGCCAGCGCACCGTTGTAGGCACTACCACGGCTCACAATGTTTTGATGTTTGGCTAGTTGACCCTCAATGCGTTCAAGGTCATGTGCTGCCTGTCTTGCTCTGGTGGGGTAATTGCCACGGCTTGCATAATCATCATAAGTCTTTTGTGCTGCCGATTGTTGACGTTCCAAGTTTTCAACTTTGGCTTGTGCCGTGGATACTTCGCTTGATGATATGGCCAAGTTTTCAACCTTGGTCTGTGCCCTTGTCTTGGCGTTCTTGTTATCTTGGTAGGCATCAGAGGCTTGGAGGCGTTCCACTTCCTGAAAGTGTAGAAGGCTAGCCATAAATGACTGTGCTGAGATCAAAGAAAAAACAACGGTTAAGATAAAGACAACGCCAAACACTGCGGCAATGGCATGGCTGCGGTTTACAAGGGCATA
>JAUZRG010000204.1 GCA_030950585.1 Mariprofundaceae bacterium | reverse complement strand
AAAAGGAGTGAAAGCAGTTTTCAGCAATCATTGTCATTAGTCCGCCATCATGACTTGCAAGCGTGGGATGAAGAAAATATACCTTATACTATACGAAGAAAAAGAACTGAGTTTTATAGCCAAAAGATGGGATCTTTAAATGTGGGCGAATAAGGTAGATTTCGACAGCCTAGGTTGAGTCATTGATGTTCTGTGTGAAATTCTGCTACAATTTTGGGCGCAATGTTCGAAGGGATCTTGAAAACGTTCGTCAGGAAATGACGGAAAAAGTGATGGATTACAACTTCGCCCGAATGGTCAAAATTCGACAGCGCCTGCAACAAGCTGCCTAAAGCAAGGTGATGTCTTCCGTGACTAGACAGGAGAGAACCGTCTTGATGACGCTCAAGGCAAATAAGAGCCTGTTTCTTCATTGAAAACTGAGCTAATAGTGATGGTTTTATCACAAGTTATGCCACGAAAAAGAAATGCGGCTAAATTTGGAAGGTGAATTTCTTGAGCCGAGTAAGCTCTATGTACCTTTTCGGCTAAGCTCTAGATACGATGAGTCCTAAAAAAACTCAGGTAACATGGTTTAAATAAGATACTCAAGAAGGAGATCGCGTTCAACTTTCTGGCCATGCCGAGGCATTTAGTCATATTTATATCAGTATGGATCAAGAGATGCTGGCCTATATCGCTGTTGATAAAAAAGGCAATTGGCAGTGGCATGGTAGTTTACCCACCTATGCTGTTGAAGGATTTTCAGTTCAAGCGGTTGATAGTGCAGACAATATGAGTGAGGTGGCAAGTTGTTTATTTGATTCACCTTTAGAGCTTGTGACTCAGGGATAGTCTGTTTATGCTCAGGCCATGCGCCCACTACGATCACAACTCATCCAGTTATTAAAGAATACAACGCAAGAGGAACCTTGGTCTCCACGCCTTTTTGCGATTCTTGTTCAGCAAGGGGCAGCCTTGTTGAGCCAAGAAGATGTGGTTTGTTTTAACCATCGACGAGTCAGCAATCATCAATATCATCGACATGTGATTGCGATTCGCTGTCCAGATCAGGCTTTTTACTTAGATGCGATTCGACGTTATTTATCTTGTCATGAAATACGCCCATTGTCATTGCAAACCATGGTGATGTCGATGGATTGTCATGAAAATTCTTGTGCGTTGGAGATTCAAAACCCGACGCAACATGTTGAAAATAATTTGATGTTAATCACGATTCATTTATCGGTTTCTGTGGTTGAAGATATTCATCGTTTTCTCAATGATTTTCAAGCTATTCTACAAGCTGTACACGTCTCGGTGCAAGATTTTGATCAAATGAAAACACTCGTGGATGTGGTCGCGCAAAAATTAGAAAAAGAGACGGCACAAGATGCCGAATTGTTGCGTTGGATGAGCGAAGATCAATATGTTTTTATTGGTATTTCAAGCCACTGGAAGTCACTTGGTTTATTGAATCATCGCACAGCTCTGAATCATATCGCCCCTGGTTTACTGGAAGAAGTTGAAGGCCTTGCTGAGAGCGAGGAACTTGGTTTAAGCTGGTTACACCTGACATGCGCACAGACACATTTATATAGCTTATGGGGCTATGAAGTCGTGCGGGCAACTTGGCGTGAAGATGGCTTATTGCACCAGCTTATCTTGTTGGGTCGTTTTACGCGCAGTGCGCGTCATGTGAATGCTCATAACTTACCGCGTCTGTCCGACATTTGGCAGAAAATTCACATGCATTCATCGTTTCGTCTTTCGGCTTTTTATCGAAGAGAAGTACGTATTCTATTTGATCGTTTACCCAAGCCCTTTTTATTGACGGTGAATGTGCGTGAGTTATTAACCTCCTTAGAAAAAATTGTACGCATGACAGATGCTGCTAAATTACATTTGAGTTGTTTCAGACCTGCTTTTGGCGGTGATATTTGGTTTTTATTACTTGCTTTGGAAACGGGGCGATATGGACCAAATGTTTTGAAAAGTATGTTGGTGTGTATCCAAGGCTTCGGTGTGACGGTTCATGCCCATCACCATGATGATAGTGTTGAATCTCGGCAGATTTTGTTGATGAGTTGCTCTGGTGAGATGCCAGAGGTCTCATTGTTACATGCCGCTGTGCAAAACTGTGTCTATTTTTGGAAAGATCGTGTGCGTGACTTGATGATGAAAGAGTCCCGTAATCTCGATATTCCGCAAAGTTTTGAACAGTTAAACCGCATGCCGTTGGTATATCAACATTATTTTGAACCAGAACAGTTTTTGGGTGATATGCAGTCATGTGAAAAGCTGGTGCAAGATAGACGCACTCAAGTGCAAGTACTGCATCAAAAATGGCTTGAGTGTCATTTCTTCTCACTGCGTCCTTTGTTGTTGGGTGAGTTGGTGGTGTGTGTACAAAACTTAGGTTTACAGGCTCAGCAAGAGGCTGTGGTTGATTTTGAATATCAAGGTAATCAAATTTATCTTAGCAGCATACGTGTGTTAACAGATAAAACTTGCACAGTTGGAGCTGAGGATCTTTTGCGTGTAAAAAAAGCACTTCAATGTGTGATCAATCAAGACGAAGATAATGATTTATTAAATGCACTCGTGGTCAGTGCGCGGATGAGTATTGATGAAGTGGCAGCATTAATTTGTTTGCGTAATCATTTAATTCAGTTGGTTGAAAGTGCTGCACCATTGGGCTTGACGCATATTATGTTGGCTTACCCCCGTGCATCTGCTGCATTGTTTCAAGTGTTTAAAATGACACATCAAGCGCACAAGCCTTCTTTGCTTGAGGCTGTGTCTCGTTTTGAAGATGAGTTAATGCATATTGGCCAGCTTTCTGAAGACCGTTGGTTTCGGGCTTTGCTTGAGTTGGCTCAAGCCAGTGTGCGAACCAATGTTTTTATACGCCAATGTGGTGAGCCGATTGCCATTAAGGTGAATACGCAGCAATTAAGTTTCGCCCCACAACCTAAACCTTATCGTGAAATCTTTGTGCATGGTGTTCATTTAGAAGGTGTTCATTTACGTGGTGGCGCGGTGGCACGGGGCGGTATTCGTTATTCGGATCGTGCTGCGGACTTTCGTACTGAAGTTTTAGAGCTGATGGCAACACAGGTCTTAAAAAATGGTGTGATTGTACCCACGGGTGCAAAGGGTGGTTTTATTGTGCGTGGTCACCCTGATGCTGCTTTTGTTAAAGAGCAATATTGTTTATTTATTCGCACGTTGTTGTCGTTAACCGATCTTTCCGTTGATCAAGTTTCGAATACAACTCAGATGTATATTCCACCTGAGGATGCCAACGATGCTTATTTGGTGGTCGCCGCTGATAAGGGAACAGCCAGTTTTTCTGATGCTGCCAATGCAGAGTCCTTGCGAAAGAACTTTTGGTTGGGTGATGCTTTTGCGAGTGGTGGAAGTCATGGCTATGATCATAAGGCTTATGGCATCACAGCGCGTGGTGCTTGGGTATGTGCGCAGCATTTGTGCGCTCGTCTTCAGATACTACCCAGTGAGCCGCTTGGTGTGGTGGGTATTGGTGATATGGGGGGAGATGTTTTTGGCAATGGTTTGCTTTGTCAGTCGCCGTTGCGCTTGTTTGCCGCCTTCAATCACAAACATATTTTTTTAGATCCCAATCCTGATATTCAAGGTTCACGACAAGAGCGGCAACGTTTGTTTGATGCTGTGGTAGGTTGGGATCAATATGATACGGCTTGTATCAGTCAGGGTGGTGGCGTGTTTTTACGTTCAGCCAAGGCCATTCCCTTGTCTTTGGAAGTACAACAGTCCTTGGCCATTGATGATGCTGAGGTGATGACGGGTGAAGCTTTGATTCAAGCTATCTTGTGTGCAAAAGTCGATGTGCTTTTTAATGGCGGTATTGGTACTTATGTCAAAGCCAGTGATCAAAGTCATGAGAGTGTGCATGATCCTGTGAACAATAGTGTGCGTGTGAATGGTTCTGATTTGCGCTGTCGTTTGGTTTGTGAGGGTGGAAACCTTGGTTTTAGTCAGCAAGCTCGCTTGGAATATAGTCAGCATGGTGGCTTGATGAGTAGTGATGCGATTGATAATTCAGCCGGTGTGGATATGTCGGATCATGAGGTCAATATTAAAATTCTCATTGATCAAGACCCCTTGGAAGAAGCACAGCGTGACTTGGTTTTACATCAAGTTGGCGAAGATGTGGTGCAGCTATGTTTAGATGATAACCAAGCACAATCAAAATTACTTAGCTTGGCAGAACTAGATGTGAAAATAAACCTGTCATCTGTGCAGCAATTGCGTGCAACCTTATTAAAAGAAAAACGCTTAGATATGCGTGTGGATGCCTGCATTGCACAAGATGATAAGATGAAGTTAAGGCCACAGTTGGCGGTGTTGATGGGGCATGAGAAAAACCGTTTGTATCATGACTTGTGTTTGAGCCATTTTGATGAAAAACATTGCTTTTACCCTGCGTTGCTTCATTCGTACTTTCCATCCTATTTGCAAGAAAACTACGCTAGCAACATTGTTAAACATGCTTTGGCAACGCAAATTGTTGCGACGCAAGCCGTGAATAAGGTGCTCAATGAGTGCGGATTATGTTCAGTACATGAGTTGCAACGCTTCACATCTTGTCGTGTTGATGAAGCTGTTTGGGCTTTACTATTGGCGCATCAGCTTTTAGATATGGCTGTATTGCAGACTCGTATTTGGCAAGAAGTTAGAAACTTGGATGTTGCTTTATTACTTCAAAGGCAGTGCCAACAGTGGCTATTAACCTTTGCAAGGCACTTGCTTTCATGTTCATTGTCTCAAAAATTATGTGCTTCAACCATCCAGAAACAGCGCGATTTTTTACGTGCATATCGTTATTCGAGAAGCATGGTAGACGTGAATAATAAATGTAGTTCTTTACTCATGAACCTTCTGGGTGAAGCGTCATTATCAGGCTTAGAAACTGAAACGGTGAAACATTTTCAATGTATATCACAGTTGATTCAAAGTGCTGTTCCGCTTTCTTTAAGTTTGCAAAAAGGCGAAACGTTGCCAGCTTGGCTTCGGATAAATCATGCTTGCTTAAAAGTTTTGCCTTTTGAAACTTTAGAGAAAGCCTTATTTTCTAAGGATTGGTCAGATACAGATGCACATACGTTGCGTTGTAACTGGTTGCAGCGACTCAATGTATTGCGTCGCAAGGCGGTGCAAGCATTGCAAGCGGTGGAAAGCGATGACTTCATGATTGTGGCTCAAGAGAGATGGTCTCAACATCCGTATTGGCAGCAAGTTGCCGCCATTGATGATGAACCGATGCCACAAATGCATTTGATTTTAATGCTCGGTTATTTTGAACAATTGATTCAGGAATCTTAAAGATTCTCATATTATATAAGTAGAATAGGCATAGGTGAATAAAGCACATGACAGAAGAGTTTGATGAACAGCAGAAGCCATTGCTATTGGTTATTTTGGCTGGTGGTTTTTTGGTGAGTCTTTTGGTGACATATTTTAAGGGTGTGAATATAGGGCTTGGCGTGCTCTGCGGTGTGTGTTTTATGTTGCTGAATCAGTGGTTAATGTTTCGTCAAATCAGAACGATGAACACAGATGATGCAGAGCAAGGGCAAAAGCAGCTCCTATTTGGTGCCGCAAAACGTTTTGTAGCTTTGATAGTTTTCTTGATTATCGCCAATAGTTTAGGTCTACATCTTCTCTCAGTGGCGGCAGGTCTTGCAGTTGCGTATTTTATATTGTTTGCCTATAGTGCGGCCGCATCATTAAGAAACTAAGAAAATTACATGGAGGATTCAGGTGTCTGAGACAGTATCTCACGGAACAGCTCATGAAGACAGTATTGCAAATCATCTTGAATACTGGGTCTACAAAATAGATGAATCTAATGCATTCATGCAAATCCATTTAGATACAGTCATTGTCACATTATCAATTGCCGCATTGATGGTTGGTTTTTCACTTTGGCTACGTGGTAACATTGTTGCTGGCGCGCCAACGGGTACGCAAAACTTTGTTGAAAGTGTAGTCGATTTTGTTAACACAACCGTGAAAGATAATTTTCCTGTTCACAATCCGATGATTGCCCCACTGGCTCTCACCGTCTTTGTGTTTATTTTATTATGTAACTGCGTTGATATTTTACCAGCTCACTTACTTGGCTCGATTGCACACGCCTTAGGCGCACCGCATTTCCGTCCTGTTCCTACCAATGATTTAAACTTACCAGCTGCGATGGCACTTTCTGTGTTTGCATTGGTCTTATATTATGAGTTTAAATTGAAACCTGTTCATTTTTGTAAAGAGCTCGTTTTTGAACCCTTTGCCAGTTTATTACTTGTTAGCTCTAACCCTCTTGTGAAGTTTTTAGGTGTATTGATTATTCCTGTTAACTTAACTTTGAAATTGGTTGAAGAAATTGCTAAACCATTAAGTCTTTCTTTCCGTTTATTTGGTAATATGTTTGCAGGCGAAGTGATCTTCTTACTTATTGCTTCACTATTACTAGGTAGTGGCGCAATGGGCATGGCCGTCGGTTTCTTTGTCGGTCTTGGCTGGTCATTTTTCCATCTATTTATTGGTTTACTACAAGCCTTTATTTTCATGATTCTTACTGTGGTGTATTTATCAATTGCACACCAACCAGTAGAACACTAATCGCACCGCGATATTTTTAATTTTAATTTATAACCGAGGAGTATCATCATGGATCCAACCACAATCATCACCGCTGCTACAGCTATTTCAGTCGGCGTTATTCTTGCCGCTGCTGGCTTGGGTTCAGCTATTGGCTGGGGCTTGATTTGTTCCAAAACTTTGGAAGGCATCTCTCGCCAACCAGAAATGCGCCCACAACTTATGTTCAACATGTTCATCTTTGCTGGCCTAATGGAATCTTTCCCGTTCATCATCATGGCATTCGCTCTTTGGTTCTTGTTCGCTAACCCATTTTTGGGCTAGTTGAAACCTAATACTGAATACAAGAAACCAGAAGAGGTAAGGATATGAGCTTAGATTTAACATTAATTGCCCAAATGGTCATTTTTATTACTATGGTCATTTTGATGTCTAAGTTGCTATATCAGCCATTGAATGATGCGATGGAATCTCGCACCACGAAAATTGCTGATGGTCTAGCAGCTGCAGAAGCTGGTCAAAATGCACAAGCTGAGGCTGAGGCCGAAGTCAAAGTACAGTTGGATGCTGCGAAGCAAAGAGCTGTAGAAATTGTTGCTGCTGCAGAACGCCGTGCTTTAGAAGTTGCTGAAGAAGCAACCAACAAAGCACGTCAAGAGTCAGCTTTGATCGTTCAAAATGCACAAGACGAAGCCGCTGGTGAAGAACAGCGTTTGCGCCAAGCTCTACAACAAGAAGTTGCAAGCTTAGCCATGCTGGCTGCTGAACGTATTGTGGAATCAGAATTAGATGCATCGAAACACAATGCATTGATTCAAAAAGTAATTGATCAAGGCGTTGCAGCATGAGTGAAACTACAATAGCACGGCGTTATGCATGTGCATTGTTTGAACTCAGTCAGGAAAATGTTGACTTATCAGACGATATGTCAGCATTGGCCGTGGTTGCGGAAAATGATGATGCTAAAGCATTTATGATCAACACACAGGTGTCAGCTGAAGATCGTGCTGATGTTTTATGTCGTATTTCTGAAACAAAAGAAGATTCAACTAAACGCTTGGTGACGTTGCTATGTCAACGGAACAAAGCGTCGTTGTTGTTTCGCATTAATGAGATGTTTCAGCAAATGGTTCGTGAAGCAAAAGCAACTGTTATGGTAGACGTGACAGTCGCAACAGATCTTACAGATGAACTTAAAACACAATTACAAAATGTAGTCAGTCAAGGCATTGGCAAAAAGGTAGAGCTTAATGTGCAAGCAGATAGCTCCATTGTTGGTGGTTTGATTTTAAATATTGGTGATCGCCAGATTGACCACTCCGTACGTGGGCGTTTAGATAGCCTTCGACGCACATTGGCAGCCTGACCGGCACAAGAGGACACGAGAATATGAAACTGGATACAGCAGAAATTAGTTCCATTATTAAGGAACAAATTAAAGGCTTCGAGGCCAGTGCTAGTGATGCCAATGTCGGCCGTTTAATCTCGGTAGGTGATGGCGTAGCACTAATTCATGGACTTGCCGGCGCAATGGCTGGTGAGATGCTTGAATTTCCTGGTGATACACTAGGAATGGTTTTGAACCTTGAACAAGATAGTGTTGGTGCAACCATTTTTGGTGAATACACCCACTTACGCGAAGGCGACGAAGTCAAGTGTACTGGACGTATTTTTGAAGTACCCGTTGGCGAAGGCTTAAAAGGTCGTGTTCTTAATGCTTTGGGTCAACCAATTGATGGTAAAGGTCCTGTTGAAAATGACGGATTTGACGCTGTTGAAAAAATTGCACCAGGTGTGATTGAGCGTAAATCTGTTGATGAGCCTCTTCAAACAGGCATTAAATCTATCGATGCAATGGTTCCTGTGGGTCGCGGTCAACGTGAACTTATCATTGGTGATCGTCAAACTGGTAAAACAGCAATTGCAATTGATACGATCATCAACCAAAAAGGTACTGGCGTAACATGTGTTTATGTTGCGATTGGCCAAAAAGCTTCTACTGTTGCTAATATTGTCCGCACGCTAAAAGAACATGATGCACTTGATCACACGATCGTTGTTGCAGCGAGTGCTTCTGAATCTGCTGCGCTACAATTTATTGCACCTTATGCAGGTTGCACCATGGGCGAATACTTCCGTGACCGTGGCCAAGATGCATTAATCATTTATGATGACCTAACAAAACAAGCTTGGGCTTATCGCCAAGTATCCTTGATTCTTCGTCGTCCTCCAGGCCGTGAAGCATATCCAGGTGATGTTTTCTATATTCATTCTCGTTTACTAGAACGCGCATCTCGTGTTAATGAAATTTATGTTGAAGAATTTACCAAGGGTGCGGTTAAAGGTAAGACTGGTTCATTAACAGCTCTTCCAATCATTGAAACACAAGAAGGCGATGTTTCTGCATTCGTTCCTACCAACGTGATTTCTATTACAGATGGTCAGATCTTCCTTGAAACCTCATTGTTCAATGCGGGTCAACGTCCTGCGATTAACGCTGGTCTTTCTGTTTCTCGTGTGGGTGGTGCTGCACAAACTAAAGCCATGAAGAAAGTTGGCGGTGGTCTTCGTCTTGACCTTGCACAATACCGTGAACTAGCGGCATTTGCTCAGTTTGCTTCTGATCTTGATGAAGCAACACGTAAGCAAATCGAACGTGGTAAACGTGGTGTTGAAGTTCTTAAACAAGATGAAAACTCACCACAAACAGTGGCAGAAATGACAGCTACTTTGTATGCATTGAATAATGGTGACCTTGATGATATTGAGGTATCTAAGATTTCTTCATACGAAAAAGCGTACTTGTCTTATTTGAACTCTAACTGTGCTGATTTAGTGAATGGCTTAAATGCAAAACCCGCGTTGTCTGCTGAAGTAACTGATGGCTTGGAAAAAGCAACAGCGAACTTCAAAGCAACCGGTACGTATTAAGGAGATCCGATATGGCATCTGCTAAAGAAATACGTAATCAAATTAAAGCGACACAAAACACCGCTAAAATTACCAAAGCGATGGAGATGGTTGCTGCAAGCAAAATGCGTAAAGCACAAAGTGCAGTAACAGAATCACGCTCATATGCTGAAGGTATTCACACTATTGTGGGTAACTTGATGCAAGCACATCCTGAATACAAGCATGCTTTCTTGGTTAAACGTGACGAAGTTAAGCGTGTTGGTTATTTAGTGATTTCTACTGACAAAGGCTTATGTGGTGGCTTAAATACCAACACATTGAAAAAAGCCATTTCTAGTATGCGTTCTGTGGATGATAAGACTGAAGTTGAGATGATCAATATTGGTCGTCGTGCTTCTCAGTTCATGCGTCGTTTTGGAACAAAGATTGCAGGTAGTGTTGAAGAGATTAAAGATCAACCTGAATTGGTGGAGATCCTTGGTGTTGTCAACTTAGCGATGGAAAAATTTCTAAGTGGTCATTACGACGAAGTTCGTTTGGTATATAGCAAGTTTGTGAATACCATGACTCAGACACCCACTGAATTGTGTCTACTTCCATGTGCTGAACCAGAACAAGAGCATACTGGTTATTGGGATTATTTATATGAACCTGATAGTAAGGTTGTGCTTGATGGTTTGATGAGACGTTATGTTGAATCTATTGTGTATCATGCTGTGTTGGAAAACAAAGCATGTGAGCAATCCGCACGAATGGTAGCCATGAAAAGTGCTACAGATAATGCCAAAGATATTGTGGCAGATTTACAAATTACATACAACAAAGCACGTCAAGCTGCTATTACACAGGAACTGGCCGAAATTTGTGCCGGTGCAGCAGCGGCATAGGAGATATCAATGAGTGTAGGATTTATTGTACAAATTGTCGGCCCTGTAGTTGACGTGCGCTTTCCAGCTGGAGAGCTACCTGATATTTATAATGCGTTAAGACTTGAAAAAGAACAACTAACGCTAGAAGTACAACAACATATTGGTGACAATGTTGTGCGTACTATCGCTATGGGATCTACTGATGGTTTACGTCGCGGTTTAGACGTAACTGATACAGGTTCAGGTATTAAAGTACCTGTCGGTAAAGCAACACTAGGTCGTATCATGAACGTCCTTGGTGAAGGTATCGACTTTGAAGGTAAAGACGTTCCTGCTGAAGAATTTTGGGAAATTCACCGTAAAGCCCCAGCGTTTGATGAATTAGCTCCTGCGAGTGATATTCTTGAAACAGGCATTAAAGTGATCGACTTGATGGCCCCTATTGCAAAAGGTGGTAAAGTAGGTCTGTTTGGTGGTGCTGGTGTTGGTAAGACCGTTAATATGATGGAGTTAATCAACAACATCGCAACGGGTCATGGTGGTTTCTCTGTTTTTGCGGGTGTGGGCGAACGTACTCGTGAAGGTAATGACTTCTATTACGAAATGAAAGAGTCCAACGTGTTGGATAAAGTTGCCTTGGTTTATGGTCAAATGAATGAACCTCCAGGTAACCGTCTACGTGTTGCACTAACTGGTTTGACTATGGCGGAATACTTCCGTGAAGAAGGCCGTGATGTATTGATTTTCATCGATAACATCTATCGTTACAGCTTGGCTGGTGTGGAAGTATCTGCATTGCTAGGACGTATGCCTTCTGCTGTGGGTTATCAACCAACATTGGCTGAAGAAATGGGTCGCTTACAAGAACGTATTGCATCTACTAAAACGGGTTCAATCACATCTGTACAAGCGGTTTATGTTCCTGCCGATGATTTGACTGATCCAGCTCCTGCAACAACATTTGCCCATTTGGACTCAACCATCGTGTTGTCTCGTCAGATCGCAGAGCTAGGTATTTACCCAGCAGTGGATCCTCTTGACTCAACATCACGTCAGCTAGATCCAAAAATTGTTGGTATCGAACATTATGATGTAGCCCAAGGTGTTCAACGCACATTGCAACGTTATAAAGAACTACAAGATATCATTGCAATCTTGGGTATGGATGAATTATCTGATGAAGATAAATTGACAGTGACTCGCGCTCGTAAGATGCAACGTTTCTTGTCTCAACCATTTCATGTTGCTGAAGTATTCACGGGTTCTCCTGGTGTTTATGCTAAGAAATCTGAAACCATTAAGGGCTTTAAAGGCATCCTTGCTGGTGAATATGATCATCTTCCTGAACAAGCATTTTACATGGTCGGTTCTATCGACGGTGCAATTGCTAAAGCAGAAAAAATGCAGGCTAAAGGTTAATTATTATGGCTACTAGCATGGAAATATTGGTCGCAACGGCAGAGCGTGAAGTATACCGAGGTGAAGCAACCATGCTGGTTGTGCCTGGTGCAGCTGGTGAATTAGGTATTTTACCTCGTCACTCGCCTTTACTAAGTGCATTAAAGCCTGGTGAATTACGTATTATAAACGGTGAAAATGAAGAGGAAGTCTTTATTTCTGGTGGTTTTATCGAAGTTCAACCTCATAAGGTAACCATACTTGCAGATACTGCAGAACGTGCTGCTGATATGGATGAAGCTGAAATTGTTGCTGCACAACGTCGTGCAGAAGAAGCTGTTAATTCACAGCAAGCTGGTTCTGATTTGGCTATGGCTGAAGCTGAACTGGCCATGATGACAGCTCGTCTGAAGTTGTTACGCAAACGTAGAAAATAATTTTCTTTTAAAGCGATGATTTAAAAAGGCTACCCTTGGGTAGCCTTTTTTTGCTCTTAATAACAAATAAACTGATCTTACACATCGCTTTTATGATTTTATCGGATGTTTAACTTGCAAGGATACATGTTTACTCTGACATACTTATAAAGTTATTGCGTTAAAACTGTAGCTTGTTTTTGAACAAGCTACAGAGGTTTTAGCTGTTTTCTGTTTTAGACCTAGGCAGTTCAACGCGATCAATTGGAACAATATCGTTCATGATTCTATCTAAGGTATTTTGAATTTCTTCAGATGAAGCTCCTGCACCAAGTTGTTTTTGTACTTGAATGAGGTTGGAAGCCATTTTAACACGGTTTTGAGAGGCTTCTTCATCAGCTCTAGCTTTGGCTTCCTTTGCCACGCTATTGATTTCATCACGAACATCACCGCGTACAAAGGCTTCAACGGTGGTGACCATTTTGTTGAGAATACGATAAACCAAAGCCGCAGAAAATCCGCCGAGCATCGCTAAGGATGGTTTGGCAAAACTAGCAGATCCTCCTTCGAGAGGAATAAGACTAGCTAAGATAATACCAGCAATAATACCAACCACAAAACGAATCCAGTAAGATGCTTCAAACTTAGGGTCAAAAGTATAATTGGCAATAAAACTATGGGCTGTAAAGAGTGCAGCAAAGGATGCTCCCATCCCTGCCGCAAAAACAAAGAAGAGTAGGTTGACAAGTAATGGTAAGCCATTTTGATTGAGAATGTCACCGCCTGTTGTGTTAACATCTGGCGAGAGAGCAACTGTGATAAAGCCTACTAAAAAGAATACAGAGACAAACATCATTCGTCTTAATAATGCCACAGGACCTAACCAAGAAAACATGCTTTCCTCTCGAAAAAGAGGATCAAGCAATAAAATGGTACGTGGCTTTGCAGGTGCGACAGCACGGCTTAGCTGATCATGTGTTGTGCTCAGTTGCCGTATATCAAGGCTTTCGGACTGCATCAGGCGTGTATTGCTTTCAATTTGCTGTATTCGTTCTAAGCGAAATGCTTCTAAGGTGTAAAAGACATGAGAAGGTATGGAGACACCTTCTGCCATGCTATGCCGCCCCATGGACTCACACTCTTTGAGCATTTGATCTCGAATGAGGTCTAGCGTGCCTTGTGGTTGATCGTTTTCCTTTTGATTTTCTCTTGTCGTTTCTGTTGTTGTCATCAATCCCTATTCCTTTAATGAAAATATAAATTATAAGCATAATGTGTCGTCATTGGTGACTCATTTCATAGCATGAAAATACAAAGTGAAAATGTCAATTATCATGAGATTTATCTTTCCAGTGTGATTGTGTCTTTGCTGCTCCTCTATTTATTATTAGATGGTTGATCAGCGGTGCAGATATTCCCGATCATATATCAACACGCACATGGACTTCGATTACTTACCTTGCTTTATTAGGGTCTTTTCTGGGATTTTCTCTGTATTATTTTGTATTGAGCAAGGTGGATGCCACACAGGTGGCACTGTTGACATTATTGACCCCGATTTGTGCGTTTCTTTTAGAAAATCAGCTCAACGGTGAAGTGTTAACATGGCAAGTTTTGGCAGGTGCATTGATGATTTTATCAGGGTTTGAGTTGGGGGATAGGGTGAAGAGAATGGTGTGAAAACATCGCTCTTTTTATTGACTAACTTCATGTAAATTTCTATTATGTACGGCATTACAGTACCGTACTTTAGGTGATATCAATGAACAGTATTAGTGTGAATAAGTTTAGAGAGAATTTAAAAAGCTTTGTTGAGCAGGTGGTGACGAATCATTTGCCATTAAAAGTGACGCGAAGAAGCGGAGAAGATTTTGTTGTTTTAAGTGCTGATGACTGGGAGCGTGAGCAAGAAACATTATATATTTTGCAAAATAGTGAGCTGATGAAACAAATTGCCGCATCTGCTGAGAGCAATGCAAAAAATAAAGGTTATCAACCGACTGCTGGAGAACTGAGTGAGATCACTGGTCTTTGAAGGCAATACGTGGGCTGCATATGAAGCTCTTAGGTTGAAAGACAAAAAGTTGCACAAGGTGCTTTGCCGCTTATTAAAAGAAATGCTTCGTCATGATCCAAGTGTAGGCACAGGAAAACTAGAGCCACTACAACATAATCTTTCGGGCTTATGGTCTCGTCGCCTTAGTCAGAAAGACCGTGTGGTTTATAAGTATAATCATGATTATATCTATATTTTTGCAATTGGCGGACATTATGAGAAGTATTAATATTGCTTGAGTTTTAAAGGTTTGAAGCGAGGGGCTCTTTCTTTGTGAAGCTACTTGATGTTACGGGTGAATATTAAAGGAAGCGATAAGCGGCATATGATCACTATGCTGCAACCATACTTTAGGCTCACCAACATTTAGGTTTGTTACTTTGGATAAAAAATATTTATCAGCAAACATGTAATCTATGTGATAAGGCCTATCAATTTTTCGATGCATAAAAAGTGTCGCTAATGACTCTTTCCCTTGCTCTTCTTGATGTTGCTGGTGATATAGGCTGTTAATCTCTATATCGTGAAGTTCTTTAACAACATCGCTATGGTTCCACCAGCGATCCCATAAGTTCCAAATACTATTGCTGTTAAAATCCCCAATAATAAGACATTTATTCTGTGCCATATTCATTTTGAATCTTTGAAGGTATTTCCAAAATTGTCCAATATATTCAAAAGTTGGAGAGTTGGCTTGTTTAGTCCATACGCCTATTAGATTAAAATGATTATTGATTCTGCATGGTAGAAATAGTTCTAGCTGTTCTGGGTTCCAGTCCAGTGATTCTATTGAATAACCGTTCTTTACAAATATGCCGATGCCTTTATTTTTGTTTGTACCTACCCATAAGTAATCGCCAACCCATTCTTGGTATGCTTTATGAGGTGTTCTTTCTGGATCTTCACATTCTTGTATGATAAAAATATCGGCATTAATAGAGTCCAAGGTAGAAAACTTTTTTCTGAATGCGCCTTGACAGTTCCAAGATATAATTTTTATTATACTCTCCTATATTGTTCGCTTCTGAAAAAAACTTTGCTGATGTTGTCTTTAATGATGCTGGGATTCTTGGGCAATACCTTCCTTGTTGTGGGTAGATGATGACCGTGTGAATCCCAGCAAAAGCATTTAACCTTTCAACATTTCCTTCAAACGCTGATTTACCATCTTAGGATTAGCTTTGCCTTTGGTCACTTTCATGACTTGTCCGACAAAGAAACCAAATAGTCGATCTTTACCACCGCGATATTGTTCGAGTTGAGCGGGATTGGCATCCATTACACCTTGAATCATATCATCAATGGCACTGCTATCAGTGATTTGCTTGAGGCCTTTGCGTTCAATGATCGCATCAACGGCATCACCACTTTTCAGCATGTCATCCAATACATCTTTGGCGATTTTACCAGAAATAGTGTTATCAGAAATACGTGCTAATAATGATGCTAAATCACTGGCAGAAACAGGACTATCGGCAATCTCAGTATTGATTTCTTTGAGGCGTGCCAAAAGTTCATTGGCCAACCAGTTAGCAGCCTGTTTGGGATCTTTAGGGTGTGCTTGAACCAAAGCTTCGTAATAAGCGGCCAAATCACGGCTGGTGCTTAAGACTTCAGCATCATAATGGGATAAACCATAATCAGATACAAAGCGGGTATGCATTTGATGCGGTAGTTCTGGCATAGAAGCAC
This sequence comes from Mariprofundaceae bacterium, assembly GCA_030950585.1. Taxonomy (GTDB): domain Bacteria; phylum Pseudomonadota; class Zetaproteobacteria; order Mariprofundales; family Mariprofundaceae; genus JAUZRG01. Next base: position 21,961 of record JAUZRG010000204.1, on the reverse strand, counting down.
GAATTTCTGCGAGTTCTTCATCACTTAATTTAAGGGGTGGCAAATCAGGCTCTGGAAAATAACGATAGTCATGCGCTTCTTCTTTACCACGCATGGAGCGACTTTCGTTTTTCACACTATCCCATAAGCGGGTTTCTTGAACCACTGTGCCGCCATCTTCAATCAACTCAATTTGACGTTGGGTTTCATATTCAATGGCTTGTTTGACAAAACGGAAAGAGTTGATGTTTTTGATTTCTGCACGGGTACCAAGAGGCTCGCCTTTTCGACGCACAGAAACATTGGCATCACAACGAAACTGGCCTTTTTCCATGTCAGCGTTGGAGGTATTCAAAAACTTCAACAGTTGATGTAACGATTTAAGGTAAGCTACGGCTTCATCGGCACTATACATATCAGGTTCAGAGACGATTTCCATCAAAGGAATGCCTGAACGGTTTAAGTCGATATGCGAAACAAATTCACTGTTCTCATGCATGCTTTTACCTGCATCTTCTTCGATGTGGATTTGATGAATACGCACGCTTTTTTCATTGCCGTGCTTATCTTGAATATGCACGAGTCCCTTTTGCACAATCGGTAAAAACAACTGCGTGATTTGATATCCTTTTGGCAAATCAGGATAGAAATAGTTTTTACGATCAAACTTGGATAAGGCATTGATATTGCCTTCAATCGCCATACCTGTGAGAGCAACTTTACGTGCGACTTCACGGTTTAAGACAGGCAATTGACCCGGCATACCAAGGCAAACAGGGCATGTTTGGGTATTGGGTGTGGCACCAAAAGTTGTGGAGCAACCACAAAAAGCTTTGGTGTTGGTATTTACTTGAGCATGGACCTCTAGGCCAATCACAACTTCCCAGCTCATGACTTCACCTCCGGTGTTTGTGTGTGCCATGTGGTGGCGGATTCATAGGCTGATGCGGCATTGTAAATGGTGCCTTCTTGCCATGCAGGGGCGATCCACTGCAAACCAACAGGTAGACCGTTGGCAAGGCCACAAGGTTGAGACATGCCGGGTAGACCAGCAAGGTTGAGTGCAATCGTGAAAATATCAGCCAGATACATGGTTAAAGGATCATTTGTTTTTTCGCCAATTTTAAAGGCTGTGATTGGGCTGGCGGGTGTGGCGATAATATCCACTTGCTCAAATGCTTTTTCAAAGTCTTGGCGAATCAAGGTGCGAACTTTTTGTGCTTTGGTATAATACGCTTCGTAGTAACCTGAGGATAGCGCAAACGCACCTGTCAGAATACGACGTTTCACTTCTTCACCAAAACCTTCATCGCGTGAAATGCTGTAAAGATCGTCTAAATTCGCAGGGTCTTCCGTGCGGTGACCATAGCGAACGCCATCATAACGCGATAAATTCGCGGATGCTTCTGAAGGTGCAATCACATAATAAGCAGCGGTAGCATGCTTGGTATGCGGCAATGAAATATCAACAATTTCAGCACCTAAAGCTTCGCATTGTGCCAAGGCATCTTCGATTCGTTGACGAACTTCGGGATCAATGCCTTCGATGAAGTATTCTTTAGGACGGCCAATTTTGAGGCCTTTCATATCGGTTTTGCCACAAGCATCCAACCATGTGTTGGCATGGGGTACAGGCATGGAGGTGGAATCACCTGCATCTTGACCCGCCATGACTGACATGAGGCGTGCGTTATCCGTAACAGTTCGGGTCATCGGCCCTGCTTGATCCAAAGAGGAAGCAAAGGCAATAATACCACGACGAGAAATACTGCCGTAGGTCGGTTTAAGACCAACAAGACCACATAGCGATGCAGGCTGACGAATAGATCCACCCGTATCCGTTCCCAATGCCGCAGGTGCGAAACCAGCAGCGACAGCCGCAGCCGAACCACCAGAAGATCCACCCGGAATGCGGTCGGTGTCCCAAGGGTTTTTCACAGGCCCAAAGGCAGAGGTTTCATTGGATGATCCCATCGCAAATTCATCCATATTGGTTTTACCCAATAAAACCGCACCAGCTTCACGCAAGCGGCGAATGACTTCTGCATCATAAGCAGGCACAAAACCTTTTAGGATATTGGAGCAACAGGTGGTGTTTTCACCACGGGTGCAAAAAATATCTTTGATGGCAATGGGCAAACCTTCAAGAAGGCGTGCGCCATGTTGTTTGCGGTGTTCATCGGAAGCTTGGGCTTGGGCAATCACTGAATCTTGATCCAAATGCACAAAGGCATTGATGTTGGCATTTTGTTCTTGAATGCGCATCATATAGGAACGTGCAATGGCAACAGCATTGCTTTCACCGCTTTGCATGCGTTGTTGAAGTTCTTCTAAGTTTGAAAAAGGCATTATTCAATCACCTTGGGAACAGTATAAAGGCCAGAATCAAGAGCAGGTGCGCTGGCTTGTAATGCCTCACGGTTATCGCTATTGGTCACAGTGTCGTCACGCAATGGCATAAAAATATCATGTGGGTGTGCTGTTGTCGGTACATTTTCTGTATCGACAGCTTGCAGTGACTCAACATAGCCAATGATACTCACCAGCTGTGGGCCAAGTGTTGTTGCTTCGTCATCGGTCAACCGAATTCGGGCGAGACGTGCAATTTTATGAACATCAATATCCATCATTACCCCCAAAAAAATAGGCGCAGCCTAGACTTCAAGCCAGCTTGATACCAGTTTCCTGCCATATAAAAGAAAAGTAGCCTATTTACTGAAGGCAAAAACCATAAATGGAGATAAACATGACCCCTGATGATTTAAGCGTTGATTATGAAGAAGATGGCATTTTAACCACGAAGCAATTGGATAAGGTGGTCTTGAGCAAAGGCGCGTGGACGACCATTATGTTTCGTTATCAAGGCTGGGATAAAAAGAATGAATGTTATGGCGCAGACAAATATATTATTCGTCGTTATCAAAAGCGTGATGGTGAATATATTGCGCGTTCTAAATTTAATATTTCCAGTGCCAAGCAAGCCAAGCAAATTATTGATGCCTTGCAAACATGGACAGCTAAAGTAGAAGATTAAGCTTTATGGCTGTGCTTTGTGCGAGAAGTGATCTTTTGGCTTTAAGCACAAGGCCGTTGTGTAGAAAGTGTTCTTGTTTTTAGTATTCAAATAACCTTTATAAGGTAGGTAAATATGATAAAAGTAGCGTTAGGCATAGCCGTTTTATTGTTTGTTTCAGGTTGTCTTCTCGATCTTCCTAAAAACAGTGGTTTCACAAGTGGTCATTCAGGCCCTGCATCTCATCATGGTGATCGTCATAGCGAGCGTAATAGTGATAGCAACAGTGATAGCAGAAGCTAATAAAAAACGACTTTATCCAATAGAATTTGGTTGATGCCATCCGCGCAGAAACCTAAGTCTTTCTTTTGGTCTGCTTTGATGTCTTGATTCCATGCTTCAGATTGAATATTCAGATGGTTTTGGTTGGCAAGAAACTTGCCGTTCCAATGCGACTTTAAGCGACTATTGGCGAAACGAAAGTGTAATTTTTTCCAGCGAACCGTTTGTTGGCTGGTGTTTTTTAAATGAAATTCAACACAATAACCACCCTTCCAAATGGATGTGAATGTTTGTTTGATTTGTAGGGGTGGTAAATCATAATAAGATTTCCATTGAAAAGGACGGCTTTGCAATTGTGCAATAACCACATCTTTCAATTGACCCTGTGCACAGAACTCAAATTGAACGCGCTCACCTTTAAGGAGGGTGGTATTCCATTCATTGGGCCAAATTTTCACCCGAAAATCTTTCTTGCTTTGAAACTGAGCTGCCCATACCCCCATTAATGGCCCTGTCAGTGCCAATTCTATTTGCCAATCATTGACTTGGGCATGGGATATCAGTTCGGCTGTGGCGCAATAACCGCCATGCCAGTTCTTTTTATGGTGTAGCTGAAGTTCAACGTAGGGATCTGTGTCTACACTTGGCATGATCAAGGTTTTTGCTAAGGATTTGCTGCGAATCATCGATGTGTTTTGTTTGGCGACGACATCCAAGTTGACTGTTTCGGTGCTTTGTTGGCGCACGCCTTTGAAATTCTCGTCAGAGAGAAGGCGGGGGTGGTTGGCATTTGCACTTAAGAGTTTTGAATTGGCGATAGCATCACGGTAAGTTTGGTAATAATAACGGTGTTGTTGATCTTTTGCTGTGCCATATTTACCTGCATAAATGCCCCAGTCTGAATCTTTGTCTTCATTGAACCAGATGACCATGCCAATATCATGTTGTTGTACATAGTTAAAAAAAGATTGAATCCATACTGATTTCTTGGTTAAAGAGTGACCACCGTTCACATGAGATGAGCTTCCCACCTCACTGATCAGCATTGGTTTTTTGAATTTCAGCATGCGTTGACGCATCTTTTCAAAAACATCTTCAACGCTTTCCCAGTGGTGAGCCTTGCCTTGTTCACCCCAATTATAACCATTGATGCCTACCCAATCAACATAGGCATCACCGGGGTAATATGACTCTGCCTTGGCATCGCTTTTATCAATATTATTGACGCACCACACCCATTGGACGTGGCTGGCATCAAAGCCTTGGCTGGTGAACTTTTGATGTAAATAACGCCATGTTTTCACATAGTTAATGGGGTCATCACTCCATAAATACCAATCACTGTTCATTTCATGGGCGAATTGTAAGTAAACACGCCGATCATCTTGATTGCCATAAAGATTATCCTTGCCTGCCAAGAAGCGTTTGAGCTTACGCATCCAGCTTTCTAAATAACGATCATGATGACCTTGGGCGACTTGTGCTAAGATGTTTTTAGACGTGTTTGCATCAGTATAAAGTTCCCAATTAATGATAGGGATGCTGCCATTGTTCCAAACTGCGGGTAGTTGGTGCTCAAATAAATTGGCTTTATTGGCTGGGCTCCAATCGGTAAATAATTTTACGACGGCATGTTTTTTACCTTGCCATGTTTCGATGTCGCGCACGCTTTTCATGTCCCATCCTTGGTTTCCATAATAAATACCAAGCAGGGCATCGGCTTGTGTTTGGCTAGGAATCATCAAAAAAAAGCTTAAGATCAAAAACATTTTCATAGCAGAAGCTTGGCAATAAGCGTTGAAAAAGTCGAAAACAATGTGTTTTCATCATGTTTATTTGACATAGTGTTAAAACAACACTATTGTTAGTGTATAGGATACACTTTTAAGGGGTTGTCATGCAGACATCGGTTGTTATTGGACGCTTCCAAGTACCTGATTTACATGAAGGTCATCGTCATTTGCTTGATGTGGCCAATCAAGCTGATCAGCTTATTATTGTTGTGGGGGTACATGTTTTTCCTGCAAGTCGTGATCATCCGATGGATTTTGATAGTCGGCGGATGATGCTGGAGAAGTATTACCCCCAAGCGACGATACTGGGGTTAAATGATACCGCCTCTGATCGTGTGTGGTCAGCACATCTTGATGCTTTGATTCAGGCACATACCATTTTTGAATCGGTGATCTTATATGCAGGAAGAGATTCTTTTTCATCCCATTACTATGGTCAGTTTTCCGTACATCATGTGGCACAAATCGAACAGCATAATGGTCAAGGTTTGCGTCAAAAGGTGCGAGATAAGCCATTAGATAGTCATGATTTTAGGCATGGTGTTGTGTATGCCACACAAGCCAAATATTCCACATTTTATATGACAGTTGATATTGCCCTTTTGTGTCAATATGAAGGTCGAACATGGGTTTTACTGGGTTATAAAAAACATGAGCCAAAGCGTTGGTGTTTCCCTGGTGGTTTTGTCGATGCGGGTGATGAAACCACTGAATTGGCTGCACGGCGTGAGCTTTATGCAGAAACAGCTTACCAATCTAAAGATGATTTAAAGTTAGTGGGTCATTTTAGAATCAAAGATTGGCGACAAACACCCGATCAGCAGTTAATTACTTTTTTCTATACGACATGGTGTGACTATACCTCATTTAAAGCCGCTAATCATTTAGAACAATTGGCATGGCATAGCTTAGAACATTTAGATCAAATTAATTTTGCTGATGATCATGCCATGCTTTATCAGCAACTTATCGCTTATTATATACCCATCCCACTTCAAGATGCAGGTTTCAGAGCTTAGGAGGAAAATCAGCTCTTCGTTACAAAAGCTTGGCTTAGAGTGACTAACACTGCGCTTTTAAGCCTCGAACATGGACGCTTCTCGACTTGCTGAAATCCTGCATCTTGAGGTGTGATGGGTATAGAATCCCAAGGAGAAACATATGTTTGATAATATTTTATTACTGACCGATAGTTACAAGGCTTCGCATTACCGTCAATATCCTCCCAAAACAGAAAAGGTGTATTCTTATTTTGAATCACGGGGTGGAAAGTTTGATGAGGTTGTTTTTTTTGGTTTGAACTATTATCTACAGCACTATTTAAGCGGTGTGGTGGTCACACAGCAAAAGATTGAGGAAGCTGCAACTTTTTGTGCCGCTCATTTTGGTGATGATAGTCTTTTTTATCGTGAAGGTTGGGAGTATATCTTGCATCAGCATGGTGGTCGTTTACCTGTGTCTATTCAGGCTGTGCCTGAAGGATCGGTGGTACCAACACACCATGTTTTAATGACGGTGGAGAATACAGACCCTGCTTGTTATTGGTTGACTAATTACTTGGAAACACTCTTGGTGCAAGTTTGGTATGGCTCTACTGTGGCGACTTTATCCAGAGAAATGAAAAAACTCATTTTAAAAGCATTGCGAGAAAGCGGTGACCCCGATGCCATTGATTTTAAATTGCATGATTTTGGTTTTCGTGGGGTGAGTTCAGTGGAATCTGCGGCTGTGGGTGGGGCTGCTCATCTCATTAACTTTAAAGGTTCGGATACCTTAGTTGGCTGCTTACTGGCGCAAAAATATTATGCTGAAGCGATGGCAGGCTTTTCTATTCCTGCTTCAGAACATTCCACAATGACTTCTTGGGGACGTGCGGGTGAATTAGATGCTTATGCCAATATGTTGGAACAGTACCCAACAGGCTTGGTCGCAGTGGTGAGTGATTCTTATGATGTGTATGCCGCTTGTGAATCTCTATGGGGTGAAAAGTTGCGTGAGCGTATCTTACAGCGTGACGGTACGCTGGTTGTGCGCCCTGACTCTGGTTATCCGCCTGAGGTCGTGCTTAATATCTTAAATATTTTAGGTCAAAAATTTGGACGGTCTTTGAATGCACAAGGCTTTTTTGAGCTGCCACCTCAAGTGCGTGTGATTCAAGGTGATGGTATTGATTATGAAATGACACAAGACATTTTACAACATATTCAAGAACATCAATGGTCTGCCAATAATATTTCTTTTGGTATGGGGGGTGGCTTGTTGCAGAAGCTACACCGTGATACGCAAAAGTTTGCCTTTAAATGTTCTCAAGTCGTTGTGAATGGTCAAGCGCGTGATGTGTTTAAGCAGCCGATGACAGATCAAGGCAAAGCTTCGAAAAAGGGACGTTTAAAATTAATTCAAAGGCAAGGTCAATATCACACTGTTGCAGAAGCAGAAGCGGGGGATGATTTACTTCGGGAAGTGTTTTGTGATGGTGAGGTTTTGTTAAAAGAGAATTTTACAAATATTCGCCAACGGGCACGAGTGAGCATTTAAACATGTATACATATGAATACCCTCATCCCTCTGTGACCACAGATATTATTATATTTAGTATCCGTGAAAAACAGTTGAAACTATTGTTGATTAAAAGAAAAGAACCCCCCTTTCAAGGTTCGTGGGCACTTCCGGGTGGCTTTGTAAATATGGATGAATCCATTGATGATGCCGCCAAGCGAGAATTGGCAGAAGAAACAGGGGTTCGTGATGTCTACCTTGAGCAACTCTATACTTATGGTGAGCCCAATCGCGACCCGCGTGAGCGAGTGATTACCGTTGCCTACTTTGCCTTGATTGCATCCGAACATCTGCATGTGCAAGCCAGTAGTGATGCGGCTGAAGCCGATTGGTTTGCAATGGATACCTTGCCTGACTTGGCTTTTGATCATGATGAGATGATTAAAACGGCCCATCAACGTTTGGTTGCTAAGTTGGATTATTCCACCATTGCTTTTCAGCTCATGCCTCAGCAATTCACCTTAAGTGCCTTGCAAGAGGTGTATGAAATTATATTACAAGCTGAAATTGATAAACGTAATTTTAGAAAGTGGGTTTTGGCACTGGAAAACATTGAAGAAACAGGTGAAACGTTGCGCACAGGCTCGCACCGACCCGCTAAGCTGTATGCTGTCAAAGATATGGAGAAAGTAGATATTATTAAATGATGTGATATTGCATGGAATTTTAAGTTAAAGTCATTTTTAGCTTGATTTGCATCTTTTTAAAAATGCTTGCACCATACTTTATATGGAGGGTTTTCTCATATTATCTTAGTAGGTGGAGGTTTGTTTTGAAAATATTTTTATTGGCATGTCTGATGTTCTTTGTTGGTGCTCAGAATGCGGTGGCATCTGATCTGGATACGCGCTTGGTGGGGTACATGGCAGGGTATTGATAGTACGGGCGTTAAGGGTGGTTTCACCTTTAAGAAAAATGGTGATGTCGTGTTGATTAAAGAAGGGAAACCAGTGAATTTGGGTGAGAAGGCTGGTAAAGCATCATGGACAACTGATGCAAAGAAAACGCCGATGCAGTTGAATTTGATTTTAAGCTTAGAGGGCAAAGAGGCGCGTTCTTTACCCATGATTTACAATTTATTAGATTCACAGCGTATCATGATTCGCCAAGGGCAGGGCGAAGAAAGACCAACTGCTTTTGTGACTACGGACGATCATTCACAAATTATTCTTAATAAGCAGTAAGAGTCGGGGTCAATATCGAGATCGGCTTCCGTTCTATTGTCTTTAGTCTTTTTTGAAGGTGATTTTTTTTATGATTTAGGGTGTTTCGTACCATGCTTTATTGCGTGGAAAAAGTTATATAAAACAGCTTTTTTTGCGATTTATTTAGAGGAGTGCTGTTTCATGGTTATGAAAAAAACAAGAGGACGGAATCCTGATCCATATTGATAACCACAAGCGGAACTTTCATACCGAGATTACAACGAATAGTCGATGATGGTAAAACCTTTAATTCTTTAATAATCAGTGATTTAGGTATTGTGGTTGTGGCGAGAAAGGCTGACTCTGGCACATCACTATTCACCGCTTTAAGCGGAACTTTATCAGGAGATACCAGTACAGGAGCTTCAACAAATGCAATGTCCGACTTAAACCTTGAAACTGAGTCTACGAGAGCTAAGGGCTGAGCTAAGGGTTCAGACTTTTTCGCCACATAAGCAGGCTCTTTCATCCCCTTTTCTTGCACCTCGGTATCATCTGAAAAAAGCAAATAGGCAGATATACCCACAATCATGAGCAAAAGAATCATTTCCAATTGACGACTCAGTATACCGACTCCTACAAGCAAGGTTTGATCATATTTAAACGGCTTCTTCTTTTTAAGAAGAAGGAAAAACAGTATCAAAAACTAACATGAACAAGGGCTGGTATCGCCTAAATAACACTTTAGGAAGATAGCGTTTAAGTATGCGATTCGCTGTACAACACTCATCCTATGATTCCTGAGTTTGGCAAAGGATTGTTATTGACTAAAACGATTCCATTTCCAGTAATCCCGCACGCACAGCCGTCATCATCTCATCAATGGTGTTTTTAGAAGACAAGCTTGCAGTCACTTCACCACGAGCATTGAGTAAAAACAAACGGTGTGGGTGTTCTGCTTGAAATTGTTGCAGATTTCCATCCAGCGCCAAGCTTTTGGTCAGTGCTTCTAAAGAAGCTTCATCACCGCTTAAGCCCAATATATTAGGATTGAAAAAACGTGCTGTTTTTGCCACTTCTGCGGCGGATTTAGTCGGATCGAGATTCACAAAGGCTGCTTTTATCATGGCGCGTTCATCTTCATTCAATCGCTTAAATATATCACGCATATGCAATAACAGATTTGGGCAACCATCTTCACAATGCATATAACCCACCAATAATAAACCTATTTTATCGGTAAAAATGGATTCAGTCACAGGGCTTTGATCATGCTGAAGAGAGAATACAACCGCTTGTTCTGAACGTGTTTGGCTCGACGTTGGACTGGGTGTTTCGTTTTGCATACCCATCCACCATAACAATAAAAAAGTGGCTACCAGCACATTGGCAATCACAAGTAAGATATTCTTTTTAGACATAAATCCTCCGCATGCGGGGCACAACATAACCTAGAATAAGAAAAAAGACCGACAAAAGACGCATCCTCACCTATGATACGTCGCTATGCGTCCAATCTTTTTCTTATGCTTATCTTTCTTTTTCATGTCTCACACCGCTTTTGCCGCTTCTGCCAGTATGCGCGCGCCACTCGCTAGCCAGCAGCTTCATCCCATCATGATGCGTTTTTTCAATCCTATTCCCGTTTCGGCTTTTGATATGGGCAATAGCATCGAGCTTGAACAGCACTATGCCAGCTTAAATATGTTTGATGCGGTTCCAAATGGTCGTTTTTTAGTGGATACAGAACTTTATGTACCCATTCTTCATGTGCGTAGACAACTTAGCCCAAAGCATATTGTGAGCCTGCGCATACCATTATATCGCCCTTACAATGGGGTGTTGGATGGCTTTTTAAACAATTATCATCGCTTGGCTGGCTTACCCAATAATGGCCGAGAGTTTCGCCCTAAAAATCAGATGGCTTACTATTTAAAGCCGCAATGGTCAGCAGAAAACCGTTGGGAAATGGGTAATATAAGCCTTGAGATTCAATCGCAAGTATACAAAAAAAACAGTGTCGCCATTGCCCTATTGGCTTCAGCTAAATTACCCACATCATCTAAAACACGCGGTTGGTCATCAGGCAAAGCAGACTTTTCGCTAGGCACTGTTTTTTCTTGGCATGGTGATGATTATTTTGCCCACAGCGAACTGCGCGCTATTTATACAGGAGCGAAATCTGAAGGCTCGATGCAATATCAACATTATGTGCGTGCTTCAGCGACCTTAGGCCGTGACTTTGGCAAGCATTACAGCGTCTTAGTTCAAATTCAAGGCGGTAGTTCACCCTATCAATCCCAGTTGTATGTTTTAGAACAAAACCCTTGGATCATGAACTTTGGCCTGCGCATACAAGGTGAATCCGCGCTCTATACTTTAAGCTTTAGCGAAAATATCACCCAATACACGACCGCAGATTTTAGCTTTGGCTTTCATGTTCGTTGGTTGATGGATTAAAACTTCTTATCCTTATCACCTTTCACTTTCCTTAAGCTGTTTTCAAGCTCCATATACCACAGGCTTTGCTTATCTTTGCGGTGAAAAAATAATATTTTATATTGCTTTGCAATACTAGCAAACAGCTGCATCAACTGTGCCTCCATGCCGGGATCAAGACCTGAAGTAGGTTCATCTAAGATCATGAATGTGGGCTTGGTCAGCATTTCCAAGGCAACGGACACCCGCTTACGCTGACCGCCAGAAAGACTTTTTATCCGAAGATCTAGGCGTTCATTCAAGCCCACTTCCTTGGCAATAGCCTCAATATATTTAAGGCTATTAAGCTTTGATAAGACTTTGCAACGAAGTTGGCAGGCATAATCAAGGGCTTGCATCACCGTTAAACTCAAGTGCACGGCATCATCTTGGGGCACATATGCAATCGGGTATTTTTGTTGGGGTAAATGAACCTTACCTTCTAACTTAGTCATGGATAACATGGCTTTAATGAGCGTGCTCTTGCCTGCGCCAGAAGGGGCCAAGCAATGCACATATCTCTCCCGGATATAGCCTAAAATGAATATCAGAGATCAAAGCTTTTGATCCCACCTTGACCGTCACATTTTCAATACCAAGGTATTTCATCTACATCACCCTATCCCATTTCCAAACACACAAAAGACATTTTTTTCTGATACTTGCATCCATGCTTTTCATTGACAATAAATAAGCTTTTCCTAAGCTGCAACGACTTTAAGAAGGAGGAGTTATCAATGTTACGCATTATATTTTTATGCCTAATGGCATCATTTATTTTCTTTGCACCCTTTGCAGCTTCCGCAGCAAGCGTAGAAGAACGGTCAAAAGAAATTTATGCGCAAGTAAAAGGCAACAACAGTTATCATGCACATTTAGCAAGAAAATTAGCCAATGTTGCAGTCAATGAAATAGGTCAACACGATGTCATGGCAGCACGCCAATTTATGACAATGGCTGAAGAAAGTGCAGCCAAAGCAGGTGGACAATAATGAGAGTTATCCTTAGTTGTGGCGTATTATTACTACTTGCCTCTTGTGCTGAAGTTCCTCTTCACACCAATCACAGTGAATTAAAAAATGTTAAAGCAGCCATTGCAGATGCTCGTGCTGCCAATGCTGAAAACTGTGCTCCTGCCCAACTCGCGTCTGCGGTGACCAATATGTATTGGGCTGCACATGAAATTGAAGAAGGCATGCATCAAGTGGAAACACCTGAACTTCTTGCCAGTGCGTTGGCTTCTGCCAAAAAATCTAAATCACTTTCTGCCATAAACTGTAAACCTGCACCTGTTGTGGTTACTCCACCTAAACTTAAAGTGGAAGGGGTGAACTTCCATACCTCTAGTGCTGAGTTAACCATGAATTCTAAACTTATTTTAGATGGTGTGGTTAAAAAGTTAAAAGCATATCCTAAGTCCGTAAACCTTCAAGTGGCAGCACATACCGATAGTGATGGCAGCGATGCTAATAACTTGGCACTATCCAACAAACGTGCCAAACAAGTGATGGCATACTTAGTGAAACACGGTATTGACCCAAGCACTTTGACTTCTAAAGGTTATGGCGAAAGCCAACCGATTGCCAGCAACAACACTGCGGAAGGCAAAGCCAAAAACCGTCGTGTGATGTTTAATATCATCAAGTAAAGCACTGTACGTTGTAACACCTTAAAGAGCTCAGCATGCATACTGAGCTCTTTTTTTATGCTTGCTAATGAAAAAAAAAGAGATAACACTTCGGGATATGCTTTCGCTTCAAAGGTCAACATTCTCATTAGCGCGCCTCATCGTGGGCTTGTTTATGCTGCAATTGATAGCGATTGGTTTTTGCAACATGCTTCCCCAAGCCAATGCAAATCCCATGATGAAAGACATGTCTGTATCAGCAGCTCACTGTGACAAAAAAGCAGATAATACTCAGGCAAAAAAACAACAAATACCTAGCTGTTCTCATTGTGATCAACCCGATGAACTGTGGCAAACCATTAAAACCTCGCTTGATACAACAGCCTTGAATGTAGCGATCTTGGCATGGCCAAGTGTCACCTTGCATGCTGTTGCTAGCGTTTCTTTAACGTCTGCCTTAGCAACAGGGCCACCACGAAGTTCCACCCTTTTATATACAACCACCCAACGTATTCGTCTTTAATTTTAACCTTCTGCTAATGACCCTGCTCGACTGAGTCTGGGTTTGTGCTGCTTATGGCTTTGCACATGAATTTTAATGCAGGAGGTCTGTATGTCTTTGTACAAAACAGCCTTATTCACTACTTTATTGATGATTTCACCATCATTATGGGCAGTCAACAATCTCGAAGAAAGCCCCACCTTAAGTCTACAACAAGCAGAAACAATGGTGTTAAAACAAAACCCCTCGTTGTTTGCCGCTGAAAAGCATATGCAAGCTTTAGCGATGATTCCGCCTCAAGTGGGTACATTAGCAGATCCGACTATTTCTTTTAAAGCTCTTAATTTGCCTGTGAATAGCTTTTCACCAACGCAAGAAAATATGACTCAAATGCAATTGGCTATATCTCAGAAACTACCCTACCCTGGAAAGCTGAATTTAAAAAAGGCGATTGCCAAAGACACAGCCAAAGTGGCAATCAGCAACCGTGATGAATTACGTTTGGTGTTATTACGAAATGTTCGCATCCATTGGTGGAATATTGCTTATTTAGATAAAGCCTTATTCATTGTACGTAACAACCAACATTTATTACGTAATTTAGTGCGCATTTCTGAAGCCAAATACAAAACGGGTGCAGGCTTGCAACAAGATGTCTTATTAGCTCAACTTGAACTCAGTAAAATTTTAGAACAAGCGTTTAAACTCACTTCTGAACGCCGTGTTCAGGTGGCACAATTAAATGCACTTCTAAATCGTGATACAGATACAAGTATTCAGTTAGCATCTCCGTTACCAGACATGAGTCGTGCTGTCAGCCAAGTCGAACGATTAAAAAAATGGGCTAAAAAGTTTCATCCCAAATTGCAAAGTTTAGGCCATCAAATTGATGCAGCAGACAAACGTATTGATCTCGCCAATAAAGATTATTACCCAGACTTTAAGGTGAGTGCAGCTTATGGTTTTAGGCAAGGAACAAATCCAGCCAACAATCAAACACGTTCTGATATGGCCAGTGTGATGCTTAGTATGAACTTACCTATTTTTACGGATAGTAAACAAGATAAAGCTTTGGATCAACGCCATGCAGAGCAAGCCCAATTAGAATTCAAATGGAAAAACACACTTAATCAAATCAATGCTGATATTGATAGTGCTGTTTCCGAGCTGCACACATCTCAAAAACAAATGCAGTTATTTAAGTTGGGGATTATCCCTCAGTCACGGCAAACCACCGCCTCGATGTTGGCTGGTTACCAAGTCAATAAAGTGGATTTCTTAAACTTAGTACGCGCACAACTTATCGAATTTAATCATGATATTCAATACTGGAAACACTATACAAAAGCAGGTCAAGCCTATGCTAAGCTAGCTCAGGCTGTGGGTAAAAAACCAAGCCTTGGAGAGAATCATGAATAATTTAAAATTAACTATCGGTGCGATAAGTATGCTGATAGGTGGGCTAGTCATCGGTTATTTTGCCTCACAATGGTTATCACCCTCATCTTCAAGCACAGAAAAAACCGCCAAAGCTGATGGCCCATGCCCTGATGGTTCACAAGCCTTGAGTTGGCGTAACCCTATGAATCCAGCCATCACTTCACCTGTATTTAGCAAAGATGAAATGGGTATGAATTATTTACCCATATGTGCTGAAGCCAAAGTAGAAAAAAAGGTGCTATTTTATCGTAACCCTATGAACCCAGCCGTCACCTCACCTATACCAGCCAAAGACAATATGGGCATGGATTATATTCCTGTATATGCAGAAGGGAGTGACAACAGTAACTCGCCTACTGGTACTGTGCGCATCAATGCCACAGTCATTCAAAACATTGGGGTGCGCACCACTAAAGCAGTGACAAAAAATATTTCTAGGGATGTGCATACCATCGGCCGTGTCACCTACGATGAGCAACGAGTCACACGCCTTCACCCTAAAATAGATGGATGGATTGAAGAGCTGTTTGTGCAAAAAACAGGCGATAAAGTGTCTAAGGGAGATATGTTGTTAGCCATTTATTCACCACAACTCGTTGCCAGTGGCGAAGAATATTTATTGGCTTTAAACAATTGGAAAATTTTTAAAGACAGTCCTTTCCCTGATATTCGTGACGGTGCAAAACGCTTATTGCAAACATCCTTACAACGCCTGAAATTACTGGATGTCCCTGCCCACCAACTCAGGGATATTCGCCAACGTGGTCGCGTACCAAAAGCCATTCATATTCATTCACCCTTTGATGGCATTGTGATCAATATCGGTGCGCGAGATGGTCAACGTATTACACCCGATACAGAATTATACATGATCGCAGATTTAAGCCATGTCTGGGTCATTGTCGATCTTTACGAAGATGACTTACCTTGGGTCAAAGAAGGTGATACAGCAGTCATGACGGTCTCTGGTATATTGGGTAAGAAATTTACAGGTATTGTCAGTTATATTTATCCTTACCTCGAAGCTAAAACACGCACTGTGAAAATGCGCTTGGAATTTGATAACTCTGATCTTCAACTCAAGCCTGAAATGTTTGCCAAAGTGACTGTACAAGCAGGTCGCCAGCTTCATGCCATTGTGGTTCCTTCCGAAGCCATTGTGCGCACAGGTGAACAAGAGCAAGTCTTTGTTCAGCGAGAAAAAGGCAAGTATGAACCACGTAAAGTCGTGGTAGGTGTCGACTCTGAAGGTGAAGCACAAATTATCGAAGGCTTAAAGGCTGGAGAAATTGTGGTCACATCGAGTCAGTTTTTGATTGATTCTGAATCAAAACTCAAAGAAGCAACAGCTAAAATGTTGGAAGCACAGCAAATCAAATCGAAGCCATCCATGCAGATGGACGACATGAAGATGGACGACATGAAAATGGACGATATGCAGATGGACGGCATGAAGATGGACGGCATGCAGATGGACGGCATGAAGATGGACGACATGCAGATGGATGATATGCAGATGGACGACATAAAGATGGACGACATGAAGATGGAAGGCAGCAAATGAATACCTATTTACGCACTCATAACAGTTCCCCTCTTTGGCAAAGAGGAACTAGGGAAGATTTTTCAAACAAGAAAAATCTTTTAGAAAACATCCCTCACTTCTTTTTAAAAGAAGATGTCTTTTTACCTTCGGTTAAAATCTCATGATTCACTCACTGATTGCTATTTCGATACAGAATCGATTCTTGGTGCTCATTGCCACCTTATTGATTTCCTTTGCAGGCTTTCAAGCCATGAAAAACACGCCACTTGATGCCATTCCTGATTTATCTGATGTCCAAGTCATTGTGTTTACTAAATATGCTGGCCAAGCACCGCAAGTGGTGGAAGATCAAATTACCTATCCTCTGACCACTGCCATGCTTTCTGTGCCCAATACTAAAGTTGTGCGCGGTTATTCTTTCTTTGGTTTTTCAATGGTTTATGTGATCTTTAAAGATGGTACCGATATGTATTGGGCGCGTACAAGGGTTTTAGAATACCTCAATTATGCCGCTGATCGCTTGCCCACAGGCGTATCACCGACTTTAGGCCCAGATGCCACAGGTGTGGGTTGGGTTTATGAGTATGCCTTGGTTGATAAAACAGGACGACATGACCTAGCCCAATTACGCTCCATGCAAGATTGGTATTTGCGCTATCCCTTGCAAACCGTGGAAGGGGTTTCAGAAGTGGCCTCCATTGGTGGTTTTGTGAAACAATATCAAGTGGAACTTAATCCCGATGCCTTACTCGCATACAATATCCCCTTAGCCAAAATAAAACATGCTATTCAGCGTTCCAACAACAATGTGGGCGGACGTTTAATCGAAATGGGTGAAACCGAATACATGGTGCGTGGCTTGGGTTATATCCAAAGCTTAAATGATTTGAGAATGATTCCTGTGGGTGCTGATGACTTGGGAACGCCCATTTATTTAAAACAAATTGCCAATATTCACTTAGGGCCTGAACTACGTCGTGGCTTAGTTGACTTAAATGGTGAAGGTGAAGTGGCTGGTGGCATTATCATCATGCGCTTTGGTGAAAATGCGATGGCAACCATTGAGCGTGTACGTGAAAAACTAGCACAGCTTAAAAAAGGTCTACCGCAAGGTGTGGAAATCGTGCCTGTCTATGATCGCGGTGATTTGATTGAACGTGCTGTGGACAACTTGGCTGAAAAACTCATCGAAGAATCCATTGTTGTGGCCATCATTTGCTTGATCTTTTTAATGCATGTGCGCAGTGCCTTGGTGGCCATCATTAGTTTACCCATTGGTATTTTGATCGCCTTTATGATTATGAACTGGCAAGGATTATCGGCAAATATCATGAGTTTAGGTGGCATTGCCATTGCCATTGGTGCCATGATTGATGGTGCCATTGTGATGATTGAAAATGCGCATAAACACTTGGAAAGACTGAGGGAAAATGCCAGTAGCAAAGAACGATGGCATGCTATTTTGAACGCATCTCAAGAAGTAGGGCCAGCCTTGTTTTTTAGTTTGGTCATTATCACCGTGTCCTTTTTGCCTGTCTTTACCTTACAAGCCCAAGAAGGGCGTTTGTTTGCCCCCTTGGCTTTTACCAAAACCTATGCGATGGCAGCGGCTGCACTGTTGGCAGTGACCTTGGTTCCTGTGTTGATGGGTTTACTTATTCGAGGTAAAATACCCAGTGAAGAGCATAACTTTTTAAATGTGTGCTTAAAACGCTTGCACCGCCCCTTGCTTGCTTTTGCCATGCGCTGGCGTTCGATCACTTTAGTGATTGCACTACTTCTACTTGGAGCAACAGCCTATCCTATCATGCATACAGGCTCAGAGTTTATGCCTCCTTTGGATGAAGGCGATATTTTGTATATGCCAACCACTTACCCCGGTATTTCTATCACCAAAGCCAAAGAACTCTTGCAGCAAACCGATAAAATATTGAAAACCTTCCCTGAGGTGCATCATGTCTTTGGTAAAGTTGGGCGTGCTGAAACAGCCACAGATCCTGCACCCTTGGCCATGCTGGAAACGACCATTCGTTTAAAACCCAAAGAGGAGTGGCCTGACCCCAACAAAACCACCAAAGCCTTGATGGCTGAAATGGATGATGCCATTAAATTTCCTGGTTTAGCGAATGCGTGGACCTATCCCATCAAAACACGGATTGATATGTTATCCACAGGTATTAAAACTCCGATTGGCATTAAAGTATCAGGTTCAGACTTAAAAGTTTTAGAGAAAGTTGCGGGTGATATTGAGCAAACTTTAAAACAACTGCCTGATACCCTTTCAGCTTTCGCTGATAAAGCCGCAGGTGGGTATTACCTTGATTTTGATATTAAACGCGCTGAAGCCGCACGCTATGGTTTAACGGTAGGTGATATTCAAGATGTGATTCAATCCGCCATTGGTGGCATGAATGTGAGTGAAACCGTTGAAGGCTTAGAGCGTTACCCCATCAACATTCGTTACCCACGAGAATTACGTGACAATATGCAGACCTTAAAACGTGTCTTGATTCCCACCCCGACAGGGGCGCAAATCCCCTTATCTTTGGTGAGCGATTTAAAACTTCGCCGTGGCCCACCTGTGGTAAAAACAGAAAATGCCACGCCCAACGCATGGATTTATGTGGACATTAAAACCAGCGATATTGGTGGTTATGTGGCGCAAGCTAAAAAACAGGTGGAAGCAAACGTCAACATACCTGCGGGTTACTCTTTGGTATGGTCAGGTCAATTTGAATATATGGAACGAGCAGAAGCCCGCTTACGTGTAGTTGTTCCCATCACCTTATTGACCATCTTCTTATTGTTGTTTTTCAATTTTAGAAATTTTACCGCACCGTTAGTGGTGATGTTATCCATTCCTTTTGCCTTGATCGGTGGCTTTTGGTTGGTGTGGTATTTGGATTATAACATGAGTGTGGCCGTATCGGTTGGTTTTATCGCCTTGGCTGGAGTCTCTGCGGAAATTGGCGTGTTGGTCATGACCTTTATTGATCAATCAATTGCAAAATCCAGAGAGAAACTCACAGAAACCAGAAAACTGACAGTGGATGAAATCATACATGCTGTGCAATCAGGCACTACCCAACGTGTGCGACCCATTGCCATGACGGCCACAGCGGTGGTTGCTGGCCTTATCCCCATTATGTGGGGCAGTGGCACGGGTTCCGATGTCATGCAACGCATCGCTGCACCCATGATTGGTGGCATGATCACAGCCACCTTATTGAGCTTGCTGGTACTTCCCGTGATTTACGGTTTGGTACTGCAATGGAAAGAAAAATACAGAACAGAGGAATTAACATGAAAAAAATAATGATTGTCTTTTTTCTTGTAAGCACCAATTGGTTAGCTGGCTGTAATATGCATGATGGAAAAGGTTGGGAGCATACAGGCAATGAGAATACGGACACCGTAAGTTCGCCCTATATTTTAGAACACAAGCATTAAAGATAAGAAAATATAAATCGTATCATCACTCAAGTGTCAAAGTGTTTTTTGTCTTTCCCCTGCAAATGGGAATCTATGTTGGTGTAGCATGGCAGATTTTCTATACCTTAATTACTACTATATATAACAAGGAATAATCATATGAAAAAAACTATTATTTTGGCTGCATTACTAGCCATCACATCAGTGCCGAGTGTATTTGCGGCTGACGCACACCAACACGGTGGCGAACATCACAACATGCAAGCTAAATCGCAGCAAAGCGATATGGGTCAAATGACAGGCATGTTTTTGGTCAAAAAAGACATTGATGGTTTTCAAGTTAGCTTTCATGCCATGAAGGTCAAAGAAGGTATGCAGCACGGTGGCACACATAATGTCATGATTAAAGTTGAAAAGGATGGCCACGTCCTTGGTGATTTAAGCATAAATTCAAAGGTTGTTCACCCCAACAATAAGGCTGAATCCAAGATGCTTATGAAAATGGGCGACTGGTACATGGCAGGCTATGATCTTGGCCATGAAGGACAACACCAACTCATAATTCTTTTTAAAACATCAGATGGTGTGAAGCATTCAGGCGGCGTGTATTACCCAGAAAAGAAAAGTACCCATGCACATGAACAAGGTGTAAGCCATGAACATTGAAAGTATTCGTCATGGTCTTATTTTAGCTCTACTCGCCTTGGTTATGGGAGCGTTGTGGGCGGCTTATATGGCCACACATCATGAAAAACTACATGGTGCATTTGAAGCTGCTGAAGCCGCTCAAAAGAAAGCCCATACAGAAAACATGATGAATAACTTAGATATGAGTCAAATGGATATGGGGCATCATGCAGGCAACAAGCATGCTGAGCATAGCCATGCAGCAGGAGAACAACACTCACATTCGGGTTCATTGGCAAAAGACGCGATGCAACGTCTATTACGCGGCCATATTCACTTTATGGGTCTTGGTGTTTTGGCTGCTGTATTATTATTGATCACGGCATTTACATCTTTGAAGGATTGCTGGAAAAAAGTATTTGGCTGGACACTGGGATTGGGATCTGTGCTATATCCACCTGCATGGATTTTGATGGGTTTTCGTACAGTAGAGCTAGGGCCACAAGCTGCTGAAGCGAGTGTTATGTGGTTATTCGGGCCTGCGGTAGGTCTACTTTTAGGATCAATGATTGCTTTGTTAGGTGTCTTGATGCTCGAATCAATCGGATTTTCAAAGAAAAAACCATTCAATATGTTTTTTGTTATGGAAAAGCTTCAGTAAGGGAGGTGATGGGTGATGAAAATATTAATTACGACTGCTGAAAAGGAAATTTATCGCGCTAAAGCATGCTCACTTGTTGGCTCTACGACGAATGGGGAGCTGAAAATTTATCAAGGACATGCACCGCTACTCGCAATTTTACGCCCTGGTATTGTGCGTATCGACTGCCTTCCTGATTGCCATTGTCCCGACATAAAACATGAGCATATCGTCGTTTTAGGTGGATTCATGGAGATTCAACCTGATGCTATTACCATACTAGCAGATGCCGTGGAACGCTCTGAACAGCTTGATATTACTCAAGCTAGCCAAGCAGTACAGCATGCGAAGGATCATTTTCATCATGCTTCACCCGCAAATTCACATCAAGCACTCATCGCCTTAGAAATAGCTATTGCTCGTTTTACTGTTGTGAAAAGTGCAAATAAATTTATCAAATAGGCCATCACCATGACATCGTGATATTAGCCCCTATATTTTTGAATACAAACATAAAAATATAGGGGCGTGATACATCACAGGATGTACATTATTTATCGCAATATATAGTAGTTTATATAGTAGTTTAGGTATTAAAGTGGCGTTTAGTATTTTTTAAAATATGATCAATGGCATCTTGAATGCACTTGAATTTTCTACGTATTTTTTGATATTAGATTTCATTACAGCCCAGTATTGTTCTATTGGGTTAAAAGTCTGGAGAATATGGTGGGAGATATAGCAAGGAACTTACATTGAGCAGCTCCTCCCGCTATCGACTTTCCTATGCCAAGAATAACGTTTTTTTCAGCTTGGGGCAGCGCAAAGCCTTTGCCTTCAGTTCAGGCAAATCATGTGACTCAATTTTTCAAACGTTCAACACACCAAAGTTAAGGAT
>JAUZRG010000203.1 GCA_030950585.1 Mariprofundaceae bacterium | reverse complement strand
TTTTAGCAAGCCCTTAATCGAAAGGTCTTTCCTAAACCTGCTTTCCTTCATAGGACACCTCAATCAATTTAATAGTCTGCGAAAGACTCTTTTTGGAAACGTTACAAGTAAAGGGATTTATAGGCTAGCGGGAAGTGCTGTGTAAATCCTTATTTAAAAATATGAAGCTTAGCTTCTAAAGTACTCGTATCAACCAAGCTCAAGCTTTTTATGTTAAAACAACAATATTTTCAATTTCTTTAGATAGAAACTTCGATAAACTCGCTATCTCAGCATCACAAATATGATGTTGCATGGGATAAGACTGCCAACTCACTTGATAATCGGCTTCTCTGAGTAATTGGCAACTTTGTGTGGCCCAAGCCATCGGAACAACCCCATCTTCTGTGCCGTGAGCCATAAATATGGGGGCTGTTGGCTGCTCTTTTGCCGTTTTTAATTGATCGGAAAAAGGCAAATAAGCCGATAAGGATACCACCGCAGCCACAGCTAACGGTGTTTCACGCAAGGAAGTATAAAGAGCCACCGCCCCACCTTGCGAAAAACCACCCAAAATAACATGTGACACACCGCGTTCTTTCTCTCGTTGCATCAAGTCGCAAATGGCTTGTGACGACGCTTGCATGCCTTGCTCATCTTCACGGGCTCGAAAATCTTGATCGTCAATGTCATACCAAGCGGGCATCACATAACCATTATTAATGCTAATGGGCAACATCGGTGCTTGGGGCAACAAAAAACGATAATGCACATGAGTAGGCAAGGATAACATCTGATCTAAATCAGCAAAATCACTCGAGTTTGCACCCAAACCATGCATCCAAATAATCGCAATGCTCGGCTTAGACCCTGTTTCTTTTTCAATACATTCAAGCATACACACACCTATTGAGATGATTCACCAAAGTTCGTCATTCCCGATTTTTCTTATCGGGAATTCATTCTTTTAAACATGCTCACCCATTGAGAATCTATTGCATGTGCCAACATAGATCCCCGCCTGCACGAGAATGATGTTTTTCATCATAACGATAGTTAAAAGAGTTCCAATACTTTTGACGGTGGACGACCAATCACAGCTTGATCACCCTTGATCACAATCGGACGTTCAATCAAAATAGGATTTTCTACCATGATCGCCAACCACTGGGCATCACTTTTATCGTCTGAAGCATTAATTTTGAGTTCTTTAGCCACTTTTTCATTAAAACGAATCAATTCAATAGCTTGAATGCCTAGTTTACGCACAACCTCTGTCAAAACATCAAGTGTGGGCGGTGTTTTAAGGTATTCAATCACCTCAGGCTCAATCCCTTGTTCATCTTTTAACAGTTGCAAAGTAATTCGACACTTGCTGCACCTAAGGTTATAAAAAATTTGTACGCTCATCTATTTATCCCTTTTTATTTATTAGTGTTGATACGGCTTTCTCAATGCGATTCAGCGCATCTTCAAGCACCTCTTGTGCCACAGCATAAGAAAAACGCACATAACCTTCAGTACCAAAAGCACTACCTGGAACCAATGCCACATGTGCGACATCCAATAACCATGCACACACATCCACATCATTATTCAAGATTTCACCATCAGCCGTGCGCTGACCCAACCAATCAGAAATACCCGCAAATACATAAAAAGCACCATCAGGAAGGGTGCATGCCATGCCTTCAAGCCCATTGATGCGATTTACCAACCAATGACGGCGTTGGGAATAGGTTTCTACCATCGTGCTCATTTGTGCTGTTGAACCTTGCAGTGCGGCTAAAGCTGCTTTTTGAGCGATTGAATTGGGATTGGATGTGCTTTGACCTTGCACTTTGGTCATGGCTTGAATCAAATGCCGTGGTCCCACACAAAAACCAATGCGCCAACCTGTCATGCAATGTGCCTTAGATACGCCGTTAAAAGTGATCGTGCGTTCTCTCAAAGCAGGGTTTGCAGCGGCAAAGCACGCATGTTTTTTGCCATCAAAAATAATCTTTTCATACATTTCATCTGAAGCAATCGCCACGTCAGGGAAGTCTAAAAGAACCTCGCCAAGCCCTTGCAGTTCTTCATCTGAATACGACATCCCTGTTGGGTTAGAAGGTGCGCACAATAGCAATAATCTTGTTTTACTTGTTAAATTTTCACGTAATTTCTGTGGTGTTATTTTAAACTTTTCAGCTTCTGTGGTTTGAACAGTCACAGGCACACCACCTGCAAGCAAAGCCATATCAGGGTAAGAGACCCAATAAGGTGCGGGAATAACAACTTCATCACCGTCATCCAGCATGGCTTGCATCAAATTATAAATACACTGCTTACCACCCGTGGAAACCAAGGTGTCGGCCGCTTCATAATTCAAACCATTGTCCTGACGAAACTTGTCAGCCACCGCCTGACGCAACTCAGGGATACCCGCCACAGCGGTATATTTACTAAAACCACTTTTAATGGCTGCAATACCAGCTTCTTGGACATGCAGTGGCGTTGGAAATTCAGGCTCACCCACACTCAAAGAAATAATATCTTGCCCTTGGGCACGCAATGCAGCGGCTTTGGCAGTGATCGCTAAGGTAGCGGAGGGTTTAACTTGTTGAACACGTTTGGATAATTTAAGCATGGTCGGGGATTATGCAGGGGAAGGAAGGAATTTCAAGGTGTAGGCTAGCCATTATAGATAGACAATCGCTTTTCTGCATCCAAATAATCTTATGCTGCAAAGACCATCTAATAGGCACAAGCAACGCAAAGTAAACAACTCAGTATTTAGACTTTGTACCTCTTTGAATATCCAATTCCATAGACTATCGTTTTTAAGCGTTTAGAGTTCGCAGCTATGGAAATGTCTTTTGGTAACCCAGATGATTTACTGGATAAAATGCAGTGGCCGGGACTACGTGAAGATGTTCACCTTTTAACAGGTCAACCCGATGCGCAAGGTCGCGATACAGGCATGCTCCATGATGCGTTAAATGGTAAGTACTATACGCTTAACTTAGAAAGCTGGCGACTCATTAGCCTGATGAATGAAGGCCATAGCGTCAAAGATACTTGGCAGATCGTTCAAGAGCATCGGAGCGATGATGTTGGTCCCGAACAGCTCATGGCTTTTTTTGAATTTTTAGAAAAAAATTATTTAATTCGAGGAAGCGCGCCCAGCGAAGTCAAAAAGCAATCGCTTAAAGACACGCTCATGCATTCTTATGTGTTTTTTCGCATTCCTCTGCTGCACCCAGAAAAATTCTTACAAAAAACATTGCACCTTGTACAAGCTTTTTATAGTCAATGGACTTTTTATATTATCATGGTATTTGCCTTAGTCGGCCTGTTTCAGCTCAGTCAGCAATGGGACTTGTTTTGGAATAGTTTTAACTTCTTAACAACCAGCGATGGCATCATGCTTAGTTTAGTCTGTTTGGTTGTGCTCAAACTTGGTCATGAATTTTCGCATGCCTATACCGCCACACAATTAAATCAACGTGTACGCCAAATGGGTGTGGCTTTCATTGTCTTTTGGCCTATTTTATTCACAGATACCACCGATGCTTGGCGACTTGAACGCAAAGGTCGTGCACGCATTGATCTTGCGGGTGTGAAGTTTGAATTGTCCATTTCACTCATTGCATTGGGCTTATGGGGCTTGTTTCCTGAAGGCTTGATGAAATCGCTTTGCTTCTACCTTTTTACCGTCGCCAGTATTTCCACCATTTTTGTGAACTTAAACCCTTTCATGCGCTTTGACGGTTACTACCTCATGAGCCATTTCCTCAAAATCGACAACTTGCAGCCACGCACCTTTGCATGGTTAAATTGGGCTTTTCGTCGTGCCTTTTTTGATTGGAAAGCACCCGCATCTTTTGATACAGGTCGCACAGAAAAACAAATTTATTTATGGTATGGCATCGGTTGCCTATTTTACCGTGTGTTTATCACTTTTTCGATTGCATTGGCTGTTTACACTTTCTTTTTCAATACTTTAGGCTTGCTGTTGGTTTGTGTTGAAGTCTATTTGTTTTTATTGCGCCCACTCATCAAGCAAGCTGAATTTATTCGCGAGCACCGTGACCTTATCGGTCATCGTTCATGGCCAAGGTATATCACCATCACCGCCATTCTTGCCCTGATTCTGATTCCATTACCGACTACTAGAAGCATTCCTGCGGTTGTCGCACCCGCTTGGATTAAAACCGTTTACGCCCAAGAAGATGGTATCTTAAATCAAGCTTTACCCGAGCAACTTCCTGCTAATATTTTGTTTTCCAACCCTGAACTAGAAAACAGTATTTCCGAAGCCCATGTGAACCTAAAAAAACTCAACTTATCTTTGCAACTCTTTGAAACGAAAGGAGCCTTGGCTGGTAGTAAAGTACAACTAAAGAGTGAAATTAAGGCTGAAGAAGCCAAACTGATCTCACTACTTACCCGCCAAAAAAAGCTCAGTATTTACTTGCCAAAAGAACACCATGTTTTATGGTCAAACCCATACCTTACAGCACAACAATGGGTCTCCAAACAAACGCCCCTATTGCGCTACGTACAAGATGAAAACCCTAATTTACGCATTAAAATGTTTGTCACAGCTTATGACAAAGAAAACCTAAAGTCAGGCCAAGAAATACGTTTTTATAGCCAAGCCAGTGATCAAATATTCATCCTTTATATAAAAAACATCGAGCCTTTCGCCGTGACTGCACTGGATTATCCCAGCATGGCCAGTAGCTTTGGTGGCCCTTTAGCCAGTGTTGGCACAAGTGCAGGCAACCTAACATTAAAAGAAACACGTTATGCTGTATGGGCAGAAAGTACGGTCAAAGCTCAATATTTACCCGCTGGTATTCCCGGCAGTGTTCGCCTTGATTTATCCAGTCAATCTATTTTAATGCGCACATTAAAAGCAGGCACACGTATTTGGAAACAGGAGAGTTGGCAGTGAAAAAAACAACCTTAAGCCTATGTGTTTTGGCATGGTTTTTTGCACCCAGTGCCTTTGCAGAAGTCATGCAAGGATCAGCTAAAATTCAGGCCGCTCAACGTGCCATCTTAGCCGCACAAGTGGATGGAAATATCACCCATATTTATGTTGATGAAGGTGAGGTTTTCAAAAAAGGTAAGATCCTCTTTAAAAGTAGCTGTCGGCGCACACATATACTCTTGAAAAGTGCCAAAACTGAACTGAAAGCACTCAATAATTTATTAGCATCTTCGCGTGTTTTACTGGCAGAAGGCGTGACCGATAAAGCCAGTGTGCGTGAATACGAAGCACGCCAAGCACGCATTATGGGTGATGTGAATCGCCTCAATCATGATATTTCGATATGCACAGTTAAAGCACCTTATGTGGGGCGTGTCGCCAAAAAAGAACTTTATGAACATGACTGGGCGCAACGTGGTCAAGGCGTGCTTGAAATCATTAGTACCGAACAACTCGAAGCAGAAGTCATTGTGCCTATCCGCGCCCTCAATCAACTAAAATCAGGCGATAAATTCATCGTGCGCATGACCGCTATTGGTTACGATATTCCTGCACAAATCAAAAGTTTTAATGCTGAAGCCGATGCCAATAGTCAAACCATTGGCCTGCAAGCAGTGTTGCTAGATATTCCTGATGCCTTGCGTCCTGGCATGATTGGGGAGGCTATCTTTGTCCAATCCAAATAAACTTGATCAGCATCAAACTGAACAACAGACTCAAGCTCAGCAACAAGCCCAACCACAATTACCGGGTTCGACACAATTTTTAATGCACTTGTTGGATTTGGTCACAAATATTCAGCGTATTCAAAAACTATCGGACAAAGAGCTTGCGATTGTAAACCAAACCACACGCCTGATTCAATATGATCGAGCCTTGCTTGTACGCTTTAGTCCTTCATGCAAATTATTGGCAGCTAAAGGTTGTGATAATGCGAACCATCGCCAACCTGTGCTGGCACAACGCTTAGAACTCATTCAAGACTTAGAGAGCGTTGATGCCAACATCGTCACTGAAAAACATGTATCACAGGCAAAACAAGCCAGCTTTCTGAGCACAACTCAAGGCAATCATGTCTTTTGGATACCCATCAAGCTCGATGAAAAAGCAAAAGCCAGTCATGGTTTATGGTTGGAACGATCTCAACCTTGGCAGGCTCACGAAGCCACATTAAGCCTCCCCCTATCCCCACTCTATGCTGTCGCACTTCAACCCCGCTGGACATCCAACTTTCAACCGCGTGTGTTTTTATTAGCCGCCGCTCTCATTTTCGCCCTAGGTTTTTTTCCTATACCCGCTAAAATCGTCAGCACAGGGCATGTTCGAGCACAATCACCGACTTATTTAACCGCACAGTTAACGGGTATTGTCGCTAATATTAACGTCAGTAGCGGTGAAGAAGTTCGCAAAAATCAACACTTATTATCGTTTGACCGTCGCACCTTACAGCGTGATATTGAAGAGGCAGAAGCAGAAGTCGGTGTTGCCAAAGCAGAACATATTCGCTTGCGCAACAGTGCTTTTGATGATTCGCAAGCACGCGCAAAGATGCAATTACAATTTGTGGAAATTGAGCGTCGTCAAACACGTTTGAAATTCTTACACCAACAAACCAAATACCTTCATTTATATTCACCGACTGCTGGTGTCGTACAAATTAATCATGAAGAAGAGCTGATTGGTAAACCTGTTAAAATTGGTGAACGCCTTGCTGTGCTCGCCAATCCAGAGAAAACGGAATGGGTCGCTGAAGTATCCGTGCAAGATATTGGTTATATTGAAAAAGGCTTAGAGGTTGAAATTTATCTTGACCATGACCCACTAAACCCTGTGCAAGGCACCATTCGAGATGTTGATTTTGAAGTCACTTTGGGTTTGAATCAAACACCTGTGATCATTGCTTATATTGATTGGAACGATCCAGAAAATGCCCAATCACCAGGGGAACACGGCAGCATGCACCTTGAAGCCAAAGATATGCCTTTTTGGTATGCTGTATTTCGCAAACCATTGGGTAACTTATACGAACGCTTTGGGTTTTGGTAAGATGTTAATTTGTAACTTCTCATAAAGTGCAGGTAAGGAACAGAGTCTGAAAAACAAAAGTCTTTATGTTTTATAGACTTACATTTTTTATGTCGGTTATGATCATGCTATTTACCTACACTTTATGAGAAGTTACGTTAATTTTTCTTAACATAATAATCTTTATTTCCAATTTATGAAACATTTAAAACAAATAATAGGCATAGATGGCCGTCAAAAAGTCAAAAAAAGGTGGCACATATCTTGCTTACTTACCTAAGTACAATTGAGGGGTCTACTACAGTGAAGAGTAAAGAAGTATCAGGATTTACCTTAATCGAACTCATGATTGTTGTTGCTATCATTGGTATACTAGCTGCAATTGCTATACCAGCTTTCAATAATTATCGCATTAAAGCCTACAATTCAGCTGCTTTATCTGATTTAAAGAACTTATCCTCTGCTCAAGAAATGTTTTATACTGATAATCAATCATATGGAGTTAGCTTTCCTACAGACCGAGCCAAAGGACCAAGAAAGGGAAAAGGTATTCCAGGCTCAAAAATATTTCTAATGGATCAAAACAACAATAGAATTCACCCTACAGTCAGCGCTAGCAATAATGTTTATATTTCTGCCAACACGGTTAGAGGACTCTACAACGAATATACAATTGTAAGTAAACATACGCAAAGTCAACGCATCTACGTCATCGAATCAGATTTTCCTGGTATATATTATATGATAAAATCATTAGAAGGTACGATAGGAATTCCGATGACAACAGCACAAGCACGAGTGGCAAGAGCAACTACTTTACAAGATACTCGGTATGCTAATAAGTTTAGAAAAAAACCTTAATCAAATGATTTGTTGTTTTTTTCAATCCAAATAAGATCCTGAATATCACCCTTAGGTTGATAGCCATGAATAACATCTAATAAAATTTCCTTCACACATACAACGTCGGAATGGTCTACTGCTAACTCTAACTTCAATAAAATATCTTGTAATATATCCCATTCTAAAAAGTCTTCATTTGCGCACATAATTAAAGGGTGCTGCGTAGTATCAACATGATCACCAATCAAAAGCTCTTCATAAAGTTTTTCACCAGGTCTTAACCCAGAAATTGCAATAGCTATATCTCCTTTAGGATTCTTAGAATTTTTCACTGATAACCCACTTAAATGAATCATCTTATATGCTAAGTCAAGAATGCGTACTGATTCACCCATATCCAGTACAAACACATCCCCCCCTTTCCCCATAGAGGATGCTTGTAAAACTAATTGAGCTGCTTCAGGTATTGTCATAAAATACCTTGTCATGCGTGAATCTGTAACTGTTATGGGACCCCCGCGCTTAATTTGTTGACGAAATAATGGAATAACTGACCCTGAAGATCCTAAAACATTACCAAACCTAACCATACAAAACCGTGTCGAGTTAGGCTGAGTATTCAATGCCTGTAAGATTAATTCTGCAAAACGCTTTGTTGCGCCCATGATATTAGTAGGCCGAACAGCTTTATCTGTTGACACAAGTACAAATGTCTCAACAGATGATGAAACGGCAGCCTGAGCAACATGCAGTGTACCCATTACATTATTTTGAATAGCAGCAAGGGAGTTCCATTCAACTAAAGGCACATGTTTATATGCAGCAGCATGATAAATAGTATTTACTTGAAAAGTACAACACACATGCTCAATAAATTTTGTGTTTATCACTGATCCTAAAATAGGTAAGATTTGAATCTTACTTTTCAAAAAACAAGATAGTAGTTCACTTAATTCTTTTTCTATCTGGTATAATGCTAACTCATTTAATTCAAATAAAATGAGCCTCTTAGGTTCATGCAAAATAATTTGTCTGCATAGTTCTGAGCCAATAGAACCACCAGCTCCTGTAACCATAACCGATTTTCCCGTGATACAGGCACATAACAAAGCTTCTTGAGGTACAACCGAATTTCGACCCAGTAAATCTTCAATCTTTGCTTCACGCAATGTCGAAGTTTTAACGGTTCCATCCGCCAATTGCTGTAGGTCTGGCAAGACAAGAAGCTTCATATGTAAACGACTACATACTGTAAGTATCTTATTACGCAACTCACTCGAAGCTGTCGGAATTGAGAAAACAACCATATCAATATCAATATCAGCAATACAGCTTTCTAATTGATCAATATCACCTAAAACACGAATACCATGAATTTCTTTACCATATTTAGAAATATCATCGTCCAATAAACCTATAGGAAAATACCCTGAACCCTTAAGCATATCACGTAATAATAAATCTGCTGCTCGACCTGCACCAATTAAAAGAACAGAGCTACGATTCAAGCTACCTTGATTACGCACATGATCATGATACCACCGGTATAAGATACGAGGAAAGGTCAAGCCAATGATTAAAAACAATGGGTATAAGACCACAACAGCTCTGGGCACACCCTCTAAACGAGAGACCACAAACATAGCCACAAAGGTGAGTAGTGCCCCTAACATGACTGTGCGTATAATTTTGATAAAATCTAAAATAGAGGTGAAGTACCATAAACCTCGGTATAATTTAAACCAAAAAAAACAACACACTTGAATTGGAATTACCCACATCATGAAAGAAAACAGGCTATTTTCATACATCAAGGGAATATCGCTAAAATTAAACCTTGTCCAATAGGATAAAAAAACAGCCAACGGAATCCACATCAAATCATGGATAATACTAAGGGATAAATACAAAGATTTACGGTAAAATATTGAAAACAATTAACATACCACACAATATAAATAACAAGCTAAAAACAATTTTTCTTAGCTTATTTAAAATTTTCCTTAAGTGAATAATGACAAAAAGAGACTCATAACTCTTGTTACTTTCCTAATACCTAAATAAAAAAGGGATTACTCTAGCCATTACAGTCGATTATTGAATATCTAAACTAAATTCGCTAGCCTAAACACTTCTCCTCCGTTGCATCATTCAAAGAAATAATTCGCCATCTTTAATATGCATTTTCATCAATAAAACCCTTGTGTATTGTAAGGAATATAATTTTTAAGTCAAAACTAATCGACCAACGACGAATATATTCAAGGTCAAACTCCACACGTTTTTCCATTTTATCCAATGTATCTGTTTCACCCCGCCAACCATTAATTTGCGCCCATCCCGTGATACCTGGTTTCATTTTATGGCGCCACATATAACCTTTAATCAACTTCCTATATTGTTCATTATGCGCGACAGCATGAGGCCTTGGACCAACAATACTCATCCTACCTTGTAACACATTAAAAAATTGTGGTAGCTCATCCAATGATGTTCGCCGCAGAAAAGCCCCCAGTGGGGTAATTCTAGTATCCCCTTTCGTCGCTTGCTTAATCATAGTCTCATCATTATCACATGTCGTCATTGATCTAAATTTGTAAACCTTAATTTTCTCACCATGTAAACCATAACGAACCTGCTTAAAAAGAATTGGTCCAGCAGATGTCAGCTTCACTGCTATTGAAATCATAAACAATAATGGTGAAATCAGAAAGAAGATAATTGCCGCTAAAATAACATCCTCTAAACGCTTAAGTAAACCAAAAGCCCCTGTCAGAGGAAACTCACATAAAGCAAAAGTGGGCAAGCCACCTACATCTTGCTCTCTGGCTCCCATTAGCTCAAAAATAAACAAATCAGGAACTAAAAATAAAGAAGCTGTTGTATCCTGAAGAACATCAAAAACTTCTCGCATTCGTTTTTCTGAACGCATTGGCAAAGCTAAGTAGACTTGATCAATATTATGCTCCCACACATAAGCATATACATCTTCTGTTTTTCCAAGAACTTGATAACCATGCATTTCAAGGATCTGCTTATCAGGATCATCATCAAAAAACCCCAGTAAAGTCATGCCCATCCAACCTGATTCTTGGATACGCTCAGCAAGCTGTTGACCTAAATCGCCAGCGCCAACAATGATAACTTTACGTGTATTATATCCTCTTGCACGAAAATATCTAAGCACTAAGCGTAGAACAACATGAGCCATACACAGTAGGATTGGTGATAACATAAACCAGCTAGTCATCACGAGGTGCGAAAAAACATCACCACTTCGTGTTATCCAACCCATAAATAATAGGCCGATGACTACCATTAGCCAACCCATAGCAATAATGCGTAATTCCTGCCAAGTAGAAGAACCTCGCCAAGGTCGATAAGCATTGACAACACCCATCGAAATCCATACAAATGTGCCAGCAATAATCATAACAATCTGGTAGGGTTTAGTAAGACTAACCTCAAACAAAGCACATAACATCGGCAATAAAAAAACGACTGATCCTGCATCAAATAATCTTTGGAAAGCAGAGACCCAAGAATGGTTTCTTTTGATTCGTCCACTACTGATTATCTTCATATCCACTAGTTCTCCTCACTCTTCTATATTCAAACATTAAATTAAACTCTTAAGCCATACCTGTTACTCACTACATAAACATGTAACTTCTCATAAAGTGTAGGTAAATGGCATGATCATAGCCGACATAAAAAATGTAAGTCTATAAAACATAAAGACTTTTGTTTTTCAGACTCTGTTCCTTACCTGCACTTTATGAGAAGTTACCATAAACATTAAACGTAATACCTAAATCCTGCACCCCTATTTATTTATAAGGCTGAAAAAGGTAGACTATCCAACGAGTTAGTCACTCAAAAAACAAAACAGGATAATCACCTTTTCCATGAGCAAATCTAAACGAGCATCAGCCCTTAAGTCTAGCCCCGAAGTCAAAATTGAGACCAATACCAAGAACCTCACAAGTCATGCAGGAATGATCCCCGTGGTGAAGTTCCTTGAACGCTTGAAGTTTAGCGAAGTATTTGCACGAACTGTCGGGCATGAGCGAGGAAGCCAAGCGAGCTATCAATTGGTCGATGCAGTAACCGCTAGTATGCTGGGTGTTATCGCTGGCACACGCTCCATGGACGGAATTGCTGCCGTGTGGAGTGATCATGTGCTGCGTAAATGATCAGGTTGGCAAGGGGAAATGATGGATGCGACAACATTGGGTCGCATTTTCAAAACGGTTAAATATCCTCATGTCAGCCAGATGATTACGTTCAACCATATCATGCGTGGTCGAACATGGGACACTGGGCTCGAGTCATTCCACTGAGGTTATTTTTGAATCATACTTTTCCAACTGATACTTGAATTTTTAAGTGATTCTAAGAGTCAGGATGTTTTCAAGAGACAAAGCCTCCTTAATAACGCCCATCGCGACTGCTGGGCACTGGGCTCCAGCGATTCTCAGTCGCATATTTGAACAACATTTCTCCAGCAGAAACTTGAAGCTTTAGGCAAGTCTAAGAGTCAAGATACTTTCAAGAGACAATGCCTCCTTAATACATCCGATAGCCACAGCTGG
>JAUZRG010000202.1 GCA_030950585.1 Mariprofundaceae bacterium | reverse complement strand
GATCATCTCATTTCATTATCTCGCCCACCTTAAAGGAGCCCCCTAAATGCATAAATTATTAGGAACCATGATTGCTTGCTTGATGCTGTCATCGACTGCCTTTGCAGTAGACCTTGAAAAACTCAAAGCAACCATCGCTAAAAAAAGCAGTGATCTGACCATCACAAACTTAGCAGAAACCCCAGTCAAAGGGCTCTACGAACTGACAAGTGGTAAAAACATTTACTACATTGATGAGAGCGGTACTTATCTCCTCGCAGGTCATCTTTATGATCTTTACACTAAGACTGACTTAACCGAACCACGTCTTGATAAACTTAACCGCATTGACTGGAGTTCTTTACCCCTAGATCAAGCCATTGTTTCAGGTGACCCTAAGGGCAAAGCTGTGGCTGTTTTCACAGATCCTGACTGTGGTTATTGCAAACTGTTAGAGAAAAATATTGCAACAGCGAAAGGCATTCAATTTTACACCTTCTTATTTCCACTTGAAAGCATTCACCCTGATGCCAAAAGAAAATCTCAAGTTATTTGGTGCAGTAAAGACTCACACAAAACCATGATTGATGTGATGCTAAATGGCAAAGAAGCCAAGGGTAAAACCGATTGCGAAACCCCTATTCAGGCCAATATTGAGCTGGGTATGAAACTTGGCATTCGCGGCACACCCACACTCATTTCTCCCGATGGTCGTAAAACAGGCGGCGCACTTAGTTTGAAAGCATTGCATGAATGGCTTGATCAAAAATAATGCGTACAAATCGTCCTTTCAATCAAATTAGACCCACACCTATTGATACAATATTCAACCAAAAAGGTGTTGAGAAAGTCATGCAGGTGCAACTAAAAAGCCTATGAAACTCGTCATCGCTAGCAATAACATCAAAAAACGCCAAGAAATCATGAGCATTCTAAAGCTTTTGAATATTGACTTTTTAAGTGCAGAAGAAACAACCTTTGTTGATGTTGTTGAGGACGGTGACACATTCGCTGCCAATGCACGTAAAAAAGCAGAGGCCTTTGCAAAAGCCAATCAGTTTGCAGCTCTAGCCGACGACTCGGGTCTTAGTGTTCCAGCACTTGGAAACGAACCCGGTGTATACTCGGCTAGGTATGCAGGTGAACAAGCATCAGACCTAGAAAACTACACCAAGCTACTAAAAAACATGCACGATCAAGACAATCGCTATGCCTATTTCTCTTGTGCATTGCACCTTTCTTTTCCAAAAGAAGAACAGTGCATCACCGCTGAAGCAATCAGCGAAGGTCAAATTCTCACCGCTGCTCAAGGTCAAGAAGGCTTTGGCTATGACCCGATCTTTTTTTCTAAAGACCTCCAAAAGTGCTTTGCCTTATGCTCAGCTCAAGAAAAAGCGAGTATTTCTCACCGTGGACGTGCCTTGCGCTTACTTTTAGACAAAATACCAAAACATTCTTTCACACTATAAATAACAAGCAAGCCTGCATTTAAAACACACTTTAGACTTGATGAATAAATCATCACTTATTCTTCATAGGTTTCGCATGCTTGCTTGCATAAATTGACAATATTTTCGACAAACATAAGCTTGCTCTCTTCTCCTTTGTAAGCGCATCTAATTCATAAGGTTTTCACATTGACCCAAAAAAACCATGTTCCTGTTTTACTATCAGACTATATCAATGGACTCATGACTGATCCTGATGGTCACTATATTGATGCCACCTTTGGCCGTGGTGGTCATAGCCAAGCTCTTTTAGACAAACTTTCACCCAAAGCACACTTAAGCGCGTTTGACCGTGACCCTGAAGCCATTGAAGTTGGACAAAAACTAGAAAAAGAAGACGCGAGATTTTCTATTTATCACACCGCATTTAGTGGCCTTGCATCTGTTTTAGACGAAAATAACATTCAGCAAGTTACGGGCATTGGTTTTGACCTCGGCACATCTTCCCCCCAACTTGATACAGCCGCACGCGGCTTTTCTTTTCGTCAAGAAGGCCCCTTAGATATGCGCATGGATCACCAAAACAGCAAAAGTTTAGAAGATAAACTCGAGCGTGTTTCCGAAACTGAGCTTGTTCGAGTAATTCGAGAGTATGGTGATGAGCGTTATGCAGGCCGTATTGCTAAAGCTATTTTAAAAGCCAAACATGATGATAAACTTCACAACACAACCGACCTTGAAAACTGTGTATATCATGCGATTCCTAAACGTTCACGCTTTGGTAACTCACACCCAGCCACTCGCACATTTCAAGCCCTACGCATTTGGGTTAATGATGAATACCAAGAATTAGAAACAGCTCTTTTAGCGGCTATTGATGCCTTAGCCACGGGTGGACGACTGGTCTTTATCTCTTTTCACTCAGGTGAAGATAGACGTGTTCGCGACCTCATCGAAAAAGAAATTAACCCATGCACTTGTCCAAGAGACTTTCCCATGTGCGTATGTCACCGCAAAGCCCGTATGCGCTGGATTCAGAAAAAACCAATTCGAGCCAGTGAAACCGAAATAGAAGAAAATCCGCGTAGCCGTTCTTCTTTATTAAGAATTGCTGAAAAAGTATGAACATCATTCCAAAAATAACGTGGCAGCGTTCACTGTTATTTTTAATTTGCGTTGCCCTACTTGCAATAGCTCAGGTAGGCCTGAGCTTTATGCGCAATAACCTTGCCACAAACATTCAAAAGCAAGAGCAAAAAAAAATAAAAACACAAGCTAATATAACGCAACTAAAACTGGAGCTTGCGAGCTTAAAACGACCTGAAAGATTAAGAGCATTAGCCCAAGAAAACTTAGACATGCATTCACCCATGCCACACCAAATCATTCAACCATGATTAAACGCAGCAATGTCCATCAAGATATTTATATTCGGCGACGGCTTGAAATCGTCATTGCATTGGCATTGCTGTTTTTTGTACTCATCATTATCCGCACCATCGACCTGCAATGGTGGCAAGCTGAGCACTTGCAACAAAAGGTCAGCAAACAACAAGATTTTCAGTTCTCCACCTCCGTACCACGCGCACCTATTTTAGATACCAATGGGCAAATTTTATCTGAAAGTGTGCAAGTTCCCTCCATCGCAGCCATTGCTTCAGAGGTTCCTCAAAACAAATGGTTTGCACTAGCCAATGCCCTAGGTATTTCCTTAGAAGCGTTGACAAAAAAACTAACCAATAAAAGAGGCTTCGTTTGGTTAGCACGCAAAACGACACCAAAAGTGGCCAATGCTGTCATGCAGCTAAAGATCAAAGGCATTCGTCAAGAACACGAATGGCGACGCTACCAACCATTGGGTGCGGCCAGCGGACATGTCATTGGCTTTGTTGGCATGGATGGCGCTGGACTTGAGGGCTTAGAACGTACCTTAAACAAACAACTTCAACCCGAACAAGGTCGCATGCAAATACACCATGATGCCAGAGGCAATGCTTTACCCAAGAGCCAGTGGATCAAAAAACCAAGCTTACAAAAACCCGTTAGCTTGCATATTGATAGCCATATCCAAACCATTGCTTACGCTGCATTGGTGGAGGGTATTCGTAAATTTGGTGCCAAAGCAGGCTCTGTTGTCATCTTGCGCCCGCAACATGGTGAGATCATCAGCATGGTCAACTGGCCCAGTTACAACCCCAATGATTTTAGCAACCATCAACCTCAACAATGGCGAAACCGTGCGATTACCGATGTTTTTGAGCCCGGTTCTGTCATCAAACCATTCTCCATTGCGGCAGCTTTAACCACCGGTGAATGGACGATGAAATCCACGGTCTTTTGTGAAAACGGCTATTTTATGGTGGGTCGCCATGCCATTCACGATGATCATCCTGAACAATGGCTAGATTTAAGTGGTCTTATTAGCCGTTCCAGCAACATCGGCACTGCAAAAGTAGCTCTTGACATTGGTTCTATTCGACTTTATGAAACACTGGTTGATGTTGGTTTAACGAAAAAAAGTGGCTTGGCTCTTGGTGGTGAATCATCGGGTATCATTCCCCCCATCGAACGCTGGGGAGATGTTGAAACAGCCAATATCTCATTTGGTCAAGGCATCGCCATTACCCCGCTACAACTTGCATCAGCCTTTTCAGTCTTGGCCAATGGTGGTTTTTATATCACCCCCCGTTTGGTCAAGGATCATAAACCCATTAATAGACTTCGTGTTTTGGATGAACAAGTCACGCTGGATGTGATGAGTATGCTTGAGAAAGCCACTAGCCGTGCTGGCACAGGTTTCCGCGCTGTACCCAAAGGTTATAGTGTTGCAGGAAAAACAGGCACTGCCCAAAAGGCAAGTCCGCAAGGTGGTTATGCCAAAGGAAAATATACCGCCGTTTTTGTCGGTGCTGTGCCTGCAAAAAAACCTGAGTTAATTATCGCCGTCATTATTGATGAACCTGTTAAAAATATTTATGGTGGCACCGTCGCCGCACCTGTTTTTCGCAATATCGCACAAATTGCCCTACCCTACCTTGGCGTTCTTCCTGATAAGAAAAGTAAAAAGACATTGGCTAAAAGCAAGTGGCTCAAACAAACAGCAACAAAGACAACATTTGAAAACACCATTGAAAGAGGCATCATGCCCACCCTATTTGGTCAATCTCTACGAGAGGTCAGGCACATGTTAGAAAACTCACAACACCCCCTGCACGCGAATGGAAGTGGCTGGGTGATTCGCCAGTATCCACCCGCACTAAGTCCACTCACTCAAAACACACCCATAGAAATTTGGTTAGATGAATAAACAAATATACCCCGCAGCGCGACAGCTTTCCTCGCTTGCCACCAATCATGCGCGCATCAGTCAAGATGTCGTCATTGCAGGCATTCACGACAACTCGGCTAACATTCAGCCTGGCGATGCTTTTTTGTGCCTACCTCGCACAGGGAAGTCCACACAAAAATACATTGAAATAGCCCAAAAAAAAGGGGCTTCAGCTATTATTCTGGTTGGGCACGATATCAAGCCCGATTTGCCTTATATGCACTTGGCCAATATGCAAGCGGCTGGACGCATGCTCAGGCGTTGGTTCAATACTGAAAAGAGTCAGGTTAAATTGATCGGTATCACTGGTACAGATGGAAAAACAAGTACGACATGGATGTTGCGCCAAGCCATTCAACGCCTGGGTTTTCAAGCATGGAGCATTGGCACTTTAGGTTGCATGTATGGTGAAAATAACTGCATTGAATTGGGAAATACCACACCTTCTCTTCTCAAAATGCATCAGTTGTATGCACAAGCACATGCCGCCAAAGTGGATACCATTGTCTGTGAGATTTCATCACATGGCATTGAGCAACAACGCATTGCAGGTTTAGATTTTTGTGCAGCTTTATGGACCAACCTTGGTCATGACCACATTGATGATCATGGTAGCTTCCAAAATTATGCCAATATCAAAGCCCACTTTTTACAACAAACTTATGATCAAAAAGGCATCATCTTTGCAAATGCAGATTGCCCTAACTTAAAAGCATTCGCACCGAAAAAAACACGCTGGTATGGCCAAGGTTTATACCGTAAAAAAGCCATTGCGATGGCTTGGGAACAAGAAATACCAAGTATGTTGCGTTTAAAGCCACATACAAAAAATGAAACAGATACAGAAATTTTAATTGAAGATTTGCCGTTGGGTGACTTCCATGCTGAAAACACCACGGCTGTTGCAGCTATTCTATGTAGCATCTTTCACACCAAAATCACACAGCTACCTGAGGCACTTAATCACATCACGGCACCACCAGGTCGATTACAATCCATTGGTTTAGGTG
Organism: Mariprofundaceae bacterium; assembly: GCA_030950585.1. Taxonomy (GTDB): domain Bacteria; phylum Pseudomonadota; class Zetaproteobacteria; order Mariprofundales; family Mariprofundaceae; genus JAUZRG01. The sequence goes on along the minus strand of JAUZRG010000202.1, from coordinate 21,142 downwards.
CATGGCAGGCTTTTATTGATTACGCCCATACACCCGAAGCCTTGGAACGCTGCTTACGCACCGTACGCCTATTATGTCGTTATAATATTTATTTGGTATTTGGCTGTGGCGGTGATCGTGATAAAGAAAAACGTCCTATCATGGGTAATATTGCCACGAAATTTGCCGACCATCTTTGGTTAACATCCGATAACCCACGCTCTGAAACGCCTCAGGTTATTATTCAAGATATTTTTCAAGGTATCCCTAGCAAACAACATCATAAAGTTCATCGTCAAGTGGATCGGCGCATTGCTATTTTTCAAGCTGTCAATGCATTACAAACAGGTGATATATTGTTGATTGCAGGCAAAGGTCATGAGAGCTATATGGAAACAAATGACAACCGCATAGCATGGAGTGATCAAGACATCGCCATAAACTACCTGAGACAAAAACAACGGTCACCTCACGATATGGATGAAACAACATCATGAATTTTAATGCATTCACACTACAAATGGCCTGTGGTGGCTTATGGCATGGGAACATCACTGAACCATGTCAACGCATCTCTACAGATACACGCGACCTAAAAAAAGGCGATGTCTTTATCGCCTTGCATGGCCCTCACTTTGATGGTCACGCCTATTTAGAAGAGGCCGCTAAAAAAGGTGCCATTGCTGCCATTGTTGATCGAGAGGTCAGCAGCGATTTACCTTGCCTACAAGTTCACGACACCTTGCAAGCTTATGCTGATATTGCCGCCACATGGCGACAACAGTTTACAGGTCAAGTCATCGCCATCACAGGCTCTTATGGCAAAACAAGTTTGCGTGGCCTCTTAGAGCATATGCTCAAAAACCTTGGTTACCAAGTTGCTGCCACCCATGCCAATGAAAACAATCTCATTGGCGTACCTAAAAGTATTTTACGCATTCGCCAAGAAGATATTGCTATTATTGAATGTGGTATTTCTGAAGTCACAGAAATGGCGCAGCTTTCAAAAATCACGAGCCCCGATATTGGTGTCATTACTGGTTTTAGCCCTGCACACGCCTCAGGTCTTGGTGATATGAAAGGCATTGTGCGTGAAAAAAGCACCTTATTAGAAACCAGTCACAAAGCGATCCTTGGTGAAGGTGTGAGCCACTGGATGCATCGTTTTTCCATGCATATTCCTACTCATTGCCTTGATATGGATCACCCTGATACAGTGAGCTGGCAACTAAAGGGCTATACCTTAAACTTAACACATGCAGAACACCAAGCGCAGGTAGATCTTTCTTTGCCTGCTGCACACTGGGGACAAAATATAGCTTTAGCCATTGAAGTCATCAGCATGTTTACACAACACTCTTTTTCAGATGTCATACATAGTCTTCGTGATTGGCAGCCTGTCAAAGGACGTTTAGAGTCTATTCGTGGTATCAATAGCTGTTGTGTTTTGAATGATAGCTACAATGCAAATCCCGCCTCTATGTCCGCAGCTCTCAATACCTTACGGGCATTATCAGGTTCTAGCACGGCTATTCTGGGTGATATGGCTGAACTCGGACAATGCAGTGCAGAACAACATAAAAAACTTGATGTCTCAGGCATTGAGCGACTTTTATTGGTTGGCTCACAGATGGCCTCGCTAGCAAAAGAAACACCCCATGCCACTTGGGTTGAAAACCCTAAAGAAGCCTTAGCCATCATTGCAACATGGCAACTATCACAGCACGATAATATACTCATCAAAGCATCTCGCAGTATCGGCCTTGAACAACTTATTCCCGCATTAACAGAGAAATAATATGCTATATAACTTTCTTTACCCCCTTGCAGAACATTGGTCATGGCTGAATATTTTTCAGTATATTTCTTTTCGTTCAATCTATGCCTTAGTCACATCCCTTGTTTTATGTTGGCTTTTTGGGCCTGCCTGTATTCGCTGGCTGCAAAAACACCAAGGCAAAGGGCAACCCATTCGTGATGATGGGCCAGAATCTCATTTTTCTAAAAAAGGAACCCCGACCATGGGTGGCATCCTTATTTTACTATCGTTAACCATTTCCACACTTCTTTGGGCCGATTTATCCAATATTTTTATCTGGCTAGCCTTATTCGTGACCCTGAGCTATGCAGGTATTGGTTGTTATGATGATTATTTAAAAGTCATTCGCCATGATCCAAAAGGCTTAGCAGGCCGTTGGAAACTTCTTCTACAAGTTATTTTTGGCACTGCGGCTGCTATCGTTCTTTTTTACACCACAGAACCCATCGTTGATGTACCTATTTTCAATGTACAATGGCATATGGGCTTCTGGTATGTTCCTTTTGTGGTCTTTGTGCTTGTCGCCACCTCGAATGCCGTCAATTTAACAGATGGTTTAGATGGTTTGGCCGTGACCCCAACTTTGATGGTTGCAGGTACCTTTGGTGTCATCGCCTACCTTTCTGGCCATATCCATTTTGCAGAATACCTGCTTATTCCACCCGTCGTCGGTGCAGGAGAGCTCACCGTTTTTTGTGCAGCGATGGCTGGTGCATGCCTTGGCTTTTTATGGTTCAATACCTACCCCGCTCAAGTTTTCATGGGTGATATTGGTTCTTTGGCTCTTGGTGGCGCTCTGGCTTTGGTTGCTTGCGTCATTCATCAACAGTTCTTGCTTGTCATTGCTGGCGGCTTATTTGTCGTGGAAGCGATCTCAGTTATCGTGCAAGTGGCTTCTTTTAAAATGACAGGAAAACGGGTCTTTCGCATGGCTCCCATTCATCATCACTTTGAACTTAAAGGATGGGCCGAACCTAAAGTGATCGTTCGTTTTTGGATTATCGCTTTCTTATTGGCACTGCTTGCTTTATCAACATTAAAGTTACGCTAAGTAATCTTTTTTTCGCCATCAAAGACATCAAAATAAAACCTTTCTTATTACAAGGTTTCTCTTTATCTTTTTTTGCTGAAAAACAAACGAAATTAACCTCGTTTGGGTGCAAATTCATGTAAGATGCGAATAGCAAGATAGGATATCTTTAAAGTTTCATTAAAATAACAATTTAGCCAGCTATTTATCCTAGCCTTCATAGGTTGCACCTCATCATTTCAAAGAGCATAAGCGAACATTGGTTAGCAATGCTAACGCTTGTGATTTACGAGGAGGTAAAAAGATGTCAAATATTGCAGGAAAATCCTATGCGATGAATGTTGTTACACCCGCCAAATGGTATTTAACATGGTTAAATAAATTATTTTTTGGGTTCGTGCAACTTCCCGGAGGTGCAGCTTATTTAAAGGGCTTACTCACCTTATCACTCATTCACTATGCACGTTGGGCGATTGTCAGCCCTAAACAATTTCCTCACCTTGACCCAAGCCAACCCAAAGAAACCATTAAATATTCCTATATGTTCTTTTTTAGCAACTTTAACGGCAGTTGGGCGCAGTATGTGGATTCATTCCATACAGCTATTCCAGGCGGTTTGGATTTATTTTGGACCAAAAATGTTAAGTACCCTAAATCCGTTCCACTGCAACCTTTTCACGCTTATATCACCTACAATCAAGTGTGGACCAATCATTATTACAATGCCTACCCACTGGCCAGCTCTAATGATGTTAAAAATGCACAGCATTTATCTGGCAAATTACGCGCATTTAACGATGTCCATAGCAATGATGACCCACAAGACTTTCAACAAGCTTACAACGCACTACTTTTAGAAGTACAAGGTGCCATCAGTATCATGGAACCTACACCTATTATCAGTTTATCCGCACAAGCCGTAGAAGAACGATTGTCCCATGAAAGTGAGGTCAATAGCGCATGAGTCTATCTGGTCTTTTATCCGTCTTAAAAATTCTGTTTATTGGCGGAATACAACAGTTATTCAACAAATTAACAGGTAAGAAGTCACCACCATCAGCTGCGGGTCTAACTATTTTATGTCCTATTATTAATGGTAGTTGTGGGCAAAAATCATACGCCATGCAAACACGTCAATATTTACAAGACATGCCTTTACATGAAGAAAGTCCAATGGCAAAGGTTCCCAATACCTATTTATGCCGCTTTTATGTACTTAATGATGTGTTTTATGAAGGTGCTCCTGCCGTTGAAGAGCACTTAAATTCCAAATATATTGTGTTTTCTAGCAACTATTATGGTGATCTTGATACTTACCTCACAGGTATGTGGGAACATGCTCAAGAAGAAGTGCAAAAAATTTGGCAACATGCTGTGACATTTGATCGTGTACAAAATGCTGCTGATTTTGTTGCTTATATCAAACGCTGCCAAGTCAACAACAGTCTATTTTTCAATGGATCAACAGGCGAACCACTTGAGGAACAGCTAAAAAACTTATATTTAAAACAGGAGTTTTCGAGGTTTGTCTACGAACACCAAGGGCTAAAACCAGAAGAGTTGCAATGTGCATTTAAAGCATTTATTGCCCGTACCCAGCCCAAGAACATGAGTGCCCCCACATGGATTGCTGGTGCTCACAAAGAAATAGTTAAGGATAGTTAAAGCATGAGTACACATATTGATTTAAACGACATCCAAGGCAATATTGTCAAAGGCTATGGCCACTTTGGCTACCCCAAAGCACGCTATATCTTTTATCGCATCAAGGAATGCAAAGCAGGTCGTCAATTTGTACAAGATATCAACCCGCTCATCACCACTGGTGTTGCATGGGAGATGACAGCACAATCAGGTGAAAACAGTGCTCCAACAGCAACCACCAATATTTCATTCACCTACCAAGGTTTAAAAATGCTGGGCGTATCGCGTTTATCCTTGCAAAGCTTTCCTGAAGACTTTGCTATGGGCATGAAAGAGCGCAAAGATATTTTAGGTGATGACCAAACAAGCTCACCCCAGCATTGGGATCAAATTTGGCAAGGCGAAGCTGTCCATATTTGGATTTCGATCAATGGCAAAAGTGAAGATGTGGTCGAAAAACGCTATCAAGCTATTTGTGATATATTGGCCAACACCAATCAAGGCGTTGAACAAGTTCTCGGTCATACTGGTGATCAGGGTGAGACCAACTTACCCTATCAAAGTGCTTCTGTGATTTATAAAAATGGCAAGCCCCAAGCCACCGAGCACTTTGGCTACCGTGATGGCATCAGTGATCCATATTTTTCTGCTGCGAGTGGCAACCCCGACCGTGTGATTGGTGGTGGTAAACCCACACGAGGAAACCCTGCCACCAAAGAAGGCTGGGAGCCTTTAGAAAATGGTGAGTTTATCCTAGGCCATCGTGATGAAGCTTTTGAAACACCCAAAGCCCCACAACCACCTTTACTGGCATTTAATGGTACTTTTATGGTTTATCGCAAACTACATGAAAATGTTGGTAGCTTTAACAAGTACATGAATGAAGAAGGTAAAAAACTAGAAGGTGGCAAAGAATTACTAGCCGCTAAATTCTCTGGTCGCTGGCGCGATAGTGGCGCGCCACTCACGCAATTCCCCACAGAAGAGGAAGCCAAAGCTTTTGGTGATAAACTGAGTGCCGCAGAAAAGAAGTTATACATGGAGCAACCAAACCCTTCCGCACCAACCGTTGCCGCCTACACTAAATTGAGGCAACAACTCGTGGCCTTTAACTATGACCATGATTTAGATGGCTCACGTTGCCCAATGGGTGCCCATGTGCGACGCATCAATCCACGCGGTGCTTTAGAAGATGGTAAAACTGCCTTTAACACACCTGGTGCGCTTGTGAATCGCCGTCGTATTCTTCGTCGTGGCCTCCCTTATGGCGAAGTCAAAGATGAATCAAGCAATGATGGCAACCACGGCATTATTTTTATGGTCATCAATGCCAGTATTTCTCGGCAATTTGAGTTTGTGCAACAACAGTGGATCAATTACGGTAATGATTTTAAGCTAGCCAATGAAAAAGACCCCTTGCTTGGAAATCATAACTGTCAGGCTGATGGCGGTGGTAAAATGATTCTACCCAACGATCCCAAAGGGGATAAACCACCCCACTTTTGTGCTGGTATCCCTCGTTTTGTTGAAACCCGTGGTGGCGATTACTTTTTTGTCCCAAGTTTGACCGCACTACACATGCTTGCCGAAGGTATTGTTGACCCAACCTAAAACAAAAAAAGGTGAAACCAATCGGTTTCACCTTTTTCAACACTTTAAAGTATCAAGCCTTAACCTGCTAATTTAGCAGTCCACTTAGAGTTAGGATAATTGTGTCTTAATAGCTTGGTAACATCCTTAGCATGTGAAGCCATATCTAAATGCTGATAACTCAATACAAGATAATACATGGCTTCTTCAATCACTGCCATAGTTTGATAATTTTCAACCACAAACACAAAACGATTTGCAGCAGCCACATAACGCTCTTGATCGAAGTAATACTTGCCCACATACATTTCTTGTCCAGCCAACTGCTTGTAAAGCTTATTCAAAGAGCGTTGACCCTTTTTAGCATATGGCGAATCAGGGTGCTCTTTTAGTAAACGTTCAAAATGTTGAATCGAAGCCTGCGTATAAGTTTGATCTTTGGCTGCATCTTCGACTTGTTTAAAAAAGGACATGGCCAACAAGTATTTCACATAAGGAATTTCAGGGTAAGTTGGATGCTGAGATAAAAAGCTTTCTGACAAGGTTTCCGTCAAAATAAACTCTTTGGCTTTATAAGTTGAATAAATTCTCAACAACTCAGCTTTCACAGCAAGTTTACTATAAGGATAATCTGTCACATATTGTTTCAACACAATATTGGCTTTGGCGTATAAACCCTCATCGAGCAAATACTTGGCGTGGTTATAATCACCCTCTGCCGTCCCTGTATTAAAAGCAGATTTTGAAGCACATGAAGAAAGTAAACATAAAAGAAAAACACATAAGATATGGCGCATGGCGGCAATCATAATTTCTTTGCTGTGATAATAGCAAGACCTCGCCCTGTTTTTCCTCCGTCTCGGCGATATGAGAAAAAGTTTTCATTTTCACAATACGTGCATCGGCTTTGTCGTTCAATATGATTTTTAGCTAATCCAGCCATTTTTAGCTGATATTGATTGAGCAAAGAAAGGTCTGCATAAAGCCTACCTTCTATTTTTTGCACAAACTTGTTTTGTATGTCATCAACACTCTTTTGCAAGGCACTCGCTATGTTTTCATTGATTTCAAAACAACACATACCAAGACAAGGACCAATAGAAGCGATGATATGCTCTGCCTTTGCACCTTTCTCACACATCATATACACCATCTTTGCTGCAATGCATTTTTCTGTTCCGCGCCAACCTGCATGCACCGCAGCAAAAAGACCTGTCACAGGATCTGCCAACAAAATAGGCACACAATCCGCCGTACGCACGGCCAAAAGGCACGAAGCTTGATCAGACCAAAGGCCGTCTGCTTCTTGTGCATGCATCTCGCCTTCACCCTTACAATACAAAAAATGATCGCCATGCACTTGTGTGGCTTGGTGTGGAAATGACTCAAGACCTGATGCTTGCAACAACAGCTCATGATTATGCAAGACATAATGTGAATTATCCCCTAAATCAAAGCCCAAGTTTAAATCATGAAAAGGTGCTGGACTGCACCCACCTTGGCGTGTTGAAAAAATAGCATCCCAGCCATGCTGAGCAAGCCGTTCTGAACGAATAAATAATGTCATGAATCATGAAACCCTGTTGTTCTTTTGCGTAACTGACGGTGATACTGAATGGCAAAACGATGTGCTTCATCGCGAATTTGTTGCATTAAGTGCAATGCAGGTGCTTGATGATGCAAGCGCAAGGTTTCTTCTGTCTCAGGCATATAGATTTCCTCATGACGTTTCGCCAAAGAAACGATAGGCAAATCTAAACCCAACTCCAACAACGACGCTTGCGCAAATGATAATTGCCCTGCCCCCCCATCAATCACAATCAAGTCAGGCATGGCTTTTTTTTCATCCAATAGCCGCCCATAACGGCGACTCACGACTTCAGCCATCGAACGAAAATCATCAATACCTTCCACATGGCGTATTTTATAACGACGATATTGCTTTTTATCTGCACGACCATCACGAAACTGCACCATCGATGCGACTGTGGCATGACCTTGAAAGTGTGAAATATCAAAACACTCAATCACGCATGGTAACACAGCTAACCCTAGCTTATCCTGCAAGTCTTCAAGCTTTTTTAGCGACCCAAAAAAATGGTGCTCTATATTTTTTTGCACCAATGCCAATAAATGTTTTTTTTCACCACGCTGTGGCACCGTGATGCACACCTTCGCTTTGCGTTTCATCTCAAGAAAGGCATGCAGACTCTTGGATAAGGGTTGTGCTAAAATAATATCTTTTGGCACAGAGTGATGCTGATAATACTGCGCCAGAAAACTTTCAAATGCATCGTCCATCGCGTCAAAACAAAAGCTTTTCTTTTCATCTAACATACCTTTTTTCACATGAAAAAGCATGATGTATAACATCATACCTTCTTGTTTATAATGAATAACATCTTCATCATAAGTCTTATCTCGCTGCACATGCTGTTTTTCTTGTAAACGCCTTAGAGCTTCGATTTGATGTCGCAAGCTTAAAGCTTTTTCAAAAGCCATCTCTACCGCATGACTCTTCATTTCTGTTTCTAAATCAGCAATCAATGCATCACTGCGTCCACATAAAACCTCTTCAGCGGCATTGACTTGTTTTTGATAATCCGTTGCTGTTATTTTTTCAACACAAGGGGCATCACATAAATCCATGTGATAACGCAAACAAGCTCGCTTAGGTAAAACATGACAAGTCCGTAGTTTAAAAATGCGCTGCAAAGCTTGATATAAATGATCGCGCATACGCGTGGAAGTGAAAGGGCCAAAGTATTTCCCTGCTAAATCACGATCTTGACGCACCAATAAACGCGGCCAAAGTTCATCGCTCAAACACAAATAACTATAACCACCTGAATCTTTTAAAGCGATATTGTATTTTGGCTGATGCTTCTTAATTAAATGATTCTCAAGCAATAACGCTTCCAACTCATTGGCGGTGACGATAAAATCTAAATCGACAATATGTTCGACGAGTGCTCTGGTTTTTGCATCATGATTTCGCTTTTGAAAGTAAGATGACACACGCTTCTTCAGAACCTTCGCCTTACCCACATAAATGATACGATCATGTTTATCTTTAAATAAATAACAACCAGAATCTGTGGGTAGAAGCGAGAGATTCATCACCTTTTATACATCAAAACAAAAACCTGCATTAAAAGCTTGATTGGGTTGATGCGGGTAACCTTTTGGATTGCATAAAACACGACATCCACCCACCTGATAGTCTGATGAACAATGCATATGACCATGCAACCAATACGTAGGCTGGTAAGTATAAATGGTATCTTCCAATGATGATACATAAGCCGCACTGACCACTTCGCCTTTCGCTGTACTGGCTAAGGAGCGTTCACTAGGGCCATGGTGACTAATCACAATATTCTTTTCCCCTGCTTTTGCAGCTAGTTCTGCTTGCAAGCTATGCAAAGAATGACGATGAATATTTGATGTATCGATTGAACGTAACTTACGATACTGCGGTGATAATCTGATTTTTTTATAATCATTCATGATTTGCTGACACTCATAGCCCGTTAAGCGTGCATCACCATACAGTTGAAAGTCTGTCCATAAGGTGCAACCAAAAAAGTTCACCCCATCAATCGTCATACCTTTATTTTCTAAAACATGAACATTACTCTGCTCTGCAAGCTCTTTCAGGCTTTCAATATGTTTGGGATAAGCTTTGCCATAAAACTCATGGTTACCGAGCACATAAAGCACAGGTTTATCTTTAATTTGATCTAAAGCCCAACGTATGCCTTTGTCTTTAATATGAATATCACCGGCCAATACGATCACATCGGCATTAGTACTTTCATAATAAAAGTGTTCAAACTCAATATGGAGATCACTTAATAACTGAATTTTCATTCCTTATTCAAGATCACTTCTTTTTTCTTCATCATAAGGAAACTTATCATGCCCATAACGAAGCACCAACACAGTCATTGCAATCAAAAATACCGCACCTGAAATCCCTAAGATGCGCCATGTATCTAAGTTTTTCATGTCCAAGATCATATAGCGTGCCAAGGCAACAATCGCGATATAAAGTGGCATTCTGACAGGTAGTTTTCCTGACTCTAAATAAACTGCCACCATGGCAATAATTTCAAGATAAATAAACAATAACAACAAATCAGATAATGTGACCACTTGATTTGTAATCATGGTTTTCATTTCAAAACCAACGGCAATTAATGTGCAGATCACAATCATGAGTAGACCCACAAGCTCAGTCGCAACTAAAATTTTATGACTTTCTTTTTTTATATCCATAAACGTCAACTCCTTCATCATTCCATAATCTAAAAAACAACATACTTCATGTACGGTTTTGATTCTAAAAAAGACATCCTTATCATCAAATAGAAAACCATCAAGATTAAACTTTAAAGACAACGCATCATTGCTATTGATTTTAATGCATAAAATATAGATAATACGTTGAATGTTATCTAAAAACATACAAGCTATTCATCGTAATATGAAAGAAATCTTTCCACCATTATGTCGCATTGCCATTGCCATTTATGACCAAGAGACCGACACCTTAAAAACATTCACCCATAGCACAGACGGTGCATCACCTATTTCCTATTATTCAAGCAAATTAGCGCATTGTCATGCACTAACGCAACTGGTTAAAAACAAAGAAATGCGCATTATTGACAACATCCCTGAAGAACTAATCTGCCAAGAACATAGCAATAAAATCAAATCCGCAGGTTATCAATCTAGCCTCACACAACCTATTTTTTACCATGATCACCTTATCGGTCTATTATTCATGAATGCGACTGAAATCGCTTATTTTAATAAAAGAAACATCAAAAAACTTGATGTTTATATACAATTGATATCCACCATGCTGATCGCAGAAACCATGCCTATCAAAACACTGCAAGGAGCTGTACTCACTGCCAGAGCATTCAGCCGTTTAAAGGATGAAGAAACAGGAACACACCTTGCAAGAATGTCTCACTACGCCCGCATCATCGCCCTTAGCCTAGGTCAAAAGCATGGTATCAGTGATGAGCAAGTCGAATACATCTTTCAATTTTCGCCCTTACATGATGTTGGCAAGGTCGGCATACCCGATGCGATTATATTAAAACGAGGAATACTAACGACTCAAGAGCGTGAAGTGATTCAAACCCATGTTGATATCGGACGAACCATCATTGATACAATGATTCAAACATTCAACCTTAGTGGCCTCATGCATGTTCAAATGTTAAGAAATATCGTCTTATACCATCACGAAAGCTATGATGGGCAAGGTTATCCCAGTGGCTTAAAAGGAAATGATATTCCTCTTGAAGCACGTATTGCTTCTGTGGCTGATGTCTTTGACGCACTCACGAGCATACGCCCCTATAAGAAAGCTTGGTCGAATGAGGATGCTTTTGCATTTATGATAAAAAACAAAAATATTCTATTTGATCCCGATTGCGTGGATGTACTGGTTGCCAACAAAGCCCAGTTGCTACACATTCAAGCACGTTTTCGCGATGAAGAACTTGCTTAAGTGAGCATTAAAACCAAATAATCAAAAGACAAGAAAAAAACCTTATGATTTAAATGAAATTGTGTTGCTTCATCAAGCTATTTCTGCCACCCTTTCATCCAGTAAGGATCAGTTTCTGGATGCCATCTCTGGACTGTTTCTCACTTGGGAGAATCATTGAATTCACATACGAAAAAAGCATTCATTATTTTACTACTTGTCGGCCTTGGGGTTTACCTCAGTTTATTTTCAGGCGAACAAGAAAATCAATTGCTTGGCCCAAAGAGCATGGCTATTGACCATGATAATCAACTTTATATTTATTCGGACTTCAACTTACATCAACTAGGGTCTCAGCACAGAAAAATACCCATTTCCGAACTGGGCTTCTCCCATCACCTCATGGATTTTGTTTTTTTACCTGATGGTCAATTATTGGTCTCCGAATCACCGGGAACCAAGCTATTTCGTTGTCAGTTAGCGACCCGTCAATGTGACTTGTTTGCTTCTTCAGATAAATGGCTATTTGTACATTTGGCTTATGACCCCAAGACAAAACATATTGTCACTGCTGGTAATATTGAGCCTACCATGCACCTTTATAACGAGTCAGGGACTTTATTGGCTGAAAAGTCTTATGACAAAATAATGCATACGATCAATGATTTATCTTTTGCACATGATGGCCGTTTGGCTGTTGCCTTAGCAGGTGAAAGATCTATTTCTTTGGTGGATAGCAGTGTAAGAAACTTTGGCCATGAGCTAAAAACCATTGACTACACAACTTTACTGGTCAATAAAATAGAAACTGACCCTGAAAAAATACTTGAGACACTCTTTATGCCGCAATTCCCCATGAGTGTGGTGCAAGCTAAAAATGGACGTTGGTGGATTGCCCTAACCGATGGTTTAGATGGTGCAGCAACCTTAATTTCTTACAATGAAAAAACGAATGAAATTGATATGGAGCTGCCCTTTGAAGGTGGTGATGCAGGTTTAGGTAATATCATTGAGCTTCCTTCACAAGACTTATTATTAAGCGATCCTTATCATTTTAATGTTCGTCAGCTCTCAGAACGCCAAGTATGGATTCCAGATTTTGGCCCAGAAAGCTTTCAGCAAGACCTATCCGATTTAAAACAAGTCAAACGCTGGTATGGTTTAGCATGGTATATCGGTTAGATATGGGCACTCATCATGTTGTTTCTCCTACTATGCATCAACGAAAAAGATCAAGCACCACAAAGCATGCAATCCATGACCAGACAACATCGTCGAAAAAAAGAAAAGAAAAAACTTAAAATAATATCCACCCCAGAAGAAGAATCTACACAACAAACAAAGAAGAGTATTGAACCACACCAAGAAGCCATTCAACAAAAAGAACACGACTCGATCAAACAACAAAATAACACAACAACGATTGAACACACAAAGGCATCATCTGGCATAGGACATTATGCCATACAACACCAAGGAGGCATGTTTCACATGATCTTAAGCAACTTAGAATCTATCCTCGGTAAAAGAGTGAATCGCCACCTAGGTGTGGTCAATGGCAGCACTGTTCGTGCCAAACATATTGGCCGTGATTTGATGGCTGGCTTTAAAAACATCATCGGTGGTGAACTACGTGGTTATACCGAGCTTCTGCAAGAGTCTCGTGAAAAAGCCATCCAACGCATGTCCGAACAAGCTAAAAGTATTGGAGCCAATGCGGTTTTAAACATTCGCTTTTCAACCTCATCGGTTGCCCAAGGCGCAGCAGAACTGTATGTCTATGGTACAACTGTTATTTTAGAGTCATATCATGACTGATTTCCTCAGTTTACTTATAAATATTAGCCCATTACTTCTTTTACTCATTGGCCTATTTGTTGGCCGCTATTTAGAAAACAAGCATTATGCATCCATCATTCGGCGCGAAAAAGAGATGATGAAATTGCCCGCTGTATCCATGCGTCAATTACCACCCCTTTCACATGCGCACACCATGCTGGTCTCTGTTGATTATTTTAAAAAGTTTTTAGCCAGCTTGCGCAATTTATTTGGTGGACGAGTCACTGCCTATGAAAGCTTGCTTGACCGTGCTCGCCGTGAATCCACTTTACGCATGAAAGAACATGCAAAATCTTTAGGTGCAAGCTTGATTCTCAATACCAAGATCGAAACGTCTTCGATGTACAAAGGCAGAAGAAATACTGTCCACTCTGTTGAAGTGATTGTCTATGGCACTGCTGTGATCGTGAATCGCCCATGAACTATAGCAACCCTTTGCCTCCAGAGGGCATCAATACCAGTAAAGATATTAGCCCACTCGCCGAAGCCGCAGTATTAAGTGTCTCTTTGGTATTGATCTTAGCATGCGTGCTAGGGCTGATTCATGTCACTGTTTCCCATGTCACTAAATTCATCTCATTGTCTCAAGAAAACCAGCTATTTAGACAAATACCGTTTATGGATGAATCAACACAAAATACTCAAAGTAAAAAGGTAGAGTCTTATTTACAAACGCTCGTGAATGACTTGGCGCAACAGCAACAAATTCCCAAGGAAGCCACCATCACCGTTCACTATAGCGATAGTGCTATCATCAATGCAGGCGCAACCTTAGGTGGACATATTATTGTTTTTCGTGGACTACTTGAAAGAATACCCGATGAAAATACCCTTGCGATGGTTTTAGGGCATGAGGTTTCCCATGTTTTACAACGCCACCCCATTCAATCACTGAGCCAAGGTCTCACCCTTGTTGTCCTTACCACAGCCCTCAGCACTTACCTGTCAGATGGGTTAGCTAATCAACTTTTTAGCACGACCAATTTAATTGGCATGATGGCTTTTTCACGCGAAAAAGAACATCAAGCAGATTTAGATGCTGTTCGTAGCTTAGCCCAATACTATGGCCATATTGGTGGTAGCACTGAACTTTTTGATATTCTTCAAAAAGTTTCGCCCGATCAAAGCAGTGACTTTTTCCAAACACACCCTTTAAACCAAAGTAGACAACATGATATTGCGCAACTGGCGATCGAAAAAGCATGGCGCATGGATGGGACACGCACCCCACTACCCCAATATATTTTAGATCTAAAAAAATAAAATCACTTAAGCTTGCATGAGTACTTTGACGGTTAATTGTTGCATTAAGACAGCATCACTCTCAATCGAGTGACCTTTGAGAAACCGTTCTAAATGAGCAAGTTCATACAAGATCCCTTGTAATTGTGACAACGACCAATGTTGATGTTGATTCGCATACACACGCTTATCTTCTGCTGTGAATATTTTGGCCTGACGCGCGGCCTGCTGAACAGACATTTGATGAATCAGTGTTTTATAGATTAGCATACTTTGCAACGCATTTTGCAACCATGTACTAACCTGAATGGCCACCAAATGTTGGTGCATCATGAGTTGATTCAAAAGAACCAAAGCATCTGGTGAGCGTGCCAGCATCGCATGACAATAACTACGAATCTCTTCCGAACGCTCTTCACCACACAAAGCAGCCACCACAGAGACGCTTATATCATGCTGCTTATCAAGCTGATAAAGTTCTAAATGATCCAATAATTGGCAACAATTGCTTTGCATACCATCCAAGCGCTGACATACCCATGCTATGGCTTCTGAATTCAAATTAAGCTGACGTTTTCTCAGTTCATCATTGAACCATTGCTTAAAAAAATAACCTCTTTTAGGGCGAAATTCCCGTACATCAACAGCAGGGTGACGCAGAAGTTTTTTATGCAAATCCTTGCTGTATTTCACATTGGGAGCGCATAAAACCAAAACAAGCGTATCACGCTTTTCTTCAATCAATTGTAATAATTTTTTACCCTGAAAAGGATTCGCACTCTGCACATTGCGAACACCCACTCGGTATTGCACATGACCAAATAAACTTCTGCTCTGAGATGCAATGCGCGCTTGATCTAGCTCAACCATATCAAGGCGAAGCACCTTCACATCTTCACGGTTATCACCCAAAAGTTCATTCATTTTCGCGCTAATTGACGTTTCATCATCACCATGTAAATAAACACAAGTACGCATGACTAAAAGCCTGAGGCAATGCGTAGCCAGACTTCAATCATCCATTGACGTTCTAACTCTTCACGAATCGCTTTTCGAGAGGCATCCACACTGGCTGGCCCACCGAGGACAAACACATCATCATACACAGCAATAGAACCACTGCGCCAGATTTCTTTTTCGTCATGCCACAACTCAAGAGAACCTGATAAACTCAAACGATAAGAAGTTGCAATACCCGCAGCATCATAAGCCACTGGCACAAATTGTTCTGCAAAACTCAAAAACTGCATTTGTGCCTGACCATCTTCTTGTTGCCATTGATAACCATGACTACGCTCTTGAAAGTACGCCAATAGCTTTGCTTGCATCGCTTGCGTATTGGCGGATGTGGCATGCAGCGACACCGTATGAGCCTCATTTGGAATCACACCGCGATCTTGCCCCACGATATGATACGAACAAGCACTGCATAACAGTATCACGAGCAGTAGAGCAAACCTCATAACGGACGCACAACCAAGTTCAATAAACGCTTAGGTACTAAAATCACTTTCACCAATTGCTGTCCTTCTAGCCAAGGTGCTATTTTTTCATCGGCTTGTGCCATCGCCAAAGCTGTATCCTTATCGACATCCACAGGAACAGTGATTTGACCACGCTTTTTACCTTGAATTTGTACCACTAAGTTAATTTCATCCAACACCAACGCTTGTGCATCAACTTTAGGCCATTCAGCCAACACAGCATCACCGTCTAAACCTAAGTGCTGTGCGCATTCACTACTAAAGTGAGGAACAATGGGAGTTAACATCCGAACCAATGCCACCATACCTTCTTGCCAAGCATCTTTTCCTGCCTGACTGACGGCTTGGAAAGCCTGCAAGTGATTGCTAAGTTCCATTAAAGAAGCAATCGCGACATTAAAAGCATAGCCATGCTCAAAAGCATGTGTCACACGTTCAATCGATAAATGAATGTGTCGGCGTAAGGTTTTGATGTCTTCTTTACCCGCCACCAATGGTTCTTCAACTTTTTCCAACATCCGCCAAACCCGTTTTAAAAAGCGATATGCCCCATCCACACCCGAATCACTCCATTCCAAGTCTTTTTCAGCTGGCGCTGCAAAAAGAATGAAAAGGCGCGCTGTATCTGCACCATATTTTTCAATAATACCTTGAGGGTCAACCGTGTTGCCCTTTGATTTACTCATCTTAGTACCATCTTTGAGCACCATGCCTTGCGTTAACAGACGTTGAAAAGGCTCATCGCCTAACACCAAACCTTGGTCACGCAATAATTTATGGAAAAAACGCGCATATAAAAGATGAAGAACAGCATGCTCCACACCGCCAATATATTGATCTACACCCAACCAACGATTCACACGCGATGCATCCAACATAGCAGTATCATGATCAGCACAACAAAAACGTTGCATATACCAAGAAGATTCCATAAATGTATCAAAGGTATCGGTTTCACGCCGTGCATCCATACCACATTTCGGACATTCAACATGAATAAAGGCTTCGTTTTTAGACAAAGGTGTCGCTGCCGTTTGTTCAGGCAAGGTCACAGGTAACTCATCTTGTGGCACAGGCACAATGCCGCATATATCACAATGAATGACAGGGATAGGTGTACCCCAATAACGTTGACGTGAAATCAACCAATCACGCAAACGATATTGGACTTTACGTGTACCTAAATTGTTTTTATTAAGGTATTGGGTGATCGTGTTTTTAGCGGATTCTGAATCCAAGTCATCAAAGATACCCGATTGAATCAACGTACCCGTACCTGTCCAAGCTTCTTCTAGTTCGACTAAAGCTTCATCGCTGGCTTGAGCTGCAATCACTTGCTTGATCGCTAAATGATATTTTTTAGCAAATTCAAAATCACGTTGATCATGGGCAGGAACAGACATCACCGCACCAGTGCCATAACTCATCAACACAAAGTTCGCGATCCACACAGGCAAATGTTTACCTGTGATCGGATGTTTCACATAATGACCTGAAAAAACACCGCGTTTTTCCATCGTGGCTAAATCAGCTTCTTTGGTTGAAGAGTGGGCGCAACTTTCAATAAATTCAGATACTTCAACATTTTCTTTTGCAGCAGTCTGTGCCCAAGGATGTTCTGGCGCAATGGCCATATAAGTCACACCCATTAGAGTATCTGGGCGCGTGGTATAAATACGCAATGACTGTTGTCCATCTTCATGGCTAAAATCAACTTCAGCACCAATAGAGCGACCAATCCAATTTCTTTGCATATCACGCACAGAGTCAGGCCAGTCTTTTAATTGATCTAAATCTGTTAATAATTCATCTGCATAATCCGTGATTTTATAAAACCACTGTGCCAATTGTTTGCGACGAACAGCTTGATCACAACGCCAACACTTACCATCCACAACCTGCTCATTGGCTAAAACCGTATTACAATCATCACACCAGTTCACTTCTGCTTCAGAACGATAGGCCAAACCTTTTTCTAATAACTCTAAAAACAACCATTGTTCCCAACGGTAATAATTGGGCAAACATGTGGCAAGTTCACGCGACCAATCATAAGACAAACCCAAACGCTTGAGCTGCACACGCATTTGATCAATGTTTTTTAATGTCCATGTTTGTGGGCTAACATTGTGTTTAATGGCGGCATTTTCTGCGGGTAAACCAAAAGCATCCCAGCCCATTGGGTGCAAGACGTTAAAACCATGCATACGTTTATAGCGCGCTAAGACATCCGACAAAGAATAATTGCGCACATGCCCCATGTGCAATTGGCCTGAAGGGTAAGGAAACATCGCTAAGCAATAGTATTTTGGACGAGCATCATCCTCAACGGCCATATCAACAGACTTTTCGTGCCATAATGCCTGCCACTTTGTTTCGATGGATTGCGCGTCATACTCTGTCTTCAAAATGGATCTCCTTGTGCATCTAAACGGATGAACAACTAAATATTAATTGGTGCGAAGCATGCGTTCAAGGCAAAGCCTTGTCAGCTATTTGCTACTTTGGAAATGATTTATTTTTTCACGAAGGTTTTCTCTTACCTGCTTTTCATAGCGTTGGCGCATCTCTAAATGTTGATAGATCACATCTCGTTGTAAGAAGCGCTGCAAAACTTGCAAGCGTCCTTTTTGATAATCAACATCATTCACCCAAGCATATTCCAAACGAATGGCTTGATCATAATGCTCAAAGACAAGGCTTGGCATGCCTAAAATACTCAAATCGACATCAACCAACAAAGCCTCATCTAAAGATTTAGCCTGATGGTGCTTGCTAGCCATGATAAGCTCATCAATACGTGAAACCACCATAGGTTTCACGCCTTTAGATTGGAGATACTCACACGCCCACTGCGCACTTTTTTCTTCATTATCATCTTTTTTACTATCATAAATGGCATCATGGAACCACAGTGCGATTTCAATTTCAGCAGGCTGGTGTGCCAAATGATGCACTTTAGAAAAGACGCTTAAACAGTCCATAATATGTTGATTGTTATGATAAAATCGTGTTGGTTCTTTGTAAGCTTGCATCAAATCATCAAAAATTTGTGTGCAACACTCGACACCGAGAGATGCAAGCGATCTAGATAAGCTTTGGTAGGATAACATCACATTAAATGGGGAAGGTTGCAACCTTCCCCTATCCTATTAATGACCAATCAACACAGCATTTAAGGTTTCAACCAAGGCCTTATTATTGCCTGATTTCTCAGACACCTTGTTCATAGCATGAAGTAAAACAGAAACATTCAGTGTCTGATACGACTCAACGGCAGCAATAGCATCACGAAAAGCGTCTTTGACCATGAACATTGGCACACGATCCTCAAAGGTATTTTGCATCAATGCAAAACCTGTAAACACAGGTTTACCTTGTTTTAGTGTTAATGAACTAAGCGAGAATGGCAAACGAATATCATGATGAACAAAACTTTCTGCTGCAACCAAGCTAACCCCTGCAATCTTCAACACATCGTTGGCCAAGCTTTCCCCTGTTCGACTTGTTAAACTTTTTAACAACATATCTTGTAAACTAACTTCATGACGAACGATTTCCCAAACACGCCAGCGGTCATCATAACCTGTTTCGGTCAAGGCCAGACAACGATTTTTAGAAACAAAGTGCCCTAACGAATTAAAGTATTTAATCATTTCCAATAAACATGAATAGCTTTTCACACGAGAATCAAATTCAAATGTTGAACCACTAAAGAAATTCCAGTTTTTATCACCCGTACAAAACCAATTATCCCTATCATCTTGTGCAAGGTCTATATTTAAACCTTTAACTTCCTGAAGAATAATACGCCCTGTCACGGGTGGCCAAACAGTACCTGCAACTTGTCTTTCTTGCGGCAATAATGGTACTTTTACATCAACACTAGGCGTATCACACTCTACATTTAAGGCTGCAATTAACGCTTGAGAATCATCATCAATATCAGCTTCTAACTCATTGCTTAACTGATCAACTAACACCTCATGATCATCGCCTACAACATCCTCATCCAAATCATCAATCAAAGATTCAGTGACAGTATCGGTTAACTCATGATCCAAGCTATGGCTTAAGGTATCATCAAGGTCAGCATCTAATTCATGATTTAACTGATCAACCAACACCTCATGATCATCGCCTACAACATCCTCATCCAAATCATCAATCAAAGATTCAGTGACAGTATCGGTTAACTCATCATCCAAGCTATGGCTTAAGGTATCATCAAGGTCAGCATCTAATTCATGATTTAACTGATCAACCAACACCTCATGATCATCGCCTACAACATCCTCATTCAAATCATCAATCAAAGATTCGGTTTCAGTATCGGTGAGTTCACCATCAACTTCAGCCTCTAATTCATCATTTAACTGATCGACCAAAGCTGCGTTAATATCTTGAGAAATATCTTTTCCTAGTTGACGTACTAACGTTTCCTCTTGCGTTAAAACGTCTTTCTCTATGCTTTCAACAAATTGAGTATCTTCATCTTCTTCATAGTCACTATTGTTATCATCCAAAATAACCATGCTATTGTCAGCATTAATATCTTCTTGCTGATCTTCAGGAAGCAAGCTGCATAAAATCATATCATCTAAATCTTTATCGATTTTAATACAAACTTTAGCCATCAACAAAAAGCTTTTCAACACCACAAATTGTTGAGGAATTTCAGCAATAAGACAGGATACTTTTTCTAATAACGCTGCTTTTATAAGCTCATCTTCAGCTTCTTCACCAGCTATAATTTCATCTAAAAAATCTTCTTCGGCTTCAACTTCTTCTGATGAACTTGGATCCAACATAACATCTAAAGAAGCTCGACTCTTAAGTCTTTCAATTTCATCTTCGACTTCTTCGACTTCTTCGACTTCTTCGACTACTTCGGCTACTTCGGCTACTTCGGCTACTTCGGCTACTTCGGCTACTTCGGCTACTTCGGCTACTTCGGCTACTTCGGCTACTTCGGCTACTTCGGCTACTTCGGCTACTTCGGC
>JAUZRG010000201.1 GCA_030950585.1 Mariprofundaceae bacterium | reverse complement strand
CTGATACATAAAAAGCACAAACCAGGTACTGGGACACCATGTGTGGAGGAAAAGAAACGACCTAACCCAAAGGAGTGTTTACCACTTTTTGTAGTAATGGTCTCATCGCCGCTGATGAGGATCACATCGTTAGGGTCGCGTAACAATGGCGCGCTTATGGTATAGTTTAAGATATCCCAATGAATTGAATCATCATTGAGAAAACGTTCGACTGTACGGTAGCTGCCACCTTTGTCTGTCCAGCGCGAAATACCAAGCATCGTCACTCGACCAACCATGGAAAGTACGGCAACGACAATCAACGAAAAACGACGATAGTTCTTGGATTTTAACTCATTGCGTAATGGGGATAAAACTTACAGCATATCGAACATGGGTTCCGAGCCTTTCTTTAGGTTTTTTGTCTAAACTGAACACTAAAGGGGTTGCTTGGAACCCGCTACTTTTTGGCGAAGGTATTGATCTTTCTCATGAATTTAAAACACCCGTGACCGCCATTCAGGATGCCGTTGAACTTTTGCTGGATCACCATGACACCATGACTAAATCACAGCAGCTTAAGTTTTTTAAAAATTTAGCAAAAGATAGCCAGCGTTTGGAAAAGTTAGTGTATCGTTTGTTGGAGTTTGCCAAAGCTGATCTAAAGCAAATCTCGGAAGAAAAGACTGAGCTTATTCTCTGAATGGGTCTGATATTAAATGATTGGCAAGAATCGTCTGTTCGGGTGAATTGGCAGCCACCTCATACTGAGGTTTAGCTTGGAATGCCACAAGATGTTTTGGAAAGCATTGTGTCTAATTTGCTTGAGAATGCCAAACAAGCGGGCTGTCAGCATATTCATCTTCAACTTGAAAAAAAGACTAGATGTATCTTATTGCATGTTGAAGATGATGGTTGTGGCATTGATGAGCTGAATCTAAAGAATATCTTTACGCCTTTTTTTACCACAAAACGCCAAGAGGGAGGCACAGGTCTGGGTTTATCCATTAACCAATCTTTACTGCGTAAATACGGTGGGGCTATTGTTTATAGTGATCTTAAAAAAGGCATGTATGCGACACGATTCACGTTAACATTTCCTTATGAAGAAATCAGCGATGCGGAAAAAGAAGTCAGTCTAAAAGATAGACTAGATAATTGATTGTGGTTTATGGTGTGCAAAGCTGAGTTTAATGGATGCTAAAGTTTCACCACTGGGAAAAGATTAGTGTTTATGAATAGTAAAGCAAAGATATGGTTTAAGGCAAAGTTATTAAAGTTCAGAAGTCGTGATGATACTGAGCATAAACAGGCTGCAACACGGGTTGTGTTGCAATTTATTTTTTTATGTTGTTTTTTTATTGTTGATGTTCACATTGGTTTTCTTCTTTGTGCAATTTATGTACCTTTTTCTTGTGCAGTCTTTGTTTGGATTTTTTTAGATCCGCGCATGAATCCTTTGCGACGTTTTATAGGTATTGCCATTGATCTAAGTGGTATTTCCTTGATCTTACTTTTAGCAGGAGACAAAGGTGCATTTGTACTGGCTATTTACCTTTTCGTGATTATTGGTAATGGCTGTCGTTATGGTAAATCGTATCTTTTGGGCACGATGGCCATTGCCAATGTTTGTTTTCTCATTGTTTATTTATTCAATCCTTTTTGGTCTGAACACATTTGGGTTAGTGTGGCTATTTTCTTAATTCTCACGATTATTCCACTATATATGTCGAGTTTGATTGATCAATTGCATCAAGCTGCACGGGATGCTGAAGCGGGAAATCGGGCTAAATCACTCTTTATTGCCAATATGAGTCATGAATTGAGAACACCGATTCATGGTATTATTGGTTTGCATCATATCTTAGAAAAAGAAGCGGATTATTTGACTGAGGAGCATCGGCGACACTTGCGTTTAGCACAAAATTCATCCCATGTGTTGCAGTCTTTGATTGATGATATTTTAGACTTATCAAAAATTGATGCCAATAAAGTTGAAATCGTATGTAAACCTTTTTGTTTTTCCACCTTGCTACAGGAAACGGTGGCATCTTTTATGATGTCGGCATCTGAGAAAAATGTGGAACTGACGCTGGTTTATGAACATGTGCCAAATATTGTGAATGGCGATGAATCACATTTGCGTCAGGTCTTGCTCAATATTATTGGTAATGCGGTGAAGTTTACCCATCAAGGTTATGTGCGTATTAAAGTGGGTGGGCATGGTAGTTATGTCATTATTGTGGTGGAAGATAGTGGTATTGGCATTGATTCAGAAAAATTAGCGGTGATGTTTGAGCCTTTTGTGCAATTATCCGTGGACGCGAGTCGAAAGGGCACAGGTTTAGGCACGACCATTGCTAAGCGGCTTGTGCTGGCAATGGATGGGGATATTGAAGTCAGTAGCGAACTGGGCAAGGGGAGCCAGTTTACCATTACCTTGCCGATCGAGGTGGTGGGTCGCAGCGAGCTAACAGAAACCATCAACTTAAATACTATTTCAATTCAATCTCATGAAGAGAACGTGATGGTTGCTGATGGTTTAAGTGTTTTATTGGCTGAAGATGATGTTATTTGCCGCATTATTGCGCAGAAATCACTAAGTAAAGCAGGTTTTCAAGTTGAAATAGCCAAAGATGGTTTAGAAGCTTGGGATAAAATTCAATTAAAGCATTATGATCTACTGTTGACGGATGTTTGTATGCCGCTTTTGGATGGGGTAGAGTTAACAAAGCGCATTCGTCATTACGAAGCAGTCAGCAATAAGCATAGCACCCGCATTATTGGCTTATCAGCACATGCGTTAGAAGATGTTGCCAAAGAATGTTTGTCCATTGGTATGGATGATTTTATTTCTAAACCTGTTGATCCATATGCTTTATTGCAGCAGTTAAGTTAGTGCTATCGTGGTTATTGTCATTGGTGTGGGGAGGTAGATTTGCAGGCAACACAAGTACGGATTGATAAGTGGCTCTGGGCAGCTCGTTTTTTTAAAACCAGAGGTTTAGCGACTGAAAATGTACATGCAGGTCATGTGCGCTTAAATGAACACACCACGAAGGCATCCAAGCCTGTGCATATTGGTGATGTTTTGCATATTAAGCGTGGTGAAGAGTCGTTTGTGGTCTTGGTTTTGGCTTTGGCTGAAAAGCGAGGTTCTGCAACGATGGCACAAAAATTATATGAAGAGACTTCTGAGAGCACTGCTGCACGTGCCGTCGATGTTGCACAACGCCGCTTGCAAGCGGCATCTCGCCCTGAAAAACGCCCAGACAAAAAAGCACGTCGACAAATTATTCAATTCATCAGCAAGAAGTAAGTTTTAAATGCACTAAGATATGACAGACATGGGAGAATCCATCATGCGTAAGAAACTACCTATAGGCATTCAAACTTTTTCAGAAATGATGGAGCAAGGTTATTGCTACACCGATAAAACAGAGATGATTGGGCAAATGGTGGAAAGCGGGAAATATTATCTTCTCTCCCGCCCGCGCCGTTTTGGTAAGTCGTTGTTGATTAGCACCTTGGTTTCTTTGTTTAAAGGTCAAGGTGATTTATTTTCTGGTTTGGCGATAGAGCCACATTGGGATTGGTCACAATCTTTTCCTGTGATTCACATTAGCTTTGGCAGTGGTCTGGTGGATAGTCGTGAGGCATTAGACTCTAGGTTGCGCCATATGTTGCGTGTGCATGAAGAACAATATGACTTAGATCTCAACCAAGAACAAGATATTCCAGGTCGTTTCTCAGACCTCATTTTTGCCTTGCACGAAAAGTTTAATCAACCTGTCGTGCTGCTTATTGATGAATATGATAAACCGATTTTAGATAATCTAGTCGCAGGACGTGACGAAACAGCTATTGCCGTGCGTGATGCTTTAGAAGGCTTTTATGCGGTCATCAAAGATTCTGATCGCCATATTCGTTTTGTGTTACTCACAGGCGTAAGTAAGTTCTCTAAGGTGTCGTTGTTTAGTGGCCTCAATAACTTAGAGGACATCACCCTCACACCACGTTATGCCAGTTTGTGTGGTTATACCGATGCCGAATTGCGCCATACCTTTGTGGATTGGTTGGATGGTGTGGATATGACGAAGCTGCGCCATTGGTATAACGGCTACAGCTTTGATGGCGAGCCTGTGTACAACCCCTTTGATGTGTTGCTTTATTTGAAGGAACGCGAATTTCGTAGCTTTTGGTTTGAGACAGGTAACCCCTCTTTTTTATTGCGTGTGTTGCAAGAGCGACAGGTATCGGCACTGGATTTAAGACGGCTTCGCGCCAGTTCTGCGTTGCTTTCCAGCTTTGATGTGCAAACCATTGAGCCAGAGGCATTGCTTTTTCAAACAGGGTATTTAACCATCAAACAACGGCATGACCGTGGTTCGGTGATTGCTTACGAATTGGACTTTCCTAATTTTGAAGTGCGCACCAGTTTTCATGATTCGCTATTGCGTTGGCTTAATCACAATGGCTCGGCGCAAGAGCGCAACTGCAACCGCCTTTACGATGTATTGGAAAGAGGTAACCCAGAAGAGCTACGCGATATTTTTCACGCCTTTTTCGCCTCGATTCCACACGATTGGTACCGCAACAACCAGCTAGCAAACTACGAAGGTTATTATTGTTCCATTGTTTATTGTTATTTCCTCGCGCTTGGTTTGGAAGTGATCGCCGAAGATGCCACTAGCAAAGGTCGTATCGACGTGATAGTGAAACTTGGTAAGCGCATCTTCATCATCGAATTTAAAGTTGTGGAAATGGAAGGAGATGGTAGCGCGATGGCACAAATCGAAGCCAAAGGTTACGCCGAGAAATATGCAGGTGAAGGCGAGGTTTGGCTGGTGGGCGTAAGCTTCAATAGCAAAGCGCGCAATATTGTGGGTTTTGAGGCAAAGCGTGCTTGATCAAGTCAAGTTTAAAATATAGGATAAGAGATATGCAAGATAGTTCAGCTCGATTATTGATTCGTTGTGAAGATCAGCCCGGTATTGTGGCCGCAGTTTCCAACTTTTTTTATCATCATGGTGCCAATATTACGGATTTGGATCAACATTGCAGTGATCCGCAAGGTGGTACTTTTTTTATGCGCCTTGAGTTCCAGACCCCTGATTTAGATATGTCTGGACCTCTTTTAGAAAAAAACTTTGGGCAAGCCGTTGCTAAACCCTTTGCGATGCAATGGCAGTTACACTATGCGGCTAAGAAAAAGAAAATGGCAATCATGGTTTCAAAGTTTGAACATGCTTTGATGGAGTTGTTGTGGCGGCATGCCCAAGGTGAGTTGGATGCAGACATCACGATGGTGATTAGCAATCACCCCGATATGCGCCAAGCGACAGAACGTTTTGGCATTCCTTTTTATGAAATACCTGTGCAAAAAGACAATAAAGAGCAAGCAGAACAAGAGGCTTTAAAGTTATTAGAGGGGGTAGATTTGGTGGTGTTAGCCCGTTATATGCAAATATTATCAGCTAACTTTATTAACCACTTTCCCGAAAAGATCATCAATATTCATCATTCGTTTTTGCCAGCCTTTCGAGGTGCAAATCCTTATCAGCAAGCCTATGATAAAGGTGTGAAACTCATTGGTGCTACAGCGCACTATGTGACCCCTGAATTAGATATGGGACCCATTATTGAGCAAGGTGTGAAACGCATTACGCATCGTCAAAGCAAAGATAGTTTAAAAGAAACTGGCCAGCACCTCGAACGTCAGGTGCTGGCTAGAGCGGTGATTTGTCACCTACAAGATCGTGTGCTTGTCGATGGTTGTAAAACCTTGGTCTTTTAAGGTTTCCATAAGGTTGTATCGCCATACATGCGTTGGGCTGCTTGTAGAGACGTGACCGAAGAGTTGATGCGCCAATCGTTTTCGCCTATTGCTGTTTTATCAACATCAAACCAAAAGATAGCTGCAATACGTGGGTAACCATTTTTAAGTTGAAGTGCCGTATCATCAATCCATGCGGCTTTGCTACCACCCGATTCAGCACTGGAAATACCAGCAATAATAATGGGTTGTTTAAACGTCGTGCTTAATAATGTGTAGGAATAAGAAAAGATTGTATTAAAATCCTGCCAAACTAAGGTGGGTTGTAGGAGGGTGTTGGGGCCAAAGTTAAAACCAGCTAAACCCATATAATCCACATAGGCATCACCGGGGTAATACTGCGTTAAGGTATCTTGATACCAAACATTGGGTGACCATACCCATTTCACCATGTTAGCACCAAGGCCAGCGGCACGAAAACGATCAACAATATGATGGTAAGCATTGATATAGTCTTGAGGTGTATTGCCATTGTGAGCATTGAGTCCGCCCCAAGGGTACCAATCACCATTCATTTCATGGCCAAAACGCATGAAGATATTGGCATTGGGCCAAGCTGCTTTTAAACCCAAAATACCATTAATGGATTGGTCAAGCGTGGCATTGAGTACGCCTGTATAAATATCAATTAAGTGGCTTTGTGTTGATAAATCATTATTGAACCTAGGTTCAAGGGTGAGCATAACATCGTAACCCGCAGCCATGGTGTTATCGACTTCTGTCCATAAGAAGGCAGGCGCGGAAAAGTTATACATGCGATGTATACGATGAATGCGATGGCCTACATTTTGTTCCCAATTGGTCATGTTGGTGGTGTTGAAGGATGCAAAGGTAGCGCCAACCATCATGCCTGTTGTGGCAGGGGGTGTGGCAGGCGGTGTGGCAGGCGGTGTGGCAGGCGGTGTGGCAGGCGGTGTGGCAGGCGGTGTGGTAGGCGGTGTGGCAGGCGGTGTGGTAGGCGGTGTGGCAGGCGGTGTGGTAGGCGGTGTGGTAGGCGGTGTGGCAGGCGGTGTGGTAGGCGGTGTGGCAGGCGGTGTGGTAGGTATCACGTTTTTGCTTAGGATATTATCCAAGCTGGTTTGTTTGGCGGTAAGGCCAAAGTTGAGTGCGGTATTGCTAGCCGCTAAAAAGGTGTTGACCGCGCTGTATAAACCTTGGGCATAAAGATCAATGATGCCAACTTGGTTGTTTGTACCATTGCCTTTCAAATCTTCTTCGATTTGGCGAATGACGCCATCTAAATTGATATTATTGGTTCTTTCTTGTTGGCTAAGGGTGGCTAAGACCACAGCATATTCAATTTCTTGTGTGGTTGCGAGAGCTTGATTGGCCAAGTTGGCTGGTTGTTGTGTGATGATGTTTAAGCCATTACTTAAAGCTTGTGAAACAAGTGTATTGTTGTTGTCAAAATTAGCTTTGTTTCCAGCACTTAAGCGCACAGCTACTTCTGTTAGCGGTGTGATAGAAATAACCGTGTTAAGCTGTGTGAGGGAACCAATGGCAGCACGCATGGGTATGCTCAGACTTCGAGGCGAACCTGTGGCTTCATCATCATAAATGCCACCCGTGACTTCAAGGATAACTTCACCTGTATATTGGCCTAAGTTGATCCTGTAGCGGCCTTGTGGGTCAGTGGTGGTTGGGTTGCTATTGTCAGGAGATGGGATGAGTTGACCTAGGTTGTTGTTGGCTTGCACTGTTGCATCATGAATGAGACCTGCCGCAGCAGTGCCAGTGATTGTTTTGACACTGATGGTGCTAGCGGTAGAAGATCCACCTCCGCTTGAGCAAGATACTAGGCTTAAAATAATTAAACATAAAAATAATCTTAATGACAACAAATGAACTCCCTAGCTTTTGTAGAAATCAGTTTTGACAATATCATGATATTTACACCATTTTACAAGCTTTCTAATGCTTCACATGCGTGAAGCCAATCTTCTTCTGTTTGCTCAAGCTGTTGCTCGATGTTGCTATATTCAGAGCTTAAACATTGTATTTGTTCTTTGTTATCATCGTGATAAAAGTTTTCTTGAGCCATGATCTTATCCAGTTCAGCTTGGCGTTGTTGCATGCTTTCAAGGCTTTGTTCTAATTTTTTGATTTTATTGCGTAACGGTTGTGATTGCTTGCGTTGTTGCTTACTTTTGTCACGTTCATCTTTGTTTGATGATGTTTTTTCAGCTGTGCTTTGATCGCTATTTTGTTGTTTAGACTGTTCAGACAACCACAAAGCATAGGAATCAAGGTCATGATTAAAGGTTTCAACCTTTGATGCATGCACCAATAACAATGAATCACAAACGGTACGAAGTAGGTGGCGATCATGGGAGACCAATACCATTGCGCCTTCAAAGCTTTGTAAGGCCATCGTGAGTGCGTGGCGCATATCTAAATCAAGGTGATTGGTCGGTTCATCCAGCAATAAAAGGTTGGGCTGTTGATACACGAGCATGGCCAAAACCAAGCGTGCTTTTTCGCCACCTGAAAAAGGTGCAACGGCCTCGACAGCCATATCGCCATTGAAATCAAAACCACCAAGAAAAGAACGCAACTCTTTTTCTGAGGCTTTGTCGTTGAGGCGTTGTAAGTGTTGCAATGGCGAGCATGTGGGCATGAGTTGTTCGAGTTGGTGTTGGGCAAAGTAGCCAATACGCAAGCCTTGTGCTTCTTCGCGTTGGCCTTGGCTTGGGATCAGTTTATCTGCAAGCATCTTAATGAGTGTGGACTTACCCGCACCATTAAAGCCGAGTAAACCAATGCGATCACCCGGCAATAAACTCATGGATATTTTTTCAAGAATACAGGTTTCACCATAAGAGGCCGATGCTTTGTTGAGGCGAAGCAAAGGATTAGGCACGACACCGGGGTGTTGAAAGGCAAAGTCAAAAGGGGAGTCAACATGGGCTGGTGCAAGATCTTGCATGCGCTCAAGTGCTTTGATACGACTTTGTGCTTGGCGTGCTTTGCTGGCTTTGGCTCTAAAGCGATCAATGTAGCTATTCATGTGTGCTTTTTGTTGCTGTTGCTTTTCATACGCGCTTTGTTTTTGGGATAATTGCTCTGCACGTCGAATTTCAAAGGCACTGTAATTGCCTGTGTAGAGGTTTACTTGCTGTTGTTCGAGGTGAGCGATGTGTTGAACACAACGATCTAAAAAATCACGGTCATGAGAAATAAGCAGCAAGGCACCTGTATAATGGTTTAACCAGCGTTCAAGCCAAATCACCGCTTCCAAGTCAAGGTGATTGGTAGGTTCATCCAAGAGCAATAAATCAGATCGACACATCAAGGCTTGTGCTAAGTTTAAGCGCATGCGCCAGCCACCTGAAAAACTTTGAACAGCTTGTTTTTCTTGGGAGGCCGTAAAGCCAAGTCCATTTAATAAACGTGCAGCGCGAGAAGGTGCAGCATAGGCATCAATTTGTTGCATGCGTTCGTGTAGTTTGGTGAGTTTTGTGCCATCTTGTTGTTGTTCGGCCAATTCCAGCTGTTGCTGTAATGTTGAAAGCTCGATATCACCCTGCATCACATAATCAAGTGCAGAAGTGTCAACGGCTGGGGTTTCTTGCGCCACATGAGCAATGGCTATGTTTTTATGGCGGCGTAGTTGGCCACGATCTTCTTCGATACGGTTTAGGATAAGGCTAAATAAAGAAGATTTACCTGAACCATTGGCACCTGTGATGCCCATTTTATCCGAAGCGTTAATCGTAAAAGTCGCATCTGCAAACAACAAACGCTTGCCTCGGCGCAATGATAGTTTGTCAAAATATAACAATGCTTTTGCCTTTTCTCACAAAGTGGTTGATCACAAGCCATCCAATCAGGATGGCTTGTGATCGGGTGATGATGTTTATTCTAATATAATGGCTTACTTCTCAAGCCCTTGTTTTTTAAGGTGCTCTTCATAAGTACCATGATAATCGACAATGCCTTCAGGGGTTAACTCAATGATGCGTGTGGCCAAAGAAGATACGAATTCACGGTCATGACTCACAAAGATCAATGTGCCTTCATAATTTTCTAGGGCAAGGTTAAGTGCTTCGATGCACTCCATATCCATGTGGTTGGTCGGTTCATCCATCAGCATCACATTGGGGTTTTGCATCATCATTTTACCAAATAACATGCGGCCTTTTTCGCCACCAGATAAAGCTTTTACGGATTTTGAGATGTCATGTTGTGTAAACAACATGCGACCCAACATGCCGCGAATTTCCTGTTCGCCTTCTTCTTCTTTCTTCCACTGTGCCATCCAGTCAAAAAGCTTCACATCTTCTTCAAAGTCATGGCTATGATCTTGGGCATAATAACCAAGTTTCACATTTTCTGACCATTTGATCTTGCCTGAGTCTGTGCTTAAATCACCAGCTAAACAACGCATCAGGGTGGTTTTACCAATGCCGTTGGGGCCAATGATGGCAACACGTTCACCGACAGGAATCATGACATTAAAGTTTTTAAACAAAGGTTCTTTGTCAAAGCCTTTGCTGACATCTTTAAGTTCTAGGGCAATGCGGTATAATTTTTTCTCAAGGTTAAAACGAATGAATGGGTTGATACGGCTCGATGGTTTGACTTCATCAAGTTGAATCTTTTCAATTTGTTTGGCGCGTGAAGTTGCTTGACTGGATTTAGAAGCATTGGCTGAGAAACGACTTACAAAGGCTTGTAGTTCGGTTATTTTAGCTTTTTTCTTCGCATTTTCAGAAAGTAAACGTTCACGAACTTGGGTTGCAGCCGTCATATATTGATCATAGTTACCAGGGTAAAGACGAAGTTCACCATAGTCTAAGTCAGCCATGTGGGTACATACACTGTTTAAAAAGTGACGATCATGTGAAATGATGATCATGGTGCAGTTGCGTCTATTGATGACACCTTCCAACCAGCGAATCGCGTTGATATCGAGGTTATTGGTTGGTTCGTCTAAAAGGATGATATCGGGATCACCAAACAAAGCTTGGGCAAGTAGCACGCGCAATTTCAAACCAGGTGCGATGGCTTTCATCGGACCCTCGTGCGCTTCTACAGGAATGCCCATACTTAATAAGAGGTCGCCAGCATTGGCTTCAGCACTGTAGCCATCGAGTTCAGCAAATTCGCCTTCTAGGTCGCCAGCACGCATGCCGTCTTCATCGCTTAGTTCTTCTTGGGCGTAGATGGCATCGCGTTCTTCTTTGATCTTCCATAGCCGATCATAGCCCATCATCACGGTATCAATCACTGTGTTTTCTTCAAAGGCAAAGTGATCTTGGCGTAATTTACCAAGGCGTTCATTTTGATCGATACTAACGGTGCCCGCTGTCGGAACTAAGTCACCACCTAAAATTTTCATGAATGTGGATTTACCACAACCATTTGCCCCAATGAGGCCGTAGCGGTTGCCGTCACCAAATTTAATAGAGATATTTTCAAATAGGGGTTTATCCCCAAATTGCATGGTAATTCCAGATGTAGAGATCAATGTGTTGTTATCCGTGGTTGAGTTTTAAAAATGTGGCAAGGGTAGGGGCAGAGATTGCTATCGTCTATGATTCTTATTTTTCAAAGCTGTTTTTGTGGCATTAAATCCCATGCTTTTTGATGATTGTGGATGGTATTTGATGAAAGGAAGTAACATGATAATCCCAAGTGTTGTCTTGGGGTTGATCGGCCACCCAACATGTTTTTGCCCCCAATATTTGAGCGACTTCTAAGTTGGGGGTCATATCATCAATGATTAAGCTTCGGGATGCAGTTACGCCTTCAACTTTAAGTAGTTTTTCTAAGGTTTGGGCGCAAGGCTTGGGGATGTAGTCACGAAATCGAATGTCATAAATACAATGAAAATGATGCGAAATACCCAAGGCTTTTAAAATAGTTTGCGCATGTTCGCGGGTGCCATTGGTATGAATCACTTTAGGGCTTTCGATATTGTGCAAGGCCTCATTAAGCTCTGAATCGTTCTCTAATAATTCATGTGCAGCAATATTATGGGCATCTGTTAAAAAGTCTTCTGCATCGACATGATGATGCAAAATTAAACCACGTAAGGTTGTGCCATATTGGTGCCAATATTTGATGCGTAGTGCGTTGGCTTCTTCTTCTGGCAGTGCTAAATGTTTGGCAACATAAGCCGTCATGCGTTGATCCATGCGGTCAAATACCCCGTTGTTGGCGGCATAAAGCGTATTATCTAAATCAATCACGGCAAGATCAAAAGGCATCGTTTTACTCACTTTCATTTGATTTTTTTATTTTTTCAAAGCCAAGGAGTTTCATGACACCAAGGCTATAGTCTGGATCTGACCAAGGTTTAGCACCAATTTCTTTGCGAACAAGTCGTCCCTTGGCATCAACCAAAAGGGATATGGGTAAGGCATAGATGCCCAGCTGAAGGGCTTTGGATTGATCACCACGAAGTGCGGGCATCGCCAGCTGTCTTAATTTGAGGTAATCGCTTGCTTTGTCGAGGTTGGCATCTAATGAAATAGGAATGACTTGAACTTCAGGATGCTGTGCCATCCAAGCGGCCAGTTCAGGCATTTCCTTTTTACATGGCGGACACCAACTTGCCCAAAAATGCAGGATAGTGGGCTTACCTGCAAAAGATTTTAAGGTGTGGTGTTGGCCTTTAACATCTTGCCAATTGTATTCGATGCCAAATGCTGAGCTGTGGAAAGATAGTAGCATCGCTAGCAGTAAGAAAAGAAATTGTTTTTTTGAAAACATGAGACCACCTTGATGTGAGAAGTTCATTCTTTGGTCGTTTGAAAGGGCATAACCTTGCCTCTGTAGAGCAAATAGATAAAGTGCGCTGCTATGTTGCGCCGTTTCATTGCCTTAACATTGGTGTGGGCTTTTGTCTCCATCAGTACAGTGCCTCTTTTGCCTAAGCAAATGCTTTGTGCGCATGCATCAACAGCTTTGTCTGATTGCGATCAGCAACATCATAGTCAAGCCGTGGCATCCAAAGACCTCGATATGAGTGATATGATGTTGGAAGGTGAGCAAATCACACATGTGGCAAAAGCATCGACCAAAGCCTTTAAGCATAAAACATTGAGTGCAGCAGAGAAAAAATGTCGTATTGAATGTGGTTGCGGTTGCAATCGTGATGTGGAAGGTATGCCTCATCTTTTGGCACCTCATATTTGCAGTGATACTTTGAGTGAACTTTCTAAGCTAGAAATCAAGCCTGTTTTTCATTTATATCAAAGTCGTTATGATTTTGTTTTGCGCGTCCCCATTCCCCCTCCTAAATCTATCTCCTGATCGTTCATAATATTGATTGAATTGATTTCTCATACGCAACATGACGTTGCTATGTGTGAAATCTTGGTGTCCCTGTTTTTCATGGTTATTGAGCTATGAAAACGTCGTGATGTTCATCAGGAGATGAAAACGTGAATATGAAAATGATTTTAGCAGCTGCTTTGGCGAGTGCTGTATTTAATATATCGGCTGTGCAAGCCAGTGAGTGTGGCCTATCTTGTTGTATTGCTGCAGGTGTTGACGGTGTGGGAAGTGCTAATGGTCTTAGCGTGACAGCACAATATGATTATATGACCATGAAAACCATCAAACAAGGCTTAAACACCGTGGCTTTGCGTGATGTGATTCAAAAGAACTTAAGCACCAGAACCAATGGCTCAAGGTATGGCGGTTCTACAGAAATGGTCATGCAGAAATTTTCGGTGAATGCGGCTTATCGTATTAATCAAGAAAGTGCAGTCGTCTTGACTGTGCCTTATCTCATCAATGATATGAAGATGGAGATGGGTATGAAAATGATGGGTAATGTGAGCTTTAACAATACAACGATGGATACGGTTCAAGGCGTGGGTGATGTGTCCTTGGTGTATTTGCATGATGTGTATAAAGATGATGAATACCGCACACGCAAGCGTTTATCTTTGGGGTTTGGTTTAAAAGTTCCGACAGGTAAACACGACACAAGAAAAGCCAATGCTGATTTGATACATATGATGATGCAGGCAGGGTCTGGATCTTATGATTTCTTGTTTTTAGCCAATGGTACAATGGGTTTGGGTGAACATGCAGATGGTGGTGCGCAATGGTTATTTAATCCATCATTGACCTATCAAGCTAATACACGCAATAACTTGGGCTATAAGCTTGGTAATCGCTTGAATTTTGACATTTCTTCTCGTTATCGTGTCTCTTCAGCATTAAACGTCAAGTTAGACATGAAGTTGATCTATGCTGCTAAAGATTCGAGTGATCAAAGTATTGATGCACAAAGTGGCAAGGTAGCCTATCAAAATCCAATGATGTCTATGATTGATCATGTTGCGAACACAGGTATTACTTCTGTATTTATTGCACCCGGTTTTCAATGGGTGATATCACCGAGTGTGATTGCGAGTGCTGAGTATAGAATACCTCTTTATCAAAATGCGGGCGGTATTCAGCAAGTCACAGATAATTGGTTCTTGGCGCGTGTTTCAACTCGTTTTTAAATCGTTGATGTTTGTATAAAAACAAAACGCTCACGTATCAATACGTGAGCGTTTTGTTTTAAACTAAAAGAAGATTGTTTAGTTTTTTTAACGAATATCGCTTGTAATTAACTGGTTAATAATGAAAGTAAACTATCTTTTGCTGCCCTTGCTTCTAATAAAACAAGACCCATGTTGGCACGTGAAGAGACTTCAACAACCAATGATGCATGATGTTCAATATCAAACACAAGGATAGTCATTTTTTCACCACGAATGGCAACTTCTTGTAGGTCACCTGCTTTAAGTGTGGTTGATACACGTTTACCAAGGCTGACCATGACAGCACCCATAGCAGCGGCTTTTTCGCCTTCACCAGCAGCTAAGCGGTCAGCAATTAACATCCCATCTGGGCTCACAACAGCTAAACCTAGGATATCTGTTGTTGCACTTTTTAATTCATCAAGGGCGTTAAATATTTTATCTTGCTTTGTTACCATATCCTTTCTCCTGTTTTATTCGTTTTTACAAAATATATTAACGACTCAAGATGGAATTTTAAAGACATCTTTCATCAACTCAGGGCCGACTTCTAGTTGCTCTAGCCAATTAAGAAATTTATTGACGTTTTCCTTGCCTTGAAAGATAGCGCCATGCTGCGGTGCGATGGTTTCAATATCTAATTCACGAATCATATCGACCCATAAGCGACAGGCAACACTGCTACCCATATAGCGTTGGTGAAAACCAATCATGTATTGGACATGATCTTCAAAATTTTCTACAAAGCGATACTCGGCCATGGACGCACCAAGATCACCTGTATATAGAATTTTTGAAACAGGATCGTAAACATGGAAATTGCCAGAGGAGTGTAAGAAGTGGGCAGGAATAATTTTTAAATTACAATCACCCAAAGGGATAATCATGCCTTTATCGGGAATATCAACAACACGAGACATATTGGAGCCATCAACACCAAAATGTGCTAAGAAACGTCTCCAAATGGCTGGAATATAGCCTTTGGCATCTGTTACCATCAACCAACCATTGGCCGAAGCAACAATATCTGGGTCTTGATGTGAAAAGAAAATACTTTCTAATCCTATAGGTGAAAGATACTCTGGAAAGGCCTCCATGATTTTTGGATATACTTTGTGCCCACCTGGATCAAGAAGAATACCTTTGCCTTGATGCACAATCATATGTTGGTTTGCTGAGATCATTTCCCCAGTGGTAAAATCTTCAAAAAACACACATTTATGTTCAGCGTTTTCAAACAATATATCTGCCATTACTTATTTCTCCTTTATATTTCTATCGAAAAATGATGATCCATCGCGATGATAGTTGGTTTTTATTATTAGAGTATAGACCTATTCAGATACGGCTTTATATTAGTGGGAATAATATTTATGAGAATTTAAGATAAGATCTATGCGTTCTGATAATACACGAAATAAACTATTGATGACATTAGGAACAGTCTTAGTATCAATTACAACAATGAACTTTTGTGATTGAATATTAATTTCTTTGATGATCATGATATGACCACCTTCAAGCATTAAGGTCACACAACGAATACCTGAGAACTGACCAAAACGAACGGCTCTTTGCCCCATGCGAATACACTCGGGTGCAATGGCAGCAATGCCCACACTTTTTAAATCACCTGAACACGCGACAGGAAAACCTTGTTGATCTGCTAAGAGCATGGCTGTAAAACTAAGTTTTTTACAGACTGCATCAAGTAAAAGCTTGATACGTTTTTCATGTCCCGTTGCTTTAGGCTGAATGTCCATAACTTGATTTCCCCCGTTAACCTTCCCCGAAAGTCTGCTTATGACGAATAAGAGACAAGCGGAAGCTTATAGCGAAGTGATGATGCTTGTAAATAGGCATATTTGTCTTATGAGCTTATAACTATTGAAAGTGAATGTGTTTTAAAAGTATGTTTAAGGTGCTGTTTTATTTTTCTTAGGAAGTGATCAATATGCAATGTTTTTACTTAATATTGCGTTTTTGTGTATGGATAAAAACTGGACGACAAGTATCTTTACAGTGTATAACCCGCCTCTATGAAAAAAGTAATTATTGCTCCCTCTATACTCTCTGCTGATTTTGCAGCACTAGGCCAAGAAATTGTGGCTATCGATGAAGGCGGCTGCGACTGGGTCCATGTTGATGTCATGGACGGTCGTTTTGTGCCTCCAATCACGATTGGTGATAATATTGTGAAGGCTATTCGTCCACACACTAAAAAAGTGTTGGATGTTCACCTTATGATTGTTGAACCTGATCGCCAAGTCGAAGCTTTTGCTGCTGCTGGTGCAGATATCATCACGGTTCACCAAGAAGCCTGCGTTCATCTTGAACGCACACTTCAATTGATTCGTTCTTTGGGTAAAAAAGCTGGTGTAAGCTTAAACCCCGGTACACCTATCTCAAGTATTGCCAGTGTATTACATTGTGTTGATATGGTTTTATTGATGAGTGTTAACCCTGGTTATGGTGGACAGTCTTATATCCATGCAGTCACCAATAAAATCGCAGAAGCAAGAAAAATGCTAGATGACGCAGGCAGTGATGCATGGTTGCAAGTTGATGGTGGTGTTAACTTGAAGACTATGGCAGCAGCGTCTGCTGCTGGTGCTGATGCATTTGTTGCAGGTTCGGCTGTATATAATACGCCTGATTATGCAAAAGCGATTTCAGAATTGCGCGAGCTTGCAGAGAATGCCTAATTAATTAAGGCACTGCGCAAGTAGCCTGTCATAAGGGTGGTCATGGCAGGCTTTGTTTTAAATGTTTAAATTTAAAAAGGAGGAATAATGCAACAAGATAATACAAATCAGTCTCGTCGTAACTTTTTGTTTGTTGCCTCTGGTGCCTTAGGTGGGGTTGCTGCTGCTGTAACAGCCTTACCATTTGTTGCCAGTATGATGCCAGCTGCCGATACCATGGCTGCATCATCAACAGAGTTTGATGTTGCCACTGTTAAAGAAGGTCAACTCGTTGTGATCTCATGGCGTGGAAAGCCCGTTTTTGTGGTGAATCGCACCGAAGAGATGCTTAAGCGTGTGAATGGTCATGATGATAAATTAAAAGATGTAAAATCTGAAGCCATTCCTGATGTGCAAGCATCTTGGATGGATACGCCAGAGAAGCGTATATTCCGTGCCATTAAACCAGAATATTTGGTTGTGATTGCGAGTTGTACTCATCTAGGCTGTATTCCTTTATTTAAACCTAGTGAAGGCCAAAAAGACTGGGGGGAATCTGTACCTTCGGATTGGAATGGTGGTTGGCATTGCCCATGTCATGGTTCTTTCTATGATTTATCTGCTCGGGTCGTAAATGGTTCTCCTGCACCGCATAATTTGCATGTAGCAGAATATGAATACAAATCTAAATCTGTGATTTACATAGGATAAGGGGGGTAAATTATGTTTAATAAAATAATGGACTTATGTAACATTAACAAAGCCATGAATACTCGCCCATTTCAATGGCTTGATGATCGCACGAATGCGGGTGCGTTGATTCGTGAGCATGTCACAGAATACCCAACACCAAAGAACCTGAACTATATGTGGAACTTTGGTTCTTTGGCTTTGATTATGCTGGTGCTACAGATCGTCACAGGTATTTTCTTGGCGATGTATTATAAGCCTGCAGCCATTCCAACGCAAGGTGGGTTCACACTCGCTTTTGATTCGGTAGAGCGCATTATGCGTGATGTTGAATTTGGTTGGTTGGTTCGTTATATGCATGCAGTCGGTGCTTCCATGTTCTTCTTGGTGGTGTATATTCATATTGGCCGTGGCATGTATTACGGTTCTTATAAAAACCCGCGTGAACTATTGTGGATCGTTGGTGTCATTATCTTATTGTTGATGCAAGGCGCGGCTTTCTTTGGTTATTTATTACCTTGGGGTCAAATGTCTTTCTGGGGTGCAACGGTTATTACAAACCTGTTTGGCTCAGTGCCGATCATTGGTGAGTATATCAACTTGATTCTACGTGGTGGTTTTGCGGTTGCTGATCCAACACTGAACCGTTTCTTTTCTTTGCATTATTTGTTCCCATTGTTATTGGCAGCAATTGTGGGTGGGCATGTGCATGCATTGCATGTGGTTCATTCTAATAATCCTGAAGGTATTGATATTGATCATGAAAAAGACACTATTCCTTTTCATCCTTATTATACCATCAAAGATGCATTGGGCGTGGCTTTCTTTTTAGCTATTTATTTTTATATTGTGTTCTTTAATCCTCAAATGAGTGGATACTTTATTGAAGTTGATAACTATGTACCTGCGAACAGTTTGCAAACACCTGCGCATATTGCACCAGTGTGGTACTTAACACCTTGGTACACTATTTTACGTTCATTTCCTGATAAATTAACAGGGATTGTTGCGATGGGTGGTTCATTAGGAATCTTATTCTTGCTTCCTTTCTTGGATCAAGCCAAGCGTCGTTCGGCGCGTTATCGTCCAGTTTTCCGCATATCAGTTATCATGTTTTTTATCTCTGTGCTTGTACTTGGCTATTGTGGTCATAGTGCAACAAGTGAAGTATTAACATGGGTTGGACGTGTTGCGACTGCCTATTACTTTATATTTATTCTTGGTTTGCCATTCATCAATAAGTTTGATGAGAAGTTTTATGCTGGTACGCCTGAGCCTAAGGAGATATAGATGAAACGGACTTTTTTGATTGTAGCTGCACTCATGATGTTCGTTCCGATGACCGCCTTGGCATCAGGTTCGAGTGTTCATTTAAAAGATGCTGAAGTTTCCATGGATCAGGAGACATTGCGTAGAGGCCTCACAGTTTTTACCGATGTTTGTATGGGGTGTCATTCTGCCAAATACATCACGTATCAAGGTTTGATGGATTACCCTGAAATCGGCTTGAGTCGTGAAGCTGTTGATGAGCTTCGTGGTGATAAGGCGTTGATGAGTGGTTTGATTTCTGAGCTTTCTCCTGAAGATGCGACTGAATCATATGGTAAGGTTCCACCTGATTTGTCACTTGTTGTGCCAGGTCGCCGTGGTGGTGCTGATTATGTGTATTCATTGCTAACAGGCTATGCGCATGATAAAAGTGGTAAGGTTGAAGATGGAAACTACAATATGTATTTTCCAGGTAATGCGATAGCCATGCCAGATCCATTGGCATGGTTAGACCATGAGGCCGATGAAACTGCTGAATTAGAAGCGCAAGCAAAAGATGTTGCTTCGTTTTTAGCGTTTATTGGTGATCCTCACCAAGAGTTTCGTCGTTCTCTTGGTGCTGGTGTGGTCGGATTTTTACTATTCCTAACCTTTATCCTGTATCTACTGAAGCGTGAAATATGGAAAGATGTTCACTGATTAATCATTTTTAAATGATTTTTTAAAAGGGGAGAAGTTTAAACTTCTCCCCTTTTTTGTTTCGTACACTGTTTTTTTTAATAGTTTAACTTTATATTTATCGTATTAAAGCTGAATTTAGTTCAGGTTGTTTTCAATAAAAAACTATGCCTAAGAATGTAAATCTGCATAATACGTCTCTTATCAAATTTATAAGCATACTTACCTCGAACTAAGCTTTTAAGCCTGTGAGAAGTAAAATGCACAGGTTTTTAATTATATGTCTTCTGACGAATCTACAGCACAAACAATGTTTAGTGACTTAAATCTTATCGAGCCAGTACTTCAGGCTCTAACAGATGTGGGCTACGAAACACCAACACCTATTCAAGAGGAAATTATTCCTCATGTTTTAAATGGGGATGATGTTTTAGGCCAAGCACAAACAGGTACAGGTAAAACAGCAGCTTTTGCACTACCGATTTTATCTAAAATTGATTTAGATTTGCGTGAACCGCAAGTCTTGGTGCTTGCGCCAACAAGAGAACTGGCAATCCAAGTTGCTGAAGCGTTTCATAATTATGCTAAGCATATGAAAGGTTTTCACGTACTACCTATTTATGGTGGTCAAGATATTGGTGGTCAATTACGCCAGTTAAAACGTGGTGTACATGTTGTGGTGGCGACACCAGGGCGTGTGATGGATCATATGCGTCGTGGTAGCTTGAAGTTTAAAGATTTACGTTCCCTTGTCCTTGATGAAGCCGATGAAATGTTACGCATGGGTTTCATTGATGATGTAGAGTGGATTTTGGATAAAACACCAGACAATCGTCAAGTCGCTTTGTTTTCAGCAACGATGCCAACAGTAATTCGTCGTATTGCTCAAAAATATTTAAATGATCCTAAAGAAATTACGATCAAAGTAAAAACCGCGACTGCTTCTACGATTCGTCAGCGTTATTGGATGGTGAGTGGTTTTCATAAACTGGATGCGTTAACACGTATTTTAGAAGCTGAAACCTTTGATGCGATCATTATTTTTGTGCGTACTAAAACAACAACAGTGGAATTGGCAGAAAAACTTGATGCTCGTGGTTATGCAGCAGCGGCATTAAATGGTGATATTCCTCAAAATCAACGTGAACGTACGGTTGAACGTCTGAAAACGAAGAAATTAGATATTTTGATTGCGACAGATGTGGCTGCACGTGGTTTGGATGTTGAACGTATCAGTCATGTGATTAACTATGATATTCCTTATGATACAGAAGCTTATGTGCATCGTATTGGTCGTACTGGTCGTGCAGGTCGTAAGGGTGATGCCATTTTATTTGTTGCGCCACGTGAACGTCGGATGTTGAAATCCATTGAAAGAGCAACCCGTCAAACGATAGATTTGATGCAAATGCCTTCAACTGAAACTATTAATGACAAACGTGTTGCAGAATTTAAACAGCGTATCAGTGATACTTTAGCTATGGGAAACTTGGGTTTCTTTACAGATATGATGGAACAATACCGTCAAGAACACAATATTCCTGCATTGGATGTGGCTGCTGCATTGGCTAAGATGGTGCAAGGGGATACTCCGTTATTATTGACTGATCAAAAACAACGTGCACCAAGAGAACGTAATCATGATGATCGTGATGATCGTGGTCGTGGGCGTGGTGGTGATGATCGTGGGCGTGGGCGTGGTGATGATCGTGGTGATCGTCCACAACGCCCTCGTTCAACAAAATCCGAAGAAGGTATGGCTCGTTACCGTGTAGATGTGGGTAAATCGCATCAAGTAAAACCAGGTAACATCATGGGTGCTATCTTAAACGAAGTTGATATGGAACGTGAGTTTGTCGGTCGTATCGAAATTTATGATGACTACAGTACTGTCGATCTGCCTGAAGGCATGCCAAATGAAATTCTGACCACACTTAAGAAGGTTTGGGTTGCTGGTTGTCAGTTGAATATGAGTCTTGATACGGGTAAAGATGAAAAACGTTCGTATGGTAAAAAAGATAATGCTTTTGGTGGCGCGCGTCGCAAGTCTTTTTCTCAACGCCGTGCGGCTCCATCATCTCGTCCACGTAAACGTCGTTCATAACTTTCTAAAAATAGTTTCATAGTTTTTTAAACACTGATGTTTTTTAGCATCAGTGTTTTTTTATGCGAGCACGAATCTTAACTGGATACAATGATGCTTTGAATAAGGCGGTCCATGTCTTCAAAGACATAGGGTTTACTTAAAATAATCTCATTTTTCATGCTGCTTAATAAGCTTTTATCGTAGCCTGTTGCAAAAATGATGTTTACCTTGGGATCGAGTTGACGAATATGGTGGGCTGCTTGATCTCCGCTCATAACCGGCATGATGACATCAAAAATAGATAGGTCTATTTCATGACCTCTTTCTTTATAAATATCAAAAGCTATTTGTCCATTCGCAGCTGTGATGATCTTGTAACCCATAGAAATTAAGACTTCTTTTGCAACATCAAGGATCTGTGGTTGATCATCGGCTAGAAGAATGAGTTTGTCTTTTACATATTGTTGCTCTTCTTGTTGTGAAGGTAGTGCCATAGGTCGTTGATCCTTTGTTTGTAATAGTGGTAAGTAGATATGAAAAGTGGAACTTTCATTCTCAATACTCTTAACTTCAATATGACCATTATGGTTCTTAATGGCACCGTACACCATAGATAAGCCTAGTCCAGTACCTTTACCTTGCTCTTTGCTGGTAAAGAAAGGTTCAAATAAATGAACCAAATGGTGATGGGGAATACCACAGCCATTGTCTTCAACCTCTAGGTGCGCGTGTCGGCCTATATTAAACTCAGTATGTTCTTTTACAAATTGTTCGTCTGCTTCAAATACCTTTAAAGAAACCGTGATCACGGGTTCTTTAATATCTTCTACTGCATCGTATGCATTATTAACAAGGTTCATGAGAACTTGATGAAGTTGGGTGGTATCTGCATGAATCATGAGTTCATCCGAACATAAATTAATTCTAAAATCGATGTTGTTTGGGATGGAGGTTTGCAATAGTTTAATCGCATTTTTGAAAAAAGGTACGAGAGACATATTTTTCATGCTGATACGATCCTTGCGTGCAAAAGTGAGAAGTTGCTGGATCATATCTGCGGCACGAAAGGAAAGTTGTTCAATGCGATCTAATTTTTTCTCCACTTCTGGCATCGAGCCAATCTGGTCTTTGACCAAAAAGAGGTTGCCTGTAATGCCTGCGAGCATATTATTGAAATCATGTGCGATACCACCAACAAGGGTGCCAATGGCTTCCATTTTTTGTGCTTGATGGAACTTTTCTTCCATGCTTTTTAGTTCGCTAATATCAGCATGAGAACCAACAAAGTGTGTGATCGTTCCATGAATATTGGTGATAGGGCCAATCGTTAGAATCACTGGGAAGAAACTGCCATCTTTTTTGCGTTCAATCACTTTCCTTTGCCATACTTGGCCACTGGCAATGGTTTTCCACATGTCTTGGTAAAATGATTTATCTTGTTGACCGCTTTTAAGCAGTCTAGGCGTTTGCCCAATAGCCTCTTCTGCGGAGTAACCCGTTAATTTAGAAAAAGCTGTGTTGACGTATTCAATAATGCCTCTGCGGTTGGTAATGAGCATGGATTCGCCTGCTTGAGAAATCGCTTGGGAGAGTTTATGTAGTTCTTCATGGGCTTTGATTCGGCTAAGGTCTGCGGAAACTTTTGCAGCAACTTCATTTAAAATTTCTTTTGCATAGGGTGGTAAGGTGAGTGGTTGTCGTGAAATAACAGATAAAATACCAATGGTTTTTTTTGTGTGGGTATCAATAATTGCACTGCCGATATAAGATTCTGCATTAATATGAAGTAGCTTTTGGCATTCTGGAAATAATGTTTGAAGGTCTTTTTGATACTCGCAATAGCCTGTTTTATAAACTTCTTTACAGGGTGTATTGTCGATAGGGTAGGTATAGTGATCGACTTGTTCATTATCTAAAGTCATCGCAATGGCTTCTATTTCTTCATGATCTGTTAATTTTCCGATAATAGCACAGTCTGCATTGAGCCAGTTGCATAATAACTGGCTAATTTCATCAAAGTATTGTTGACCAGACATTGAAATCGAGCTTTCAATCAGTAATTGGTAGTTTTTTTCAATTTGTTTGCGTTCCGTAATA
This sequence comes from Mariprofundaceae bacterium, assembly GCA_030950585.1. Classification (GTDB taxonomy): domain Bacteria; phylum Pseudomonadota; class Zetaproteobacteria; order Mariprofundales; family Mariprofundaceae; genus JAUZRG01. The sequence continues at coordinate 10,348 of JAUZRG010000201.1, read as the reverse complement.
TCCAAGAAAGTCACAACATTACCAATGACTTGTTCACCTTGGTGAATAGGGTGTGACCAGCACTCAACATGGAGTGTCGAGCCATCCTTGCGTTGAAAGGTAGCGTCCTTTTTGTGCATGTTTTTTTGCGTGGAGTGTGAGTCTGTGAGTGTCTTTTGCGTAAACGCGAGTGTTTTTTTGCCTAATAACTCTTCTTGATGCGCATAACCCAATTGTTTAAGGCAAGATTGATTGGCAAAGGTGCAGACATCATCTAGGTCTAAACCATAGATACCTTCTGCTGTTGAGTTTAAAAGAAGCTGGACATCTGTTTCAGCTTTTTTACGTTGTGTTGCATCACGTAAAAAACAAATAAAACCTTCAAATTCTTCAAGCTGAATGGTTGATATACTACCTTCAACATGAATCACTGTTTGATCGTCTAAGGTGATGTCTAGTTCAAACTGACTATTGAGCTTTTGATGTTCAATGTTTGGGATAAAGAACGTTAGGTTTTTACCGATAGAGTGGTCTTTTTTAACATGCAATAGGTGCTCTGTTGCAGGGTTAACTTCTGTGATGATAAATGATTGGTCGCAGGTGATGATGCTATCAAGTGCAGAATCTTGAATGGCTGCTTTGATGCTTTTTTTATGTAACTGCTGCCTTAAATCATGCGCAGATAAAAAGTAGCGTAAAATGAGGCCAAGCAATAATAATAAAGAAAAATAAATGAAGATGCTTTTAAGCAGTAGTTCTTGGCGTACTGAGTTGAGTGTTTGCGGGTTTAATTGTGATAAAACAATCCAGTAATATTGGTCATTAGTGGTTTTATTATGACTATTTAGAGGGTACACGTATTGATAAATAAATGTTGCTTGATGACTTTTAATCATACCTGACTTCGTTGTGTTGATGGTACGCCAAGCTTCGGGATGTATTTTTGCAAAAGAGTATTGCGCCCTTTCTTTTAACATGAAGCCCCATTCCCAATCAGGATTATCCGCATGCAACCAGTAACCATCGGAGTTGATGAGCTGAACATTGCCCGTATGCTTCATGAGCTGTTCATGCCTTGAATCATGTGCCTTTTGAAAAGATCTCAATAAATTATCGGCAAGATAACTAAGTATAATAATACCGACCTTTTGATCACTTTGATTGAAAAGAGGGGTTGATACTCTGATAATGGGCTTGAGTGGCTTTTCAATTTTACCATGTTCAATGTTTAAATCCAAAGCTGATATATAAACTTCACCCTTAGAGAGCTGCATGCTCCTTTTGAAATAAGGGCGTTCTGCTTTGTTTTGGAGATCTTTGCTGCTAACGATCCTGGGTGCTGTTGCATTGTTATTAATGCGCACGACTTCCATGCCTTCTAGGTTAATAATCCTGACTTGATCATAGACTCCCCAGCTTTGGTAATAAGGAATCAGTTCTGTGGCTAAACCTTCCCAGTCGTTGGCGTTATAGTTGTTGAAGTCTTGATTTGTAATAGGTAGTTGGGTGAGTAATTTAAGGTTAGCTATCATCGGTGTGAAACGTTCAGAAATGGCACGTTCCGATGATTTTACGGCACTAACTTCTTTTTGAATTAATAATTTTTTTTGATCTTCAAAAGCGACAACATAATACATGGTTAGAGCCAAAGCTAAGGAGGTAGCTAATATGATGTATAAAAAACGACTTCTCCAAAAATAATATGCCATATAAATATCCAATGATTCATTGATGAGCCTACAATAATGAGGGTTTTATCATCACTTGTCCAGTTCATTGAATAAATATTTTTTTATGATGAAAAAAGTTTTCTATATTGAGGTAATGATATGGCACTGTGGGTATTTCTTTTGTTGTTGCACAGTGTTCTTCTGAGGTGCGGTGAGAGCGGGATTAAAAGTGTTGCTTGGCTGCCAGTCACTGGATGTGTAAGCACTTGCTTCACCTTGTTGAATGACAAAGCTACTTTGATTGTCTGATCGGCATACTTTACTGCTCCATTCTTGCGTATCCATGAAGCGTGCAGGTAAGTGTTCTAAGTCTTGTGCAATATTGATATTGGGTGAATCGATATTGATATTACCATTAATGCCTAAAGCTGATGAGGCAGAGATGCGGCTATCTGTCGATTGTAAAAAATTATTTGCAACCACTGTGATATTGCCGCCAGCACCTGCAAATGCATTGGCCGAGATGGTGCTATTGTTGAGTACGACAAATAGAGGGTCGATATTAATGTCCCCACCATTGCCACCACCCACAGCCACATTACTACTGATGGTGCTGTCTTCCATGCGTAAAATATTGGTGGTGTTTAATGTGATGCCTCCGCCACCGCTATTAACGGATTCAGTCGTGATCTTAGAGCTTGATTGCATGCGGACTTCGTCCGTGAAATTTAAACTGATCCAACCCGCATTGCCTGCATTTAAACCTGTGTAGCTGCTAGATGTTCTAATGCTGCTCATGTTTTTCATAAATAATTGTGATCCCGTGATGTTAACATCACCCGCGAACCCTGTGTTACTTGATGAAGAGCTGATGATGCTATTATCCATAATGATTTTTTGGCCTGTGATGGTGATGTAGCCACTATTCCCACCATTTGAGCTATGAACGGAGTCTGCATAGATGCCACTTGAGACGGATTTTATGGGGGAGCTAGGTAAAAAAGATGGTGTTTTCGTGAGAGTTGCTGTGTTGGGTGTGGTGAGTAGACCTGTATTACTGGCAGAGCCAGAGAAGCTAATAAGTGGACTTGTGATATCTATAAAGCCTGCATCGGTGTTAGTATTGGTATTGGCTGAAATCACACCACCGTTACTAAGTTCAAGGCTACCTGTATTCACTTGAATATAACCAGAGCCTTTAATGCTTCCACCATTGCTATTGGTGCGTGAGTACAGAGCAGAACCAAAGATGCCATCGTACTGACCATAGGGATTAGAGCCATCAATGCGTAAAAGGCCGGTGGTTTTGATGATAATGTATCCAGCTGTGCCAACTTGGGTTCCTGCTACATCCGCTACAGCACTGCTTACAATGCGTGCGCCATCAAGAAGCTCTAGTTGATTGGCAGAGATTAGAACTAGACCCGCATTACCACCAATAATACCAGCTGTGGTGGCGTTCGTACTGGAGCCAATAAGAGTTGGTAAACCAAATCCATTCGTGCCTTGTAGGGTGATCAGGTTAGAGGCATTTATTCCTATGTCTCCAGCATGACCAGCACCGATTGTGTTTGCTATAATATAGGCACCATCGGCCATGCTCAGATTCATTGTTTGTATGCTAATTAAACCACCATTACCTGCCCCAGCTATTGTACCAAATGTTCCTGTAACTATACCACTAGAGTCATATTCTGTACTTTGACCACTGAATTGAATCGCTTGTGTTGAGTTTAAGATCACCGCACCAGCTTGACCTAAACCGTAGCTTCCAGCTTGAATGGTTGCACCATTTTTAAAATGTGTGGTGTCTGAGTTGATGGTTAAGATGCCTGTTTGTCCTGCATATAACAAACTATGAGGGCCAATTTCTATATAAGAACTGGGGCCTGAAAAGACTACATTTGTAGTGGCGTTGATGTTGACATCACCACCATTGCCACCACCCCATGAATTGGCTGAAATTGCTGCACCGTGCTGAAAACTAATATTTTGTGCATTTAGTTGTAAATTACCAGCATCACCCGCATTGACTGCTGTGTTTATAGAAGTAAGGTAAATACCAGCTAGACTTATATCTTTTTGCTTGGTGCTTGCGGATGTAAGCCCTGAAAAAGAAATATCTTGCGTGGCTTGAATGCTAATATCTGTACCGCGAGCTGTGCCATTAGTGACACCAAATAAACTACTTCCGTTGCTAAATAGCATGTTATCCACACTGATATTCATGTTGCCGCCGGCGAGAGTTCCAAAGCTTTCAGCAGAAAGGTCACTGTTGTCAGCGACAAATTGACCACCGCGAATAAAGATACTGCCGCCGCCAGTCCCGCTGCTACTTACTTGGCTATTGAGCAGGTTGATATTACCCATTTGCTGAAAACTAGTGGTGTCTAAGTTGTTTGTTGCTGTTCTCGTGATTTCACCTGTAGAAGCCACACTGGCGATGTCGATGTGTCCGTTGGGGGTGCTCAGAGATGTGTTTTGAAGTTGGATATTAGATGCTGTAAGCGATAATGTTTCTAAGCCTTGTGTGTTTATTTGAGCTGCATTGAGTTGAAGATAACCTATGTTATTGGCCAAAAATCCAAAAGATTGAGGTGCGGATGCACTCAAAACTTCGCCCGCTTGTGGGGTAGAAAAGAACTGTTGATTATCGGCCATGCGCAGGAAATTCGCTGTTGAAATATGAATTGATTTACCGACGCTGAGGAATGCATTGCTGTTGAAAATAACACCAGCTGGATTGACAAAGTAGAAATTAGCATTAGGCATGGCTGTTGCAGTGTCAATCGAACCATCAATGGTTGAAGACGTTCCTCCTGTGACACGGCTAATAACATTTTGAATGGTCGATGCACCCTGAAAGGTCGCACTTTCACCCGTGCGCACATGAAAATCAGAGAAGCTATGAAATAAATTGTTGCCTTGTGTTTGCCCTGCGCTGGCAGGTACAATAAAGTTGCCAGATAACTGTCCTTGTGCACCCATACTACCATCATAAATGGCTTCGGCATGCAAGGCTTGCACTGTGAGAAGGAGTAAAACGATCATTAAGGTCGTTTTTAGTAAATGAAATGGAATAGCATGTGGCATCAGTTCTTTCCTTCAATAATCATTTAAAGGTGTGTCTTTAGCTGTACCTTACAAAACACAGTCTTTCTTGCAAAGTATGCGATTATAGAAATGAAAGGTTTAGACGGTTATAAACAGGTTATGGTATCTGACTTTTTTTGAGTATGCTAGCCCATATCATACTTTTATGATGTTTGTTTTTTTGGTGTTGGAAAGAGTGTTTTATTGGGGAGATAGAGTGTATATCCATACGATACGTTTATTTTTAATGATAATAATATGTGTTTTTCCTGTTATTTTACAGGCGGAAACATTGTTGCCATCGTTAGAAAAACAAGATCAAAATCGTCTGTCATCCGTGTCACAGCTTAGCGTGAATAAAATTAGTTTTGTGGGCAACAGTATTATCAGTGATGCGGTATTACATCAGCTTGCTTTGCCTTATGAAGGTCGTGTTGTGTCTGCAAGCGAGCTGCAAGAACTGCGCTTAAATCTTTCACGTCTTTATATTAGCCAAGGTTATTTGAACTCAGGTGTTTTGCTTAAAGACCAAGAAATTAAAGATGGTCATATTATTTTTCATGTGGTGGAAGGGCGTGTTAAACAGATTCACACTCATGGTCAAAAAAGATTACAACGTGCTTATATTAAAGACTATTTATGGCGAGAAGCCAAGCTTGATGGTGTATTGAATATGCAGGTCTTGCAGCTGGGTCTTAAGCGATTAAAACAGGATCCTCGTATTGCTGTGGTACATGCACAATTAAACCCTAGCCAAGTGCAAGGTGAGGCTTTGCTAGACCTTAAAATTGAAGAGACAAGTCCGTGGCGTGTGCATGTGCTTGCGAATAATTATGGCGCGCCTTCTTTAGGATATTGGCACTCGACGCTGCATGTCGAACACCTTAATTTAACAGGTTATGGCAATAGTTTGGCTTTGGACTTTGGTCTTTCTGCGGGCTTGAAAGATTATAACTTACTGTATCGAAAGACACTGAATGCGGCGCGAACGGCTTGGTCTTTTCAGGCTTCTTCGAGTCACTCCTTAGTGGTGTCTGAGGCCTTTAAGGCGTTGTCTATTCGTAGTCATTCACAATCGCAACGGCTGATGCTTGAACAGCCTCTATGGCATAATCAACACCATGATGTGTCGCTGTCCGCAGCTTATGAACATAAAAACAGCTTTACTTCATTGTTGGGTGTGCCTTTTTCTTTTTCAGTGGGTGTGCAAAATGGCCGCATTAGCACTCATGCTTTTTTATTGGGTCAAACATGGGCATACCATACGGCATCAAGGGTGATTGCAGTCAATTCTCAGCTGTCCATTGGTTTGGATCCAGGTATTTATAATAGTGCAGATGGTCGTTTTGTGACTTGGCTTGGCCAAAGTCAGTGGGTAGAGCGTTGGTCGTTGTGGAATAGTCAAAGCATTGTGCGAACGCATGTGCGTTGGAGTAATGATAGCTTATTGGCAGTGGATAAGTTTGCCGTGGGTGGACGAAACACGGTTCGTGGTTATCGTGAAAATCAATGGACGATGGATAATGCTGTTCTTTTTAGTGCGGAGTGGCGCGTTCCTATTTTTCAATTGAAACTACCCTATGTCGGACTCGCATCTTCGGATGGTGAAGTGAGTCTCGCGCCTTTCTTTGATTATGCGCATGCATGGAATAAGTTTGGAAGTGTGGATGTTGGTGCGCACTCGTTGGCAAGTGTTGGTTTGGGCTTGCGTTGGCAAATAAACCCATCCTATCAATTTGAAATTTATGGTGCTAAACCACTACAGAAAGTGAGTCGCGATGGTCGTCACAGCTTACAAGATAGCGGTATTCACTTAGAACTATCAGCGCAGGTATTATGATGAAACGAATCTTATTGTTTTTATGTTGTTATCTCTTTTCTTTTCAGACAGCGATGTGCTTGGAGAGCACTGAGAATAAGTCCTTAGAGCGAGCGATGTATGCAGCGGATCATTTGCAAAAGAAAGGCTTGCACCTACAGGCTTTGTCAGAGCTTTTGGTGCAACAAGAAAAAATAAAGAAAGCGCAAGCATCAAAGAAAAAGGTGTATAGCGATCAGCTCTATGTGCAATTTGTGAGTCAGTTGGGTGATTTGCATTTACAGCTGCATCATTGGGAAAAAGCAGCCATTCTTTTATCTGAAGCGGTGGTGTTGGCTCGAGATATGGAACAGCCTCCTTTGTTGGCATCAACGCTGAATAATTTTGCCAACCTTGCGGCCATTGCGGGTGAAGATGCTTATGCACATGCTGCATTTCAAGAAAGTATTGATTTAAGTACAGGTGTGAAAGGTCAACACCCTATTTTGTTGCAAGCGATGATGAATCAAGCTCGTTTACTTTGGAAAGAAAAAGAGCAACTTGAAAGTGAAAATAAATTAAAAACGATGCTCGTTTTGTTGCAGTCAGACTTGAGATTCTCAGCAAGACAACTACTTGCCTTATCTCGTTTAGTGCACCAAATCCGACAAACAGAAAAGTCGGGAGAAGATTGGTTTTTAGCCGAGCACCAAGTGTTGAATATGGCATTAAAAGCTGCCAAAAGTGGAAGTCAGGCAACATCACTTTCACAAGCATATGGCTATTTGGCTGCATTATACGAAGAAGATAAGAATGTGAAAGATGCTTTGAAATTGAATCAGCGTGCGGTGTTTTTTGCGCAACAAGAAGCCAGTGCAGAATTACTTTATCGTTGGCAGTGGCAATATGCACGTTTATTGATGATGCAAGGTCAGCTATTGGAGGCCATTGATGCTTATCAGAAATCCATTCATACGTTAAACCCAATCCGAACAGCACTGCTCAAAGGTTTACGTAAAGCAGAAAGTCCTTTTAATACGCATATTCGTCCTGTATATATGGAGCTTGCAGATGCATTGTTGCAGCAAGCAGAGCTTGAGTCTGAAGCTGTGGATAAACAAGAATTGTTACGCCAGGCGCGTAGTAGTATCGAAAACATGAAAAGCTTGGAAATTCAAGATTATTTATCCAGTGATTGCATTGATTTAAGCAACTCACAGCAAGCTTTGCTGGACAATGTCGATCAGCAAACAGCGATTATTTACCCTGTTGTGTTGAAAGATCGTTTGGTCATGTTGTTGGGTATTGGTGATCAAATTAGCCAGTGGTCACAACCGATTCCACAAGAAAAATTAGATAAAACCGTGAAATTGTTTCGTGAACACTTGCAAACACGATCCAATAACTTGTTTTTGTATGAAGCCCAACAACTAGATAATTGGCTCATCAAGCCTTTACTTTCGCAATTGAAAAAACATCAAATTAATACCTTGGTTTTCGTGCCTGATGGTAGTTTGCGTATGGTTCCGATGACGGCCTTGCATGATGGAGATCGTTATTTAATCCAGCGTTTTGCACTGGCAACCACACCGGGTTTGACGTTGACCAATCCACATCCAATGAATAAGAAAAACATCAAAGCTTTGGTGCTTGGTTTGTCCGATGCTGTGCAAAATTTCTCAGAACTACCCAGTATTGCCAAAGAAGTGAGTGCTGTGAGTGCGATGTTTGGGGCTGACTTACTAGAGAATAAACAGTTTAAGACCAAAAACTTGCAAGAGAAGTTGGAAAGCAATGAGTATAATTTATTGCACCTTGCCACACATGGTGTGTTTTCTGGTGAGCCTGAAACCAGTTATGTGTTGACCTATGATGAAAAAATTAACATGAATCGACTACAAGAATTGATTGCTTTAGGGCGTTATAACCGTGAACCTTTAGAATTATTGACCCTGAGTGCTTGTCAGACGGCCATGGGTAATGAGCGTGCTGCGATGGGTTTGGCTGGCATTGCCATTCAAGCAGGTGCGCGCAGTGCTTTGGCATCATTGTGGTTTGTGGATGATGAAGCGACATCACAGCTTATTCGACGTTTTTATAAAAAATTACAGCAAGAGGGGGTGTCTAAAGCAAAAGCTTTACAAACCGCCCAACTTGCGTTGATTCAACAAGATCGTTTTTGGCACCCAGCTTACTGGGGCGCTTTTATTTTAATTGGTAACTGGTTGTAAGGAGTTGGTTATGTTTGTTCGTATGATATTATCGTCTATTGTGATATTTACTATTTGTTGTTTTTCACCTGCATGGGCAAGTGATGTTGCGTCTAAAGGTGAATTGTTGTCAAAAGAAGAAAGCATGACGACTGATAAGCGTCGTCGAGAAGCGGGTGTGTCTTCATCCGAACAAGCTTCTGTGCAGCGTGGTCTGCAAAGAGGCTTGCAGCGTGGCCTACAAAGAGGTTTACAGCGTGGTCTGCAAAGAGGCTTGCAGCGTGGCCTACAAAGAGGTTTACAACGTGGTCTGCAAAGAGGCTTACAGCGTGGCCTACAAAGAGGTTTACAACGTGGTCTGCAAAGAGGCTTGCAGCGTGGTCTACAAAGAGGCTTACAGCGTGGCCTACAAAGAGGCTTGCAGCGTGGTGTTGCGGTTGCTGAAGTTGTTCAAGATGAGATGCCTGAACGTATGGTAGCGATTGCACCTGAGCGTATTGGCGTATCCATGCATGATCAGCCGACCCTTTATTATTATATTTCTTCTGACTGGCATCAAAAAATAGTCTTTAGTATCATTGCACCAAGGCAAGCAAAACCCTTGATCATGATGGAAATAGCTGCACCCAATCATGCAGGTATTCATGCCATTGATTTAAAGGCTTTAGGCGTGCATCTTAAAAAAGATGTGCAATATGAATGGTTTGTAAGCATTATTTTAGATCCCTTAGAGCGTTCAGCAGATTTTTTAGCCAGCGGAGTGGTTTCTTATCAGCCAAGTGCTAGTTTTCAGAGCGCGTGGTACGATCAAATACAGACGCTTTCTGAAAGTAAGCAACCAACAAAAACCAAACAACAATTAAGTGAATTGTTAGGCGCGGAAAAATTAGCGATGGTGAGTCGTTGGGTTGTGAGCAATGAGTAAAATGTTTGAAGTCTGTTGATGTGACTTTCGCGATGATGATTCGTGGGAAGCTTGTTTTAAAATAAGAAGTATTTCTTCTAATTAAGATAGTTTTTTTACCCATTACTCAATCTAAAGAGACGAAAGTCTTTTTGTAATATGGGGCAGAAAATGCTAAAAAAGATTCAGATATTATGTACAACACTATTTTTGATGTGTCTTTTTTCAATGGAAGTGACGGCTGTGGGCACCGTGACGACCGTTGCAGGTAATCCTTGGTTTGCCGATGGTCTTGGCACGGCTGCACGATTTTATAATCCTCAAGGTATCGCAGTGGATGCCTCTGGCTCCTTGTATCTGGCGGATACCTCCAACCATCGTATTCGTAAAATAAGCGCGTTGGGTGTGGTCACGACCGTTGCAGGCAGTGGTGTTGCGGGTTTTGCCGATGGCGTAGGCACGGCTGCACGATTTTATAATCCCAGAGGCATCACAGTGGATGCCTCTGGCACCTTGTATGTGGCGGATACCTCTAATCATCGCATTCGTAAAATAAGCGCGTCGGGTGTGGTCACGACCGTTGCAGGCAGTGGTGTTGCGGGTTTTGCCGATGCGACAGGCACGGCTGCACAATTTAATACTCCCATTGGCATCACGGTGGATGCCTCTGGCACCTTGTATGTGGCGGATACCT
>JAUZRG010000200.1 GCA_030950585.1 Mariprofundaceae bacterium | reverse complement strand
CATGATCTAAAGATGTGGTTTCTCGCACAAAAACAAGTACTTCAGGTACTAAAAACGTGTGGGGAAAATGCCAATGGTGTTTTTATTCAGGAGCTCATTAGCAAAATATCAATGAAAACAATGGTCAATGCAAAGGATATGGTCTCTTAAGTGGCATAGGTATTGTGGTCCTATCGCATGCATTTAAAAGACAAGGCATTGATTCAAACACAAAGCTAGCTATATGCTTCGGCCGATCTCAAAAATAACACAGGATGTGAAACTTGAAAAACCGACCATACCGTCATTTGTTATCATTCAGCTTCATGATGATCTTAGCGGTAATAGGCACACTTTACTTTCAAGAGAATGTACAAGCAGAATCAGAATACACCGATTTTTATTTTGTGCGTCATGCTCAAACCCTCGCCAATGCAACAGGCGAATATACCAAGGTCAATGAAAAAACAATTTCAGTCAAAGGCCAAAAACAAATTAAGCGGCTTGTCTATAAGCTCAATAAATACCACGGCCCTTTTGATCATATCATTGTGAGTCCCACGGTTCGCACCCGCGAAACAGCGCTTGCTTACCTCAAAGAAGAACCTTATCGCTCTGCTGAATTATGGCCTGAAGTCTCTGAATGTTGTTGGCATAAAAAAAAGAATGATGTCGAACCAGACTACCGCAACCGTGGCCGTATTGGCTTACGCAGCGAACATAAACCCTATTATCACTTTCGCAGTATGGCCAAAAAAGATATGTCTTGGTTCTCCACCTCGTCTTATCAAGATGGTCAAGCTCAAATCAAGAAAGCCATCACAATGCTCAAGGCACGTTATGGGCATTCGGGCAAAAAAATACTCATTGTGACGCATTATTATGCAGGCTTAAAGATGATAAACACCCTCTTGGGTGACCGCTATAAACAGCTACATGTTTTTAAAAATGCCAAAGTAACTCATCTTCGCCAAGATAAAGACGGCTCCTTTCGCTTAATACTATTGAATAACCATCAACCAAAAAACAAACTAAAAAACGATTAAGGCTTAAATATGATATACCGCTACCTCCTTGCTGTTTCCCTATTGCTTCTCCCTACCCTGCTCAGTGCAGAGGAAAAGCCCACCACAGCCACCACCACGATCAAAGAAAAAAGCAAAGCGTTTCATGGCATGGAGCTTTATTTTGTGCGCCATGCCCGCACTTTGGCCAATGAGCTTAATCGCCATACCGAAGATCTTGGTAGAACCTTATCTAAAAAAGGTAAAGTACAAGTTAAAGAGCTAACTGCACAACTCAATACGCTTCAATTCGATCATATCATCTCTAGCCCCACAGTACGCACCCGCAAAACTCTTTACCCTTACTTAAAAGCGCGCCTTGAAAATCCCGATACTTATATGGACTTTAAAAAAGCTGAATTATGGACCGATTTAATGGAATGTTGCTGGCAAAAAGACAAGACGCTTGGCCTCACACCCAAAGACCAAGTCAAAACTTACCAAGTTTTTATTGATAAGAAGTATCACCCCTACTTTCATTTTCCCAGCGGTGATTATGCCATTCACCGCAATACCAAGACCTATGCTGACGGCATCGCACAAATGGATCGTGTCATCAAGCTGTTAAAAATACGTTTTAGCAACTCCGATAAAAAAATACTCATTGTCAGTCATTATTTATTCTTAAATCAAATGATTAAGCGCATGGCTAATATTGAAACAGAACACAAGATTTCGAGCAGAAACGCGCAAATCACCAAGCTTGTTGAGCAAGCTGATGGTCGTTTTAAAATGGTCATATTTAACAATGCACCCATGCATGGCTTGGATTATCCCGAGTATTATGAAAAATACCAACGCCAACGCGAAGGTGCTTACCAATATCAGAAAAACTTAGAAAAAAAGAAAGCTGAAGCCGAATTAAAAAAATAAAGCATCATTGAAGGGTCTGAAAAGACAAAAGGAAAGATATTGTTTAAAGTTACTAAAACCGTCCCCAATTCACCTGCCCGATGCACGACCTTACAATTAGCACACGGCGAAGTTCAAACACCTGTTTTTATGCCTGTGGGTACACAAGGCACAGTCAAAGGCATGATGCCACGCGACCTAAAAAAAGAGGTCAATGCTCAAATCATTTTAGGCAACACCTATCACTTGATGCTTCGCCCTGGTGCACCCTTGATGAAAAAGATGGGAGGTCTGCACAAATTCATGGCATGGGATCGACCCATTTTAACCGACTCTGGTGGGTTTCAAGTTTGGTCACTGGGTGATTTACGCAAAATCGAAGCTGATGGGGTGCGTTTTCGTTCGCACATTGATGGCAGCGAATGGTTCTTAGGGCCTAAAGAAAGCATGGCGATCCAACAAGCGATCGGCAGTGATATTGTCATGGCGTTTGATGAATGCACGCCCTACCCCGCCACCTATGAAGAAGCTGAAGCTTCGATGTTGATGTCGATGCGTTGGGCCGAACAATGCCGTGATCATCTTCCCGTTAGCCCACAACAATCGCTGTTTGGTATCGTGCAAGGTGGTATGTATAGCGACTTACGCCTGCAAAGCTTAGAGGCTATTTCAAGCATGGATGTGGAAGGAATCGCCATTGGTGGTTTAAGCGTAGGCGAGCCTAAAGATGAAATGATGCAGGTTTTAGATACACTTGCCCCGCACTTACCGCACGATAAACCACATTATTTAATGGGTGTTGGTACACCTGCTGATTTAATTCGCGGTGTTGATAAAGGCATTGATATGTTTGACTGTGTCATGCCAACACGCAATGCCCGCAACGGCACATTGTTCTGTGATGATGGTAAAATAAGCATTAAACGTGCAGAATTCCAAGATGATCCACGCCCAATCATGGAAGGTTGCAGCTGCTATACATGCCAAAATTTCTCACGCGCTTACCTTCGTCACCTGTATCGTTGCAAAGAAATCTTAAGTTCACAGTTGAATACTTTGCACAATCTTCATTACTATTGCGCGCTCATGTCGCGGGCGCGTCAAGCAATTCAAGACGAACGCTGGAATGAATTTCGTGATGCATTCCTCAAACGATATGAAGGGTCCTAAAAGGAGAACTCAGTGATACAATCTATACAACCGTTTTTACGCTTAATAAGTGTTGGTTTTTTACTATCTTTTTCAGTCGTTAACAATGCTTATGCAGCAGAAAACGCGGGTGCTGGCGAAGCCTTTATGTCGCTTGCACCGTTGGTTTTTATCTTCGTTATTTTCTACTTTCTGTTGATCCGTCCGCAACAAAAGCGCATCAAAGCACACCGTGAAATGATTGGTGAATTAAAAAAAGGTGATTCTGTGATCACAGCTGGTGGCGTTTTAGCCACTGTAGCCAGTGTTAATGACGATCTCGTAAAACTAGATATTGCAGAAGGCGTACGTATTCAAGTTAAACGCGATACCATCTTAGAACAGCAATCAAAAGTCTAAAGGTTTAAACACATGCATTCTTTTTCCCCTTGGAAATTTAAGCTCATTTTATTGGTGCTTGTCGTCGCCATTTTAGGCGCGACACCCAACTTCTTTATCTCAGAAGATAAAGACAAAAAACAAACCATTGATCTACCTTCATGGTGGCCCTCCATGTTTAGCCAGTCGCTAAACTTAGGCCTTGACCTAAAAGGTGGTATTCACTTGGTCTTGGATGTGGATGTCGATAAGGCTGTGATTCACAGCGTCGAACAAGATGCCGATTCCATCAACCAAGCCTTGCGTGATGCCAATATCAAACGTCGTGGCAGCGTCGAAGCAGAAAACATGGTGCTTTCTTTTAAATTAAAGCAAGCTTCAGATGCTGATGCTGCGCTTAGCGTCATGAAAAAAGGAATGCCCAACTACACGACTGTATTAGTCGATGACAAAACACTGCAACTGACACTGCAAGAAAAAGCAGCTGATGAAGTTCGTCGTTATGCCATTGATCAGTCCATTGAAGTTGTGCGTCGCCGTATTGATGGCTTGGGTACCACTGAGCCGATGATTATACGCCAAGGTCAACACCGTATTTTGGTGCAAATTCCTGGGGTTGGCGATAGTACTGCTATCAAACGTCTTTTAAATAACCCTGCCGTGCTTGAGTTCAAACTCGTGGATGAGAAAGGTGACCTTGAAAAAGCCATGAATGGCCAATTGGCAGCGGGCAGCATCATCAAATATGGTAAAGACCAACAGCCTTACCTTTTGAAGAAACGCACCGAGCTTTCAGGTGAACAAGTGGCGGATGCGCGTGTCAGCATCGACAGTCAATATGGTGGTTATGCCATCACCTTAAAATTCAACTCCAAAGGTGCACATAAATTTGACCGCTTAACCAAAATGCATGTTGGTGATCGTTTTGCCATCATTCTCAATGATAAAGTGCATTCAGCGCCTGTGATTCGTGAACGCATTGCGGGTGGATCAGCTCAAATAACAGGTGACTTTGGTGCTCAAGAAGCACGTGAACTTGCCCTTGTGCTACGAGCAGGTGCGCTACCAGCACCACTCAATGTGGTTGAAGAGCGTTCTGTTGGCCCTAGTTTGGGTAAAGACTCCATCGAACAAGGTTATAACTCCATCTTGATTGGCTGTGCTCTCGTGCTTCTTTTTATGATGGTTTATTATAAATTATTTGGCATCGTGGCCAATATTGCCTTAATTTTCAACGTCGCCATCATCATGGCAGTGATGAGCATGCTTGGTGCAACGTTAACCTTACCGGGTATTGCTGGTATTGTGTTAACCATTGGTATGGCCGTTGATGCCAACGTGTTAATCTTTGAACGTATTCGTGAAGAGTTAGCGCTTGGTAAAACACCGCTATCGGCCATTGAAGGCGGCTACAACAAAGCCTTTTGGACGATCTTTGATGCCAACCTGACCACCTTAATCGCAGCAGTTGTGCTCTTTATGTATGGTTCTGGTCCTGTGAAAGGTTTTGCAATCACCCTTGCTGTGGGTATTTGTGCTTCCATGTTCACAGCTATTTTAGTCACACGCGGCATCGTTGCATTTTCTGTCTCTCGTGGCGGAAAACTGAAAAAACTAAGTATTTAAGGGTATCATTGAATGCAACTCATACGCACAGACCTCAATATTGATTTTCTAGGTAAAAGAAAAATCGCTTTGGCTTTTTCAGCCGTGCTACTTATAATTGCCATTATCAGCCTCATACCCAGTGTACGTGGCCTTAATTTTGGCATTGATTTCACAGGTGGAACTTTGGTGCAAATGCACTTCAAAGAGACGACAAAGGTTGCGGATATTCGTACTTCACTCAAAACAGTGGGCTATGAAAAATCAATGATTCAAACCTTTGGTAATGACAATGAAATTCTTGTTCGCGTTCAAAATAGAGAAAATGAAAAGTCATCCGATATTAGTAGCTCGATCCTTGAAGCTGTACAAACAACATTTGGCAAAGACAACGTTGAAATGCGCCGAGTGGAATTTGTAGGACCTCAAGTTGGTGAAGAACTCACACAATCTGGTATCTATGCCGTTTTATGGTCGATGATTGCCATTTTGCTTTATGTCACCTTTCGCTTTCAATTTCGTTATGCCTTGGGTGCCAATGCAGCCTTGTTTCATGATGTCACGTTGGTGATGGGTGTTTTTGCCATTACAGGTAAAGAATTCACGCTACCAATTATTGCAGCTGTCTTAACCGTTATCGGTTATTCGCTTAATGATACCATTGTGGTCTTTGATCGTATTCGTGAAAACTTGGATGCCAACAAACGCCGCAAAACACAGCTTACTGAACTCGATGTGGTTAACTCATCCATCAACCAAACACTCTCAAGAACCTTAATGACTTCTTTAACCACTATGCTTGTGGTTGTTGCATTATTTTTATTGGGTGGCGAAATCCTCAAAGACTTTGCCTTTGCTTTGATTGTGGGCATTTTAGTCGGAACTTATTCCTCTATCTTTGTGGCAAGCCCTGTGATGCTTTCACTTGAAGGTCGTTTCCAAAGCAATAGTGAAGAAATTCGCAAAGCGGTGGAATCACAGCCTTGAGCACCTCCATGCAATACACAGCTTTTTCAAAAGACACCTTGGTGTTTAGAGGCTATGAAGATGATCACTTTATTATCAATGCAGAACGCTATACGCAAAACTTACTGCTCATTGATAATCAAGTGCATCAACCATGGGGACAAAAGAGCGTTGCTGAACTCACAGAACAAGACTTTTGTTTTTTAGATCAGCAACAGCCTGAAATTTTATTGATTGGCACGGGTGATTGTACCCGTTTCCCTTCCCCAGCCATCATGCAACTCTTTGATCAACGGCGCATCCCGTTTGAATGCATGAATTCAGCCGCAGCAGCACGCACCTTCAACCTTTTATTGGCCGAAGATCGTCGTGTGGCAGCTGCAATGTATTTACCAGGAATCAAAGCATGAAGCCTTGTTATGAATTAATGATCGAAACTGATTTTGCCGCAGCTCACTTCTTACGTGGTTATGATGGCGACTGTGCGCGCTTGCATGGTCACAACTGGATGGTGCAACTCTTTGTTTCGTGTGAAAAACTAGATGATATTGGTCTTGCAGTGGATTATAAAATTCTAAAACGTGAACTCAAAGCAGCTCTCAAACCTTGGGATCATTATCATTTGAATGAAGTTTCTCCTTTTGATGTCATCAACCCAAGCAGTGAAAATGTGGCTCGAGCGCTTTTTGAAACCATGAGTCAACGTCTCAATGATGAGCGTGTGCACGTTTCTAAAATTATTATCGGTGAAACCTGCACAGCAAGGGTTTGCTACAGCCAGTCTTAATCACTCATGTGACGCACTGCATCGTTAATATGAAGTCTCACAGCTCGTCATGCCCGAATTCTTTTATCGAGCATCCACATCAAAACAAAAAAATGGTAGGGTGCAATAACCAACGGGCATTGCACCACACAAGCTTCACGGCACAAAATAGACTCAAGCTAGTTGATCATCCTGCATCTTGAGGTGTGATGGGTATACACCCTACTATAGGTTACTCGGTAACTTCTCATAAAGTGCAGGTAAGGAACAGAGTCTGAAAAATAAAAGTCTTTATGTTTTATAGACTTACATTTTTTATGTCGGCTATGATCATGCCATTTACCTACACTTTATGAGAAGTTACCGTTACTCGTTCGTTATTTTTTCTTTGTCGCTGTCCATGTCCATGTATCTTTTTGCGTGTTCCATGCCTTACCTTGCATGGTATTGCCGTTAATCACGCCCTCATATTCAGAATATTTTTTATTTGTCTCAAAGTAGATCGTCTTGCCATCCTGTTTCCACGTGTCACCGTCACGAAACGTACCTGTTGGTGATGTGAAACCAAGTTCGCCATTTGGAAAAAAACGATACACATAATGATCACCTTCTGAATCTGTTCCTGCCCATGTTGTGCCAGAAATACTAGGAACTGCATGGCTTGATATGGTGTTTCCTGTACTGGCACAGCCCGAAAAGAAAGGTAAAAGAAGCATCGCAGTCGCAATATAATGTTTTTTCATACCATCACTCCTATGTTATGGTGAGTTAAAGGATAAACATTAGGTGAACACCCAATATTACGCAACACGATAAGGTTGCAGGTGCACATATCATGAAAGACCATTATGAGCCAAAATTAATTTGCGTTGCTTCACACTGGCTTTCTTTCAACACAAAACCAATGTCCGTCAAAGCCACACAGATATTCTCAACAACGGGTGTTGCCTTGATCTCTAAATAGTCATCATCTTCATTGTACTCACGGTCAATAAACTCTGTTTTTTCATACGAGCAATAGAAGACAAAGTGCAGACCCTCAATCAATTGGGCATGACGACCACCATGTACCATGATGTCCGCCATGATTTTTTCACCAGCGATAAAGGGACGATCTTCTAAAATGGTGTGAACACGCGCACCACCAATGCCAAAACGCGACAAGATATTATCGATCCATGACATGAATCACCCCCTACATCATCTTTTTATGTGTTTGACCATTCAATCGTCATACCGACTTCTTTGGCCAAAGAGACAAACATCGGGAAAGATGTGGCGATTGTTTCTGCACCAGAAATACGCACAGCTTGCTCAGCACACTGTGCAGCAATCGCCATCGCCATCGCAATGCGATGATCCCCATTGGCATCAATATCCGCGTTACCTGCCAATGTTGGTTGGCCTGTAATACAAACCCCATCAGGCCGCTCTTCAACGTTTGCACCCACAGCTTTCAGGGCATTGACCATCACGCTAATGCGATCACTTTCTTTCACCCTTAATTCTTCTGCACCCGAAAGCACAAATTCACCGCTAGCTAAGGATGCTGCCACAAACAACACAGGGAATTCGTCAATGGCATCAGGCACATCGGCAGGATTCACATGCACACCATGCAAAGGACTATAACGCACCACAATATCAGCCACAGGCTCATCACCAAGCAAGCGTTCATTCTCAAGGCTGATGTCTGCACCCATATCCAAGAGGATTCTACGCCAGCCATCACGTCGATCATTCATGCCAATATTTTTCATACGTAGGCAAGAATTTGGAATCAAGGATGCAGCCACGGCAAAGAAACAACATGATGAAGGGTCTGAAGGCACATCCACCACATCTTGAGGCGCGACTAAACTGCCTGTCGGCTCAATGGTGATGGTATTGCCTTCCACAGCCACAGGTTGACCAAACAAAGGTAACATCCGTTCGGTATGATCACGGGTCGGACGTGGTTCTGTGACCGATGTTTTACCTTCAGCAAATAAACCTGCCAACAACACACAAGACTTCACCTGAGCACTGGCCACAGGTGAGTCATAATGCATGCCTTTTAGATGTTGACCACGAATAGCAATAGGTAGACGTGAACCTTGATCGCAGCCATCAATATGCGCGCCCATCGCTCTTAAAGGTGAAATCACCCGCAACATCGGGCGTTTACACAAAGAATGATCCCCTTGCATGATGCAATGAAAATTTTGCGCAGCCAAAATACCCAGCATCAAACGCGCACATGTGCCGCTATTACCAGCTTCAAGAATCGTTTGTGGTTCGCATAAACCATGCAAGCCCACACCCGTGATGCGTAAAGATGTTCGGTCATCACTTAACCATTCAATCTTCGCTCCCATCGCCAGCATCATCTCTGCGGTGGCAACATTATCTTCGCCCGCTAACCAACCGCGAACTTCAGTGATACCCTCAGCCAAGGCACCCAACATGATAATACGATGGGAAATAGACTTATCACCGGGAGGTTGCATCTCTCCTTGCAAAGCAGCATTGGTTTTTTGGGCAATTAATAGGCGACTCAATGTTTTTCTCCGTGTTCAGCTAACCAAAGATCTCGTGCTTGTTTGGCTTGTGTAAAATCATCGTACAGGGCTTGCACATTACCATCGGCAATGTTTTGACGCATGGCTTGCATCTCAGCAATCAACGCATCCATTTTTTGTAACAACGCGGCTTGGTTTGATTGTGCAATATCGCACCACATTTGTGGTGAAGAAGAAGCAATGCGTGTAAAATCACGAAAACCTCCCGCTGCAAATTGAAAAGGTTGTTTGGCATCTAAAGCAGATTTTCGTACCGCATTGACCAAGGCATAGGCGGCCAAATGTGGTAAATGGCTGACCGATGCCAGCAATAAATCATGTTCATCGGGAGGCATGCAGATCACTTTTGCACCAGTATGCTTCCACATGTCTTTCACAGCACTGACGGCTTTGTCCGAATTGCTACTCGTCGGCGTAATCAAACAATAGTGGTCTTGGTATAAACTTGAAAAAGACGCTTCCACACCTGAGTGCTCTGTACCTGCAATGGGATGGCCTGCGACAAATTGCGCAGATTTAGGTAGATGCTTTTCAGCCAAATCAATGGCGTATTGCTTGGTGCTACCTGCATCGGTGACTACGGCATGCTCAGCGAGTGTATTGGCCATGCCTTGAAACACCGTGGCATAAGCCCCCATCGGCACACAAATCACCACCATATCGGCATCTGAGATCGCTTCTGAAACCGAGTGTGTCCATGCATCAATCACACCAAGTTCAACGGCTTTTTCTAAATTGGCTTTGCCTCGTCCCACACCCGTGATGCGTTGCACCACCTTTTCTTGGCGCAGACGGCGAGCCAACGAGCCACCAATCAATCCCACACCAATAATCACCAAATGTTTGATTAGCATGACTTAAGCATCCAATTCGCGCATCACTGAAATCAAAGCATGAATAAACTGATTGTTTTCAGCTTCGCTTCCCACACTGATTCTGAGCGTTTCCGCCATACCATAAGGCGCAAGCGGCCGAGGAATAACACCTCTGTTTTCTAAACCTGTGGCAATGTCAGCAGCTTGAGCATGGCTCAACAACACAAAGTTGCCATAACTACAGCCTGTTAATAGCTCCACTTCTTCTAAGAAGCACTCCATCTTTTCACGTTCAAAAAGCGTCATCTCCACTTTTTCTTTCATCCATGCCTGATCGTCTAAGGCAGCCAAAGCACCTTTTTGAGCCAATAGATTCACATTAAACGGCTCACGGAAACGATTTACCAAAGCAATAATCGCCGCATCGGCCACTGCATAGCCCACACGCAAGCCTGCAAGACCATAGGCTTTGGAAAAGGTACGACAAATCACTAAGCCTGCATGTATTAAGGTCTGATGATCATCCACATGTTGAGCTATAAATTCATAATAGGCTTCATCTAAGATCACAATGATGTTTTCAGGCACCTGATCTAGGAAGACTTGCAAGTCAGCTCGACTTAAAAGCGTTCCCGTTGGGTTGTTGGGGTTGGCAATGCAAATCACTTTGGTCTGAGCATTGATGGCATCAAGCATGCCTTGCAAATCATGCGTTAAACCGTCTTGCTCTTCGACTGCAACACCTGTGGCACCCGCCGCTTTGGTGGCAAGTGCATAAACAATAAAACCACGACTCGCATAAATGACTTCGTCGTCCACGCCTGCAAAACAACGAATCAATAATTCTAAAGCTTCATTGGAGCCATTTCCCAATAAAATATTTTCAATTGCCCCCTGATGCTGCTCTGCCAAGGCTTGGCGCAATGCAATGGCATCGCCATCAGGATAACGATGCATATTTAAAGCGGCTTGTTGTACCGCTTGAACCGCCTTAGGCGAAGGGCCAAAAGGGTTTTCATTGGATGCAAGCTTAATGACCTCGCTTAAACCTTTTTCCGCCATGAGTAACTCAATGGCTTTACCAGGAACATAAGGGTGTAATGTTTTAACTTGTGCGACTGCACGAGATTGCCAATCCATGCGTTTCTCCTACAAAAGACGGGATACGGGGTATGAGCCCAAGATTTTAAGATAACTACCTGATGTGCTTTGAACTTCACTTAATGCTGCTTTGATGTGATCATCTTGATGATGACCGCGTAAGTTCATGAAAAAGACATATTCCCATAGCTTCTTTTGACTGGGACGCGATTCAATGCTGGATAATTCAATGTCGCGTTTGGCAAAAGGGCTTAATAAAGCATGTAAAGTCCCCGCTTGATCGGGTGCTGATAACATCAATGCTGTCACATCTTCACCTGATGGCTGAGCATCATGCTGACCAATCACTAAAAAGCGTGTGATATTATCTTCAGAGTCTTCAATATTGGCAGCTAAAATGGGCAGTTGTAACTTTTCAGCCACAGCCAGTGAGGCAATCGCAGCACAGCTTGGATCTGTAGCGGCTATTTCTGCGGCTTGTGCTGTGGAATCAGCGCTTATCAGCTCGGCATGGGCTAAGTTATCTTGTAGCCACTTACGGCATTGCGCCAAGGGCTGGGGATGAGAGATGACCTTTTTAATACCAGATAAATTTGCAGATTGGGTTAACAGATGATGTTTGATTTGCAATTGAATTTCCGCGCAAATCATCGCATCGCGTTCAACAAAGCAATCTAAAGTATGGGTCACGGCACCACCCAAAGTATTTTCAATGGGCACCACACCGTAAGACACACGCCCCGCTTCAACTTCATCAAAGACATCATCTATGGTGCGAGTGGGATGATAACGCACGCTAGAGCCAAACTGTCTCACCGCTGCGGCATGGGTAAAGGTCCCTTCAGGACCTAAATAAGCAATGCTTAAATTTTTTTCCAATGCCAAACATGCCCCGATAATTTCACGAAAAATACCATGCAAGGCAGCTTGCGGTAAAACATTTTGAGAACGCGAGTGAAGGCGACGAATAATCGAGGCTTCCCGACTAGGCACATAAAACGGCCCATCATAGCCCTGATCTTCTTTCACATGGCCCACTTCATGGGCAAAACTCACCCGCTTCTCAATCAGCTCTAAAATTTGATTATCTATATCGTCAATATTGGTACGTAGATCTTGCAGCTTTTTCTTATGATTCATGATGGGCAGAACCATAGCTTGCAAGGGTGAAACTGTCAGCCAGCTAAATGTTTAAATCCCACTTCCATCTAAAAAACGATCAATACGCGCATGCTCGCGCTGTAGATCATTACACAAACCATCATCTGTTTCTTGGCATCTTTTTTGGGTATCGAGTTGATCAATGCGTAAATTCAAATCATCAATCATTTGTAAGGTATGACTTAAGGCTTGAGCCACAGGATTAGGCATCAAGTGATGATCAAGGTTAATTTTACCATTTTCATCGAGGGTCTCTGCCTTTTTATTGACAATATTACCAGGGATACCCACGACTGTGGCATGTGCTGGAATATCTTTTAATGTCACAGAGTTCGCACCAATGCGTGAGCACATACCAATGGTAATCGGCCCAAGCACCTTTGCACCCGCACCAACGATCACCCCATCTTCAAGGGTTGGATGTCTCTTTTCCTTACGCCACGTCGTACCACCCAAGGTCACCCCATGATAAAGGGTGACATCATCACCAATCTCAGTGGTTTCACCAATCACAATACCCATACCGTGATCAATAAAGAAACGCTGGCCAATCGTGGCACCAGGGTGAATCTCAATACCTGTGATCCAGCGCGCAATATGGGACAGAAAGCGTGCTAAAAAAAACAACCGCCATTGCCATAAACCATGACTCATACGATAAAACCAAATCGCATGCAAGCCAGGGTAACACACAATAATTTCTAAAAGGCTTTTTGCAGCTGGGTCTCGATCAAATGTTAAACGAATATCTTCTTTCAGGTTTTTCCACATCCGCAGAAAGGTATCGACAGATATTTAGTGCTGCAAATATCCTGTGCTTATCTACAAACCAAAGTGGTCTGCAAGCAACTGAGGATCGGCTATTTCTTTTAGGTAAAGAAAAAGTAATCTTGTTGATTTTGGTGTCTTCGATGCTTGAGCTTCTTTTAGCGCACCACGTACCAATTGATTTAATTTCTGCCTATCAGCATTAGGGCATAAGGCCAAAAAGCTCGTCATTGCAGACTTCCCACCTGAAATGAGATGATCTCGCATTTTTTCAATACCGTGAAACTCACTCACACCTTTTTGATGTTGGTGGTCACGGTTTTCAAAGAGCTTTTTAATCTCAGTTGTATCAATGCTTTGCAGCATCTTTGCAATTAACTTAAGTTGCCTTTTCTTTGCAGCATGTGCTTGAATCCCCTTCGCATGCTTAAGCTCTTCAACCAATGAGCTAGGCACTTCTAAGGACTGAAGTTTGGCAACATCAAGTTCAATTAATCGCTTGCCCAACTCATGTAAGGCTTCGACATCACGTTTGCGCTGTGACTTACTTGGTGGACGAAATTCATCTTCAAAATCTTCACTTTCTAACATCTAAAAAAACACCTATCTCCAAATCAGCAATCCAGTATGCTCTCATCATTTACAATTAAATGTCATCTTCACGCCAAATATCATCTAAAATGGAAGATTCCACACGATCAAGTTGTGGTGAAGATAGAGCTTTTTGCTCTGATTTTTTTTTAATATTTTTCACAAAAAGACGATATCGTTGCGACAAAATCCATTGCAACTCCAGCTCTTTGCTAAAGATTTCTTGGTAAAAATTTTCTTGAAGAACCATTAAAGAACAACGTGTCATCGCACGGGCTGTCAGCTCACGTTTATGATGATGCATCACAGCTATTTCACCCACCACATCACCACGTGAGACCGTATGTAAAGGCACTTCTTCATCTTCAAGCATGACGGTTACATTTAAATGACCTGATCTAACCAAGAAAACATCTGCACTCTGATCACCACAGTTAAAGAGAGCTTGGCCTGCTTGTAGTTCTACATGAGACATGTGCTGTGCCACAAACTTCCATGTTAAAGCATCCAATGATGAAAAAACAGGTGCTAAAGCCAGTTGCTTTAACAAAATTCTTTCACGGTACAACTGCTCCATATGCCCTTTCAAGCAAGGAAGTATGGCCTGTAATTTGGCAAGACTGGCAAAAGGCATGACCAATAACTCAATATCCGTCGTAGCCACAAGCTCTGCTGTACGACGACCACCCGTAAAATAAGTGATTTCACCACAAAATTCACCAGCATGCATCATGCCTAAGGAGTCACGTCGATTATCAAAGGTCATTGATGCTTCAAGGCAACCTGAGATAATATAATACATTTCTCTCGCTTCATCAGCCATCTGAACCAGCGCTTCACCTTTCTTTAAAATGCAAGTACCTGTCAAAGCTCGAACTTCACATAAGGATTCTTGATGTCTTATCGCCGAAAAAAAACGGTTTTCTATTAACTTTTCATACAACACATTTTCATCATTTAAAAAGTCACTTAAACATGGTTGCTCAAAGCCTTGCTCAATCAACTGTAAAACCAGCTTCTTCACTTCAGCATGGTACGCACCACTCAAACGACGACACTTTTCCAAGCAATGAATCGCCTGTTTACCCAATTGAGCCTTTATGTATTGCTGAGCAACATTTAAGTATTCAAAAGCTGCTTCTTTCGGACATGAAGCTTTTTCATAACAACACGCCATATGTTCCAATACATTTATTTTAGCCGTGCCACTTTCAAGTTGCTGGCTTAACTGTAAATAGATTTTAGCAGCATCTTCATATTTACCCACATGAAATGCTGCATAAGCTTGTTTCACCATAGATTTGTGATTCTCATGAATCAACAAATCTACTAACGCCAAATCACTCACTTAACGCTGATCCATAATCGTGTTTTCCCACGCATTGGTTGTCTTAGAGTGCAAGGCATCATGAAGTAACTCAGGCAGCACCTGACTATGCCAGTTTTCGTGCTCAGAACCTATTAAGCGGCAAATCTCTTCTTTCAATCGCTCAGAATCTTTCGTTTTGATGGTTAACAGACTAATCTCACCTTCGCCCTTCAGGTTAATATTCACATGCGGCTGTGCATCAAAAACACCTGATAACTGATGAAAGACATCTTCACTGACAATAATCTCGCCCTGATCAGCCAAGTTACACATACACTTCACATGATTGATTGCTGGACCCCAAACATCAAACTGAAACCGTTGAATACCCACAATACCTGCATGCATTGGCCCCACATTCACAGCTGCGCGGCCTAACCATGCTGGCTTACCTTCTTTTTTCCGATGTTGGTACCACATTTTTTGCAACCACAACATATCTTTAACAGCCGCCACAGCAAATAATGGCCGATGAAATTTCTGTTGATGCAAGAGCGAAATACCTTGGTATTCATCGCCAACCGTCTTAAGACGTTCCAACTGATAATGTTTGGAAATGGTATCAAAAGCATCAAAAAGGTTGTTCAGAATCCCTAGCAATTCGCTAGAATTACATGCCGATGATTGTTTTGTAAAATCAACAAAATCAACAAAAAATACGGACAAGTTTTTAAAAGATCTAGGCTCAAACTTACCTGTAGATTCCAGCTCACCTGCCACAGAAACAGGAAGAATCCGCCGCAATAACTTCTGCAATAACTGGTTGCTATCGTGACGTTGTTGCATTTCATCTCTTAGCTGCAATGCAGAGTTGACCCGCGCCATAATCTCTAATCTTTCGCAGGGCTTACGAATATAATCGGTGGCTCCTGCTGCAAAAGCAACATCTAATAAATAAACATCTTGTGCCGCTGTCACCATGATCACAGGTGTATCTTCATGGCCTTCAATTTTCCGAATACGATGGCAAACATCAATGCCAGTCATTTCAGGCATGACACAATCTAATAAGACAAGATTAACATCAGGCTGAGCCTCTAAAAGCTGCAGAGCTTCTTGGCCTGTCGAACAAATATCCACACAATAACAGCCTGCTCGACGTAACATCGCTCGTAAAATAATTTGTTGTTCTAATTGATCATCAACGACTAATATATGAGCATGATGAATCATCCGATATGCCCTGTATCTAAAACTTGCTGTAGATAAGGAAAAGCTTCTTCCAGCTGTAAAGCCAATTTTTTTAAATGATTATCCACATCAACCAAGCTACGCTTTGCACACATCGCTTCAATTTTTGCACACTGCTTCCAACCTTGCTTCGAGCCTAAGTAGGCCATATTTCCCTTCATCGCATGCGCTGTTGTGGATAACTTTTCCCAGTCGGCCTTCTCTTGTAAAGCCCTCATTTCTCGAAGCTGATTTGGCGCGCTTTGCATAAAAAGTTGAATAACTTCCAAGACTGTTTCTAAATCTGTCTCTTGCTCTAATCGCTGTAACTGCTGTTTTATCACAAACTACCCCAAAAAAAAACCACGATAAAATTTTCGTTATTAAAACTGAATCCTTCACAAGAATCAAGGGAAAGTCTTAAGACTTTCCGCTAAATAAATACTCATGAAATCAATAAAAAGATTATTTAACATCTGCCTTATTAAGAAAGAACTTCTCTCTATAGATTTTAAGTTCAGCGATAGAGTCTTTAATATCAGAAAGAGCTAAATGAGCCACCTTTTTCTTCGGTAAACGCAACTCAGGGTACCAACGCCGTTGCAACTCTTTTAATGTGCTCACATCAATATTGCGATAATGCAAAAAAGCATCAACGTCGGGCATGTAGCGTCGTAAGAAACGACGATCTTGATGGATAGAGTTACCACATAGCGGTGACTTACCTTCGACTGCATACTCTTTCATAAAGGCCAATGTTTCATTCGCTGCCTGCTGCATGCTGACATTCGATTCCAATACACGACGGCTTAAGCCCGAATCACCATGATGCTTTGTACACCAGCCACCCATGGCTGACAAAACTTTTTTCTCATGGTGAATAGCTAACTCAGGACCTTGTGCGATAATATTAAGCTCTTTATCTGTAATAATGGTTGCAATTTCAAGGATTGTATCTTCTTTTGGGTCAAGGCCCGTCATTTCAAGATCCATCCAAACTAAATTGAATGCCTCTGGTACTTCTTTTACTACCACGTTAACCAACTTCGCCGCACTGGATAGTGCCGCCGTATTTTTTTAAATTGATCTGCCAGTTGAGTACTTGAAAGCATCGCACAACGACGCAATTGCACAAAATCTTGCTCAATATCATAACAATGCATCACATCTTGATAACGCATCTGATGATCAACATGCTTAAAGGATGAAGACACATCAACCAAGTCAGGCTGCCAAGATGGTTCAACACCTAAATGAGCACACAATGCCTGATAGACATAATAGGTATTTGCAGCCTTCCCATCTAAGGAATGACCTGCAATATGTGCTGTACCAAGCAATAAACCTGAATGTTTTAATAACTGTGCAGCAATATTAGGCTCATGTTCCCAACAATCGAGAATTGCACCATGATCATCACTATCATTCAACCATGATAGCAACGCATCTTGAGAAAGAACCCCGCCTCTGGCCGCATTGATCAAGGTATGACCTTGAAAACACATGATGTTTTTTGAGTTTAATAAATGCCATGTCGCATCAAGACCATCATGCTGCAACGGTGTATGAATCGTTAAAATATCAGCACCTTCAAGCACTTCTTGCATCGAGACGAATGTATTTAAATTTTCCTGACGCATGCGTGGTGGATCGCATAATAAAATATGTATACCAAGCTGCTCTGCTAAAGAAGCCACCGCAGAACCAATTCGACCCACACCGATAATACCTATGGTTTGCTCATGCCAATGCCACTGCTTTTTCTGTTTCATGTATAATAGTGCTGATAACATGTATTCCAACACCGAAGCCGTTGAACTACCCGCTGCGGAAGCAAACTCAATGCCTTGCGCAGCTAAGAAACCTTGATCAACATGGTCATCCCCAACCGTAGCTGTACCTACAAAACGTAACTTCGTATCATTCAATAGTGTCTTATTAATTTTCACTGAAGAACGAGAAATAAGAACATCCGCATCATGCAAGCAATGGCTATCAATATGAGCTGCTTCCAAGACATTTAAATCAACGTCATAGCCTGCAAAAGATGCAAAAGCATCCTCTACACCCCAAACATGTGCATCTGCCACGATTTTAAGCCGCATATAAACCACATATCCTTTGAATTAATTGACTACTTGAATAACCTTCTTTGAATGGGATCGTACACGCATCTCCACCCCACCCTAGTACATCCGATGACCCCACCATGCTTTCAATGGTATAATCGCCACCTTTCGCCAACACATCAGGACGTAAATAACGAATCAATTCTAAAGGCGTTTCTTGAGAAAAAGGAATCACGGCATCGACCCAACGAAGAGCTGATAACATCGCATCACGATCTTCCAAAGCATTCACAGGACGCTTTTCACCTTTCAAGGCTCGGATAGATTCATCTGTATTTAAACCAATGATTAAAACATCACCCAAAGCGTGTGCTGATTTTAAATAATCCATATGACCTGGATGCAATAAATCAAAGCAACCATTGGTAAAAACAATACTTCTTTTTTCTTCTCTCCAAGCCAAGGTTTGCGCTAAAGCATGCTTCCACGCGAAGTGATAGTGATCATATAGCATATTAATTGAACAACGAGTTTTTTTGTTTAACACCATTTTTCTGTGAGGATTTTAGAGTATCCTCATTTTTTTCAGGTTTAGGTGCTTGATACTGATCTTTCGTTTTTTGATGATAACCATCATCTCTGTATCGATCAAACTGATCTGAATTTGACGACCTTTGAGAAGGTAACGGCTGATGTGTTGTTACATTGTCATAGCCTTCATAAGGCGCGTAAGGCTTCACTTTCTTATGGCGATTTTTAATACCTGAAACAGTCTCTTCAAAAATATCGTCTTGACGATTTAAATCTAAAACAGGGGTGACCTCTGGCTTCGCAGTATGATTTAAATTTATGGCCATTGGTGTCACAGCGCCTTCACCGACCTCAGTATCATACTGCTCTGCTTGTGGCTTAGCTTGATGCGAGGGCTTGGACTTTGAACCGCGTTTTTTGCGTGTTCCATAGTGTTTTGCACTTTTTTTCGTTTTTGGCTGAGCTTTCACGCCATGAGGATTGATCTTTAACATATCCACAACCTCACGAACCCCTTTTGTTCTGGATGTTAAATCAATTGCACGTTGATATTGAACATCATTACGGACTAAGCCTTGTAAATAGACACGTCCATCGATGGTTTCCACATGCACAGAGATGCCCGATGTTTGTGCATCCTGTAGTAACCTAGACTTCACTTTTGCAGTGATCCATGAGTCTGTCATCACATCCTTCAAAGAAGGATTTCCTACCTTTATTTCAGAGTGAACACTCTTAACCCCTTGAAAACTCTTGGCAATAAACACAGCCCGATTAATTTGCTCTTGGTTACCTAAATAACCCATAAGTGTGACTCTACCTTGAATCGAGTCAACACTCAGCCAACGTGATGGCATATCTGTCTCTGCGGCCAATCGAGCCTGAACTTTACTCACAAGAGCTATATCATCGATCTGTGTACCAAGCGTGCGCTCATCAGCAAATGATGTGCCCAAGACGGCAGTACCTACCATCGCACTTGGACAACCTGTGATTAGCATCGCCAAAGCAACATATAAAAGAACTCTTAACATATTTTTCCTCATTTCTTTTTTCTTAACATTCATCAAACGCATCATTTAATGCTTCCAACACCGATGCAAACAACAACGGAAGTAAAACTTCAGATGGACCTGGTAAATAAGTCGCCTGACCTGAACATGTTTCAAAACAATGACGCATGTTTTTCACAGATGCTGTTTTTGTTGTGTCTATCATCAATAAATGGAGATCAGACACATCATGCCCCAAATTACGTGCAGCATCTAAAGCATGACTAAAGATACGCGGCAAAATAACACTTGAAGCAAGGTTAATCACAACGCCGTTTGAGCTTTGGGCAAGCAATGCGGCTAAACGGCGAAAATCTTCAAAGCTACAGCTTCCCAACGCATCACCTTTTGCTTCGGGGTGCAGCATAAAAGAATCAGCACCCACAGCTGGATGAACGGTTAAAGGAATATGATACCTTGTGGCCACAGCCAACAAACTATGATCAAGATGACTTGCTTCTGAATTTAGCAAGGCTTGACCAACGCGCTGAGCCAAACCCAATTCACTTGCATCATCTTGATTGATCGCACCATGAATGAGCGCACCAGCTTCTGTTGTTAATCGAACTTCATTATCACTTTGCTCTCTGTGCTCTTGCAGCGAGCAAGTATGCCCACACAAAGCAATTTCAACGTCTTGCAACATCGCTTGTGCAGTCATAGCAAGACTAGAAATCAAACGTTGTTCCATCAAATGAATAAAAAATGGACTCATGCCTGTTTCAATCGCTTGCTCATTCAAGCCAAGGATAATTGGCTTCTTTTGCTGATGCGTTTGCACCAAAGTATCACGTAAAGCACAAAGATTTTTAGATGAGCCTAAGTTTGATAGGCTATAAAAAAAATCCATAAAGCTGCCACCAGCATGATAAGGGGCACTAAAGTTTTTTTCATCCACTTCAGGTTGTCTTTCTAAGAAAGCTGATGTTTTAATTGCTTGAAAAGATAAAGCCTGCCTTTTCATGGCATCCTCCTATCATTCATGATGATCAACTACCACACTAACAAGGAAACAACATTTCATCAATAAGCGTACATAAAAGATGCAAGCACGTAATATGCATTTCTTGAACTCTTGCTGTTGATAAGTGAGGTATCTCAATATGCACATCACAGAGCGGAGAAATGGAGCTTTTATTCCCACCTGTCAATAGAATTACGGTCATATGTTGATGCTTAGCCGCCTTCACCGCTTCTAAGACATTGGCAGATGTCCCACTTGTTGAAATAGCCAAAAGCACATCACCAGACTGACCTAATGCCTCAATTTGTCGTGAAAAAACACGCTCAAATGAGAAGTCATTGGCGATACTGGTTAGCACTGAGCTATCATTGGTTAAAGCCAGTGCTGCTAATGCAGGGCGGTTCTTTTCAAAGCGATTCACTAATTCTGCCACAAAGTGCTGAGCATCCGCAGCCGATCCACCATTGCCACAAACTAAAATCTTTTTATTCTGCTTCAGACACGCTTGCATCAGATCAGCAGCCTGTAATAATGGCTCTTGTAAAAGCACCTGGCACTGTTGACGCAAGACAATACCATCTTCCATCACTTGTTTAATCATGTGGTGCATAGGTGAATCACCAGAGCTTGTTTTGTTCAAAATAGACATTGCGGCCTAGCATGATTAAATCAAGTTAGGATTGCAATCTTCATCCAAACAAGCTCAAACAAGACTATACCCAGACTCCCAAGCAAGTTATACTTTCAACCATCTATTCATACCCATAGCGAGCGTACCCTATGTTGCAGAGATTCTTAATTACTTTATTTTTAACGGTTTTATATGGCTGCGGCTCTAGCGGTAATATCACCCCTACAAACAACACAAACACCGTTGTGAGTATCATTAGTGGCACAGCTAACCTTGGTGTGGTCAATCAAGCTACAGTCAATGCGCATGCCTTTATCAATGGTGCAGCGAGCACAGTCATACTAGGTAGTTCACAAACAGATGCAGCAGGAAAATTTAGTATTGATATTGGTACTTACACCGGTTTGGTCATGCTTATCCTGAGTAACCCCAATAGCACCGCGACATATACTGATGAAGCCAAGGGCAAAAATATTCCAATGGGAGCCAATAGTTTTCGCGCTCTGCTCATTGCACCCCTAACAAGCCCCGTCAGCATTACGCCTTTAACCGAAATCATCACGGTTGCAACCATACGAAAAATACAAGCTGGGATACCTGATGGTTTAGCGATGGCGGAAAGCACAAGCCAAGTTGCGGCAGCTTTTATTAATAATGCTCACCCTCTATACACCACACCGATGGATATTTCTATTGCGAGTGCAGGTACAGCAGCCAGTGAAGCCTATGCGAGTGGTTTAGCAGGCTTAGCGATTGTTGCAGCCGCTGGAAACAAAGATATTTTCACTGTTGCACGTACTTATGCAGATATTTTATTCCCAACAGGAACAAGCACAGGTAGTTTCACTGTGGCTCAGCGCAATGAATTGGCTTCGGCCAGTTTAAATTTTAATGGCAATGCACTCGTCCTTAACACACCCAACACCATTGCTGTACCAACAGGTTCAGTTGATTTAGGAAGCATAACATTGGGTAAAACCTTCTTCTACTTATATCAAAACATCGATACTTTAATCGCAACCGTTACCACTGATGTCATCGAAACAGGCGTACTCAGCGCAGCCATTCCCAATAGCAACTTAGCCCCCTTAGAGCTTTGGCATAGCCAGCCAACCACGAGTGCTATTCAGCAGCCGATACCAGCCATCGATACCACCGCAGGTACAAACACGACAGCCTCTGGTGGCTTAAATATCTTAACCACAAGCACGAACACTATGGCGTTGAAGAGCAATAATCAGGCACGATTATTAGCTGGATCAGTCACAAAAACAGGGCTAGGCAATCATGAGCGTGCATTTGCAGTACGACAAAACTTACTGCCTCTCACACCTGCAATGGTGAGCGGTACATATCACTTTATTAGCATGGGCAAAAACAACACAGGCAGCTTCACCAAAGAAGGTAGCTTAAGCCTCAGTGCCAATTTTACACTTAGCCTAACAGAAAATCATACTGACCTTGGCGTAAAAACAGTCACTCAAACGCAAGCTTATGTTTATAGCATACTCATTGATAATCGGATCAATATTGCCATGCCCGATGGTAGAGAAATAACCATCATGCTCGCTGATGGTCTGGCTTATGGTCTTTTTTCTGAAGTGCAACCCAGCACAGGTGCATACAGTTCAGGCTTTATCATTCGCCAACACAATAACGTACCTTATCTTGCAGGACACAATTACCATTATAGCTCGCTAACTGCAGCAACGACACAATTAGGCTCTGAAAATGGCATCGCATTTTTAGATGGCTTAGGTCAATTCACAGGAAATGGCACCCAATTGATCACCTCAACAGGCGCATTTTCCTCTTTCGCAAACACAACTTTTTCAGGAAAAATAGGTACATTGGCTGCAACACAAACCAGCATCACCTTCAATCAAAAAGTATTCCCTGCTTTCTACAGCAGCAATGGCGAAATCATCATTGCTCATGATCCAGGTGTTGCACAAATTATTTTAATTCAACAGTAACAACGTACACATCGAAAGCTTATGCCAACGCTTCCTGACGTAAACTGGTATAATGACCATAACCCAAATGCAAGAGCAAAGGAGACTGGCGCAAGCTGCGTTCCACGGTTGCAGAAGATCGATTACTATGCGTCGCAATGCACTTTAATAATAGCATAAAATCAATATCAGGACTTGACCCAATGGCATGTTGCGCCACATCAGCATGCTCATACATACAAAACATCACCGCAGGTAAATCACTTTGTTTTAAGGTCTCAGAAAAAAGAATGGGAATCTTTAAAAATAGTTTCTCATCATCATAATCATAACGCTTAAACAAGCTATCTTGTTGATCGATGCATGCTTGAAGATAAGCACGAAACATGCTGATATCAGAAAAAAGATCACCTGAAGAATCGCTCAATTTTGAAAACTGAGTAAATAAAGTCTGAAAAGAAAAAGCATTACCCAGTAAAAACATCTCATCCAGTAGCTTTGATGTGATAGGTGAAGTTAGGAAAAAACTTCCCTGAAAAGGAAAAAGAACCGTTGCGTATTTTTGACAAGCGATCATTGCAAAAAGTTCTGATAATAAGGCATCATTTTGACGATTGGATGCCACAGAAAAACGGGATCGCAGTACATTTGCCATGTCTTTTTCACGGATGGCATAACCAAAACTGCGTATTTTAGACATACGCAGAAAAGAAAAAACGACCCGTGCTAAAATCAACTCGACTTTCTTTTTGTTTCTAAATTGACGATGATTTAAAACAAAGTTTCCAATGATAATGGGGCGAAAGTTTTCATCATAGTGAAATAGATGCAATAGACGTTCTAAGCGCTCATCTTCAGCTGTCGCACGGCGAATACACGCATGACGCACCACCATCGTTTGGTCTAAGTAGCGACTAACCTCATCCAAGCTTCGATTGCGAAGGCGAGAAACTCTTGCTTGCGTCGCTGCTCGCCCTAAACCTTGTTGACGTGCAATTTCAGCAAAAGATACACCATCAAGATAAGCTGAAAAGGTTTTAATATCGACAACCGTCGCTTTGTATTTCTTGAGAATACTGAGTATTTCTTCGATGTTTGGCATAGTAAATTCGGACACAGTCCAGAATACAAGCACAAAAAAAGCAGGCGTGATACGCCTGCTTTTCATTCACACCGTGGAACTATGCATCGCTTTTAGGAGCATTCTTATTTTTTAAACGTTCTAAAATAGCATTGGCACTTGCATTACCTTGAACAATACCCGCAGCTTTCAGCTTATCTTTCAACTCTTTACCAGAACCAGTCTGATTAAGTTCAGCGGCAGCTTTCATTTTGTCGCCTTTCTTCTGTTGACGATCTTTGATGCGTTGCAATGAATCAGTTGCTGAGCGCATTGAACCATCACTTCCAGAAAACTTATCCGCCACTGCTTCGTTGGCTTTTTGAACTGCAGCAGTGCTTTTCACCATAGAAACTTCACGTTGCATTGCAGTAATATTGCGTTCTGTTTCTTTAATGGTTTGTTTTAACTGATTCACATTGTCTGTGTAGCTCTGCAACATTTCTTCCTGCGGAGCTAACTCTGCGTTAAAATCAGCAATCTTTTCAGCAATTTCCATCGCTAGACTTTCATCTGCTCTTTCCAAAGCTTGCTCTACATAACCTTCATGTTCTGTGATGTGCGTTTGCAAGTCTTTGACTTTGCGTTCAACGCCCATTTTCTCAGCCATAACACTTGTTAAATTGTTTTTTGCTTCGTCTAAAGCTTCTCTTGAGTCTCTCATTTCTTGATCCAATATCCGTAAAGCCTGTGAATCAACAACAGCCTCACCTGCTTCAGTTGCTGCACCACGAACGGCTGTAATAATTTTATTCCAAATGCTCATGTCGTTCCTCCAAATAAATCTATATGCGAATAATGCATAATTAAAATGAAACTGTCAACACATTATTTTAACTGGTATTGTCATCTGTATAGAAATAAACGTCATGTATTGATAATATTTCACAGCTCATGCCTCCCACACGGAATAAACAGCTTATTTTTGCCATCATCATTGCACCCATCTTTTGGTTGGCTTTTTATCGTTGGCAATTACCAAACATCAATTTGTTTTGGCCGCTAAGTCAAATCATGCCCTTTCTCATGCTGACAATCGCTTACCCCATCCTCGAAGAGATTTTGTTTAGAGGAGCCCTTCAAGGCTGGCTTAGAGAAAAAAAGTGGGGCTTATCAACCGTTATACACCTTAGTTATGCTAACCTTTTAACCAGCCTGATGTTTACAAGCCTACATTTTTTCAACCATGATGCTTTATGGGCTTTTCTTGTCTTATTCCCTTCTCTTATTTTTGGTTACTTTAGAGATATTTATAACCATTCTCGCTATGTATTAATAATACCTATTTTGTTACATTCTTATTATAATATAGGCTGGCTATGGTTATTCAGTCCTTTATAATAAATGATTGAGAATAAATGCATGTCATTTCATATAGTTCATGCATACTTCATCGTTTTGATAAAGCGACTGAGAGATAGGTATGATTTCACATAAGTTAAAAATTGGCGTAGGTTTTAAGACCCTATTGGGTTTATCGGTGACCTTTTGGGTTCCATTTTTAGTCTTGGCCATCACACTTTACTTTTTCTTTCAAGCACCACTACAGCACGCCCTCAACCAACGCGTCCATTCCGAGCTATTAGCAAGTATTCAGATCATGCAAGAAAGGCCGATGCGAGCGCAAGCCGCACTCATACAGCTGGCTTCACAACAAGAAGTCATCGATGCTATGATACAACAAGATACAACTTCTTTTCAGAGACTGTTTAACCAATATAGTCACCGTTACTCTTTCACAACACTGCTGCTCTCTGTCAACACGAGTCGCACAGTCATCGCAAGACGCAATAACCGCAGTGGAGATCAAATTGAAATTGGAGAAATGCTTGCTCGGACTTTGTTGTTAGGAGAACCTCAACAAAATATTGAATTACTAAGCCGTGATTTCTTAAGCAAGGAAAATGAAGAGTTTAAGTCCTTTTTCTGGGACTTGGCTTTGGTTCAAGTTTTCACAACACCTGTCTTATCCAAAGGAAAAGTAATTGGTGCCTTAGTCGGCGGTATTATACTTAGTGACGACCCTTGGGTCAGCAATGCGATTCACAACCGTATTGGGGTTGAAATGGCTATTTTTGCAGGAAATCCAGCTGAGTCATCCATACTACATAGCACCTCTTCTTTACCACGCAATATCTGGAAGATTCGCCAATCACTTCCATCAGAAGCAAGTAAATCACTTGAGCTTGGACGTACTTACACAGGCCTTGTCAATATCGAAGATAAACAAGTCACCACATCTTATGAGCTCTTAAAAGATAGTCGCCAACGTATTATTGGCGTGATCGGTGTGAGTTCCTCGGATACCAATGTCTCTTCTATCATTCAAAACAACATTTTTCATAGCATGCTCATCGCAGCCTCTATTGGTCTATTCATTGCCTTACTAGGAGGCTGTCCGATAATGACAAACCTACTGCGTAAAAGCGGATATTGGCCGGATTCTCACCCTATTATCGTTAAATAGTCCCTGCTATTCGCCTCAAATGGGGCGAAAATCCAACTCAATCTCACTTTCCCTCGCTAC
>JAUZRG010000020.1 GCA_030950585.1 Mariprofundaceae bacterium | reverse complement strand
AACACCCGCATCAGCTTAGCCAGCACAGGCGCAGACATCAGGACTGTGGCATCAAAATGAATATGAACCGCACCTTCAATGGGGGCCGTAAAGCCGAGCTTGCGGGCAATGCTAAGCAATGATTCAAGCTTATTGAGATGTTGGCTACTGATGGGAGCCGTGATTAATTCACAAGGACGTTCACGCTCTCCGGGCAAAGGGGCTGCAATGGCAATGGATTCACCCTCTTGATCGGTGATCCGCACCATGCCGCCTTGACCATGCAGCGGCTCAGTGCCAAAGAGCTGCGCAATCGGTTTTAAGACTTCGGAAAGACTTGCCTTTGGGTCAGCTTGTTGCATCACCAGTTGAATCAAACGACTTTCATCACTTACAATGCGATACCAGCCAGACAGCGGCGGTGTCGATTTATCAAAGTCCGCTTGTAAGGTTAAATCATCCACGCATTGTGCGATGCGGTGGCCATGTTGATCGCACACTTCAAACGCGGGGGTGAGGTTCTTAAAAAGCGGTTGACCCGTGAGCTTGCTGGGTTCGACTTGGGGGTGAAAGTAGGGGATCACACTGCCCTGATACTGCTGTGCAATGGCTTGAGCCAGATCCAGACGGCTAGCACCTTTGGGTGCAACCATCTCGATCTCTATGCCTATTTTCCAATTGATTTCCATGCTAAATACTGACATGCACGAATGTTGTTTTTAAGAAAATATTTAGCATGAGGTTATTTGGCCTTTGCGTTAGTCAGAGCTTGCTGAATGCTGGCATCGCCATCATTTAAAATGAGTCCGCCGATCTTGAGTTTTGCATCCCAAGTGCTTGCTGCGCCCCAGAAGGAAGCCAGTAGCTCCGCATCTTCATAGGTATATTTGCTATTGAAGTAGCTGTCTTGGGCTTGTTGCTTTTTATTGTTCTCTTCTGTTTGTTGTTTCGCATTGCTTAAGGCTTGTTGCATCACCTCAGTTTGTCCATTCAGTAGAAAGGAACCAATCTTGAGTTTTGCATCACCAGTCGAACTTATGCCCCAAAAAGAAGCCAAAACATTCGCATCATCATAGGTGTATTGACTATTGAAAAAGGCATTGAATTGTTGATCTTTCTGGCTGACTGGTTGAGCGACTTGGGCGTTTTGTAATGCCTGTTGGATCGTGGCTTGATTCTGTTTTAGTATAAGGTCGCCGATTTTAAGTTTGGCATCCCAAACACGGCCTGTGCCCCAAAAGGTGGCCAGCGATTCTGCATCAGCGTAGTTGTATGTGCTGTTTGCGTAGGCCTCAATCAATTGCTGATCATTATTGATTGTCTGAGAAGTACTTTGTGCCGCTTGGGCAGCAGGTATCCACGTCGCGTTGTTGGATGGTAGTGCTGGGCTTGCCAAGATTGCTGAGATCGCAATCGTTAGTGGAATGTTATTTTTCTTGGATGACATCAGTCTTCCTCCATTTGTTCTCACTATCGTGCCTAAAAAATCATGCGAATGAACACCTATTGCTGAGTGATGCTATCCGTTGGCACATGCCATATGAACGTTTTTTCTACGGGTGATTCATATGCTTTATTTAAAACCCTGCGCTCCTTTTTATCCAAATGATCAAGTGCAACGTCACTAATGACAATGAGTTGCTTGCCTTTCCAGCCCACAATCTCGATATAACCTGGATAGGGATCAATGAATAAGGCTGTGAAGCCCTTCCTCTCTTCTCTGTTGTAGTCATCATCATCACCATGCAAAGCTGATTGAAGATCGTAAACAGCGATGAGTGGGTGACCTTCGCCTACCGTGATGACAGCGATCCATTGATCGTCGGGCGAAATGGCAATTTGATCAACGGGTTGAAAGCTTGTGCCAGTAAAGAGTGCCAAGCCTTTAAGCTGATGGTTTTCATCCAGCTTGTACCACAGCTGCCCCTCTTGATGATCCGAGATCACAACAATTGATTGGCTCGGTGTGGCATGCAGTTGGGCTGAATGTACATTAGAAATATTGGCAAGGTTAAGGCTTTGCTTGGCACAAGCAGTGAGAATGAATAATAGAAACATCACGAAACAGATCTTTTTCATTGTTGCACCCGCTTTTTATTGAGGCTTGTGATCTCATGATCTTGAAAAAATGATACGTATCATAGGCACGTTTTAGTTAAAATGGCACGCGGTTTGTTTAATGATTTTCACTCGTTCCCATCGCTCCTGCGTGGGAAGGTATACGAAATACAACAGAATATTCGTTTGATAAATCCCCCTCGATCCCCCTTTTTCAAAGGTCTGGACTGAGGGGAGTCAATAAATAGTTTAAACGTGTTCATGTGGATTGATTCGGTGATGATGACTGCGCAAATTCAGCTGAAAACATTGCCATATTGATTCATTGAGGCGTGGGTGTACTAGAAATAGTCTTTTCTGAGGACTGCTGTAACCAGATCGCCTTGCCTTGGCTTTCTAATTGAATGCGTTGCAATATTTTTTGATGTTGTTCCATGTCTTGGGCTGAGGGTAAAGGTGCGCGGCGGCTCGTTGTTGGCTTGCTGCTTTTGACTTCACGTTTGACAGGTAGTTGCACAAATTGTGATGCGAGTTTGCTGTGTGTTTGATTTTGAAGTGAGCGTTGTTTGCCGCCTGTCATGGCAAGGTAAACTTGAGCTAAAATTTGAGAGTCAAGCAATGCACCATGTTTTTCACGGTGACTGCGATCAATCTCAAAACGATCACATAGAGCATCCAGATTGTTGCGTTGGCGAGGAAACATACTGCGCGCCAAAGCAAGGGTATCAATCACGGGTTGGTGATGCATGTTCTTGCTACCTGCAAGTTGAAGTTCATGCATGAGAAATTGTAAATCGAACTTAGCATTATGAATAATGAGTGTGGCATCGCCGATAAAATCTAAAAAATCTGCGGCAACTTCAGCAAATGTGGGTTTATCAGTAAGGTCTTTGGCATAAAGGCCATGAATGCTGGATGCTTTTTCAGGAATATCACGTTTTGGGTTGATGTATTGGTGATATTCTTGGCCTGTGATGTTTCGATTTTGAACTTCTAAGGCGCCAATTTCAACTAAACGGTCGCCAGTGAAAGGGTAAAGTCCAGTGGTTTCCGTATCTAAAACGATAAAACGCATACAGCCTCGCAAAAAAATAAGTGGGTCTAAATAGCTGATCATGACAGCAAACAATGATGAAAATTAGCTTAAAAAATGGATTCCCGCTAAGAGTATTTGGGAATGATGAAATTATTTAACCAAGGTGGGTAATATCAGTTCTTCATCGTGATTAGACACGTCTACCCATGATATATTGCAATTGCGACATATGTTCTTCGTTCATATGACGAATCACTTGTGCTGCATGCGTCAGCATATAAGCAAATAAAGAATAAACGAGATCAGGATTTTTTTTCATGAGGCGAGAAAAGGCTAAACGAGATATTTGATAGACAACGCTATCACTTGATGCTGTGACATGCGCACTGGCAGTATCACCACTAAAGAAGGTCATATCACCAATAACATCGCCAGTATTAGCTGTGGCAATATGGGTTTTATTACCTTGTTCTTCACGCTCAACACGCACGGAACCTTGGTATAAGATGTGTAATTTTCCACCTGGTTCATCTTGGTTGATGAGTAAGCCACCTTGTTTAAGCGGTGTGATTGTGACCGCTTCAGTCAACGCTTCTTTCTCTTCGTCGCTGATGCTTCTGGATGTGATTTTTTCTTCGATCCATTGAAAGTCGATACTCATTGATGTTCCCCTATCCAATATGTTGCGAGCGGAAGGTTCTCAACTTGTGGGAGGGATTGCAAGGATAGAAATAGAGCTTGTTCTTCAAATACGCGCGTTTTATATGCGCTGTTTAAAAATATTTTTTAAGCTAATTTGTTTGTTATTGTTGATGAATTCATAAGCGAGTTTAACACCAAAGATTGCATGTCTATTGATCATAGTTAGGGTGCGCATGAATTTTTTTTTGGAGAAAAATTGTTGGATAAGCAACAGAAACGCGCGTTAAAAAAAGCATCTCACCACCTGAAGCCCGTTGTCAGAATCGGTCAACATGGTTTAAGTGAAGGTGTGATTAATGAAACAAAGCTGAGTTTGAATGTACATGAACTGATTAAAGTTCATATTCATGACGGTCAACGTGAAGATAGAATAGCCATGGGCGAAGCCTTAGCAAAAGCTTGTGATGCTGAGCTTGTTCACCAAATTGGTAAGAATTTTGTATTCTTTCGCAAACGTGATCGTGAAGGCTGATCTGATGGAAAGTTTTCAGTCCTTACTTGAACAAGAGCTGAAAGCCACACATATTAAGATTAAAGATGACTCGGCTTCTCATGCGGGTCATGGTGCCACTGGCGGTCATTACTTTTTAGATATTTCCTCACCTTTATTTGAAGCTAAGGGAGTGCTACAATGCCATCGGATGGTCAATAAAGTGTTGGCTCATGCCTTTCAAAATGGCGAGATTCATGCTTTAAGTATCAATATTATTCGTTAAGAAGGTTTTGACGATCTTTTGCGCGGTTAGCTCAGCTGGATAGAGCATCGGCCTCCGAAGCCGAAGGCCACAGGTTCGACTCCTGTACCGCGCACCACACATATATTGCAGTATCTCTTCAACAAGTTAGCTTTTTGAGGTCGTTATCCAATGATAGCGAAAGCAAGGAGGGGATATGTCAACTGATCTAACACAAGAAAATGATACTGAAGTCACTGATGCTGATCCTATGGGTGAAGTGGATTCTGTGCGCGAAACGATTTTAGAACAACGCTACCAAGCAAAAGATGAGCCAATTTCTTTAGAAAAAGAATTGGAAGAAGCCAGTGTTAAAACAGCTTATCTTAAAAAACAATTAGAAAAGTCCATCAAAAGTTATAAATCTAAACATAGTACGAATACAAGTCTTGGTGTGGTGATTAAGTTTTTGGCCTTAGTATTCTCCGCTATTGTGACGATTCTATTGGGTTTAGACGCGGCAAAATATAGCGATGCAGCATTGGTTATCTCAGCACTCATTAGTGTTGTTGCTAGTGTTTCAGCATATTTTGACTTCAGTGAGCTGTCGTTAAAATTTAAAGAAACCATTGACCAACTCGAAACATTACAAGTCCGTTTAGACTATATGATGGAAGGCAATGCTTATATTCGCATGCATGAAATCGAAGCTGTGATGAATGATTATTTAAAGGTTCTTGATTCAACCCAAGATTTCTTCCAAAAAGTACGTCATGAAGGCAATGGGAAAAAATAATCTTTAGTTGATGCTATAATGGAGAGGTGGTTTTTATGAGTGTTGTGTGCTGTAAAATTTCGGAAAAGACGATAGAGGTGGCTGCGGACTCGATTAGCATTCGGGGGTATACACAAAGCAAGGGCAAAGATGATTATTCTAAGCTTGTTGAAATCAACGGTATGATTGTGGGTTGTGTGGGACGAGCTGAAGAATCAAGTTTACTGCAAATGTTTTGTGCCACACGTACGCCAGAATCAGCATCGGAAGGTGCGATATTGACCTTCTTCACTGAGTTTATGGACTGGAAGAAGAAGCGCACAGAAAAATATAAAACAGAAAATCGTTTTATTTTTGTTTTTACAGGCAAAGCTTTTTATGTGGAAGGTTTTTTCATTCGTGAAATTAAAAGTTATGAGGCGATTGGTGCTGGCATGAATTTTGGCCTCAGTGCTTTGTACCTTGGCCATAGTGCTGCCAAGGCTGTCGAAACGGCGTGTGAACTCTCTATCTTTTGCGAGCAACCCATTCAGATTTTAAAGGCTACACGACAGTAGATCTCGTTTTGTCAGAGATTAGTTTTGTAAGCGATGAATTAAGCTTGAAAAAGCTTTGATCACCACTTGATGTTGAATGTCTGCGCGTGAGCCAGATAGTTGTAATAACTCGGTATGGCATCGGCCATCTTGCATCGCAATGGCCAGCCATACTGTGCCGATAGGTTTTTGTGTACTGCCACCCGTTGGGCCAGCAATGCCACTCACCGCAATGCATATATGATCGTGATCCATGCCTGCGCGAGCCATCGCTTCCACGATACTGGCACTGACAGCACCATGTTTTTCTAAACCGTGTTTTTCAATGTTCAGCAAGTTTATTTTGGCTTGATTGCTATAAGTCACCCATGTGCAATCAAAAATATTGGATGCACCAGACAAATGGGTTAGCCGTTGTGCGATGGCACCACCTGTGCAAGATTCAGCTGTGCGCAATTTAAGACCTTTGGCCAGTAAAAGAGCGTAAATTTGTTCTTCAAGTAAATCACCACTGTGATTTAAGTAATCAGTCTTTTTTTTGTAAATATCGGCACTTAGTCCCAATTCAAGTGTGATGTCACCTTGATTGTGTGCAGCGATATGCATGGATCTCTTTTTTGTGGAAAGGCACTTTAACCATTTGTCTCGTTGCGATGAAATATCACCCAAGCTTAGCAAAACAACCACGGCATGAGTGTAGTGATAAGTCCAACAAAAGCGGGTGGGGTTGGTGATGTCAATGCGTTTTGCACCCGAAATACTGCGTTTAAAGTCTTGGGTCATGGTGATTTTACGTTGATGTTTTAAGGCGACGCGGATCAGTTCATCTTCAGTGCCATAAAAAATTTGCCAAGATGCGGTTGAACGTTTCCAGCATCCATCTTGTAATGCACGAATACGCACACTCTTTGCACCCATGCTACAAATCCATGCCCTTAACCAACCACAACTGAGACCACTACGCATGAGAGCATCACGGCCTAATTCACTTACAATGAGTTCAGCTTGCATAAAGCCATCCTAAAAAAACCATAAAACCACCAAATAAACCTGCCAATAAATCATCAGCATGAATACTCCACCATGCAGGACCATAAGATTCAGCCCAAGAAATAGGCCAAGGTTTAAAAATATCTAAAATGCGAAAGGCAATGAGACAAGCGAAAAGCCAAATAATGTTTGGTTCAAATAGATAACTTGGAATGAGCATGCATAACCACTGCCCAAGCCATTCATCGATGACGATCCAGCCGGGATCATTATGTTCATCTGTTGGCAAATAATGATAAGTAGCCCAACAGGCAAGCGGTATTAATAAGATAAACAAGCTTAAAAGGATGATGGTGTGTGCAGTCAGTAATAGACTAATGCCGATGATCCAAGCGGCAATACTGCCCCATGTGCCGGGTGCAAAGCGTGGCCAGCCACTACCAAAACCTGCTAAGAAAAATTTAAGCCATTGTTGAGAAATGATCATACCCCTGATTGATAGCTCTTTTTTCTTGCCCATGTTGCAATACTTGAACATTAGAGCCTTCTACACATGTGCCAATCTGTTGAAAAGATATCTGTTTTAATGTCTCACGAAGTGTTGGGCAGGCGCAAAATAATAAACCATAATCTTCGCCACCCGATAAGG
Organism: Mariprofundaceae bacterium; assembly: GCA_030950585.1. Lineage (GTDB taxonomy): Bacteria > Pseudomonadota > Zetaproteobacteria > Mariprofundales > Mariprofundaceae > JAUZRG01. The sequence continues at coordinate 10,195 of JAUZRG010000020.1, read as the reverse complement.
CCAATTGCAAGGCTTCTTCTTCATCAGCCAAGTCTTGTCTGAGTAAAATAATATTTAATTTCTCCGTGTGAATTTGAAGCTGCACATTGGAGGCTTGAGCGATGTGATTGGCATCTTGTAATAGGCCATCGCTGATATCAATACAGCAGCGAATACCGAGTTCCCGTAATTGCTTGCCTTGTTTTAAGTGGGGGGTGATCTTTGAAAAGGCATCAATAAAAACAGAGCTTGTGATGCCTTGTTGCCAGTGTTGAAGCCCCAAAGCAGCATGACCTAATTCACCATAAAGCCAAAGGTCATCGCCTACCTTGGCTGTGCTTCTTTGCATGACTTTTTGACTGGGAATAAGGCCTGCAACAGTCAGGTTTAACGCGGGATAGGGGGCTTTGACAGTATCTCCACCTGCAATTTCAATGTGGTGACGTTGGCAGGCTGCATGGATGCCTGCGGCAATAGGCTTGGCTTGCTCAGGTTGTTGTAAAAAGACAGTTGACCATACCCAAGTTGCCTCGGCTCCCATCGCGGCGAGATCAGACAGCGCCGCACAAACAGCACGATCTGAGGCTTGCTTTAAAGGAAAGTCTTCAGGCCAGTGGCTTCCCATCACAGAAGCATCACTGCTAACGACCAATTCATAGCCGTCAGGAATGGCATGAACAGAAGCGTCATCGCCATTGCCAAGCTGTGTTGCTGGATGCTGATAATCATGTTTGAAATATTGATTAATCAGCTTGAACTCATGATTCATGCAAGCCGATTTTTTCCAGAATAGCTAAAAAGGGAGCGATAGCTTCTGAGGGTAAAGGAATGGTGAGTGGGTCTAAGCCGGGGTAAGCACGACGCATTAACTCTGTGCGCATCCGCCCTGGATTAACAACATGAAAACACATCTTTTTTTGCGGATGTTCGAGTTGCCACATTTGAGCTGCATGATCGAGTGCTGCTTTACTGATGCCATAAGCATGCCAGTTGGGCTCTGCTTGCTCGGCCATATCACAGCTGACAAAAATAATTTGAGCTGCTGGTGCTTGTTCAAGCAAAGGTAAGAGTGCTTGGGTAAGCATATTGGGTGCCGTGAGGTGAATCGCCAACATGGCTTGAAAATCTTTGGCTTGAACATACTGCATAGGCGTGCATCGATTTAAATCACCCGCTGCATGCACAATACCATCCAAATGGGGGATTTGGGTTTTCAGGGCATCAAATAGATCTTGGTATTGATCAAATCTGCTGAGGTCAAAAGGGATGGCCAAGCAACGACCACCCAAGTCTTCAATCGCTTTTTGAAGCTTGACCAAACCTGCTTCATGACGTGCTAAAGCAATGATATTGCAACCTGTTTTGGCTAATTCTAAACAGAGAGCTTTTCCAAGGCCAGAAGAAGCTCCTGTAATCAGGATAATTTTATCTTTAAAATTCATGGGCGGACTTTAACGAATTAAATATCGGCGTGGCAATATATCTTTTGAAGAAAACTGAAAAAATGAGATCGCTTCTATAAGGCCATCGTTGTTTAAGATGCTATGAGCTGTGCAATCTTACTAGCCTTTGACGGAGTGACTCTTTATGCTGCCGCGTTTTAAATGGCAATGATGGAGTCAAGGTATGTCTATTAAATCCGATAAATGGATTCGTAAAATGGCTCGGGAACATGGTTTGATAGAGCCTTTTCTCGATAAGCAAGTAAAACACAATGAACAAGGTGAAGGTGTCGTCTCTTATGGCCTTTCATCTTATGGTTATGATATTCGTTGTGCGGATGAATTTAAAATATTTACCAATATCAATTCATCCATCGTTGACCCTAAAAACTTTTGTCCTAACTCCTTTGTCGATGTCAAAGGGGATGTTTGTATTATCCCACCTAATTCCTTTGCCTTGGCTCGCACGATTGAACACTTTAAAATTCCCAGAAATGTATTAACGATTTGCTTGGGTAAATCAACCTATGCGCGTTGCGGTATCATTGTGAATGTGACCCCTTTTGAACCTGAGTGGGAAGGTTATGTGACTTTGGAGTTTTCAAACACAACCCCATTACCAGCTAAAATTTATGCAGGCGAAGGTGTAGCTCAAGTCATCTTTCTTGAATCCGATGAAGTCTGTGAAACATCGTATGCGGATCGCAAAGGCAAGTACCAACAACAAACTGGCGTGACAGTACCGAGGTTATAAGTATGAAATTCAAACAGCTTTATCAGCAAGGTCCACGTTTATCTTGTGAGTTTTTCCCACCCAAAACAGATCAAGGTGAAAAAAACTTATGGCGATGTTTGGATGAGCTAAAGAAGCTCGATCCAGCTTATTTCTCTGTGACTTATGGTGCAGGTGGTTCGACTCAAGATCGCACCAAAAATATTGTCACGCAGATCAAAGAACGTACGGGTGTGGAAGCCGTGGCACATTTGACTTGTGTTGGCTCTAGCAGCGAGCAGTTGGGCGCGCTTTTAGATGATTATGCCCAAGCAGGCATGACCCATATTTTAGCATTGCGTGGTGATAAACCTGAAGATCAAGCCAGCTTTCAAGTCGAAAAAAGTGGCTTTGCACATGCCACTGCTCTTGTGCGTTTGATTGCAAAAACCCATGCTGATTTTGCTGTGGCAGTGGCGACCTATCCTGAAGGTCACCCTGAATCCAAACATGGTTTGGATGATGATATTCGTTATTTGAAAATGAAGCAGGATGAAGGGGCAACTTTAGCCATCACCCAATACTTTTTTGATAATGAAGTCTTTTATCGTTTTCGTGATAAAGCCGTTGCCGCAGGGGTCAATTTACCGATTATTCCCGGTATCATGCCGATCTTAAACTTCACACAAATCAAACGTTTTTCAGCCATGTGTGGTACAAGCATACCTGTCTCTTTGCATGATAAGATGACACCTGTTGAAGATGATTTGGATGCAGTGAAGGCCATAGGTATTGCAGTGGCCACAGCGCAGTGTGCTGATTTATTAAAGCATGATGTGGCTGGTTTGCACTTTTATACCTTGAATAAAGCAGATGCCACATGCCAAATCGTGAAAGTTTTAGGTCTTTAGAAAAAGCTTTTAGATCGAATGTCTAAACCCATTGTATCCTATATGTATCCTGCTCAAATATGTTGTGTTGAGCAGGAGATTAAACGCAGTCGTTTTATTGCCACTGCTGCGCGTGCCAGTGATAAAAAAGAGGCTTTGGCTGTGATTGCGGCTGTGCGTCAACAATACCCAGATGCTCGGCATCATTGTTGGGCTTATGTGGCAGGTTCGCCTGAAACCGTTGCCTTGGGCATGAGTGACGATGGTGAACCCCAAGGTACGGCTGGAAAACCAATGCTGAATGTACTGAAGCATAAAAAAATTGGTGAAATTGTGGTGGTGATTAGCCGTTATTTCGGTGGCATTAAGTTGGGTGCAGGCGGTTTGGTTAGGGCTTATGCAAGTTCGGTTCAACTGGTGATCAATGCCTTGCCCTTGCAGCAATATATTCCGATGCAAAAATTAAAGCTTTCTTTTCCTTATGCTTTTGAAAGTACGGCACGCCATCTCTTTTTACCATTCAAAGTAAATGTGCTTGATGTTAGTTACTCTCATCAAGTGGAGATGTGTATTGAATTACAAATAGGTGATGTGAACACATTATCGCAACACCTTATTGATCAAAGCAAGGGACGCATTCAGATCACTGAGCTTGACGACAGATATCCTAGACAAAACAACAGAATTGGATAGATTTTCTTTTTTTGTGGATGACATCATTTAGACATGATTGTTTCATAGCGTAAGGGATGTTTTGGTTTGAAAAAAGAAAGTACATTATTGGTGTGGGGAAAGTTTACACGATTTTTTCATTGGTCACTGGTCAGTTTATTTATTGTTTCTTATTTGAGTTCACGCATGGCTGAAGATGATGTGCATGCCTTTGCGGGTTATGCATTGGTTATTTTGTTGCTGGCACGTCTTGTTTGGGGTTTTGTTGGTTCTGATGCTGGACGTTTTTCGCGTTTCTTTTTTTCTTTGCACGATATTTTTACACATGCCAAAGAAATGCTGAAAAATAAACCGAAGCATTATGTGGGTCATAGCCCTGTTGGTTCTTTAATGGTGTTTGCACTGTTATTTTTTTTGAGTTTAACCGTCGCTCTGGGCTTGGTTTCGCAAGCTTGGAGTGAATATGAAGGGCCTTTTTGGATGATGGGCATGATGCCTAGCGATGTGTGGGGACGCATGGCGGAAAATGGGCATGAATTTTTGGGTGATGCTTTGCTTGTGTTGATCGCCTTGCACCTTTTGGGTGTGATGCTGGCTTGCGTGCAACACCGTGAAAATTTAGTACGATCCATGTTCTCAGGGTACAAAAAACATTAATTTTTAAATGAAAGAGGGGAAGTAATCATGAATTCTATTCAACACCAAGCTGCTTTAATCGTCTTGGCTTTTATACTACTGGTCATGCCAATGGGTGCCATTGCTGGTGATTTAAAGCAAGCGGACTATAGCAATGCGATTGGCCAAGAGGAATATAAGAAAAAGCCAGAATATAAGGCATATAAAATGCCCAGTGAACCTTTTCAAGAATCTTGGTTTACAGGTAATAAAGCTCATATGTATCTTGGTTTAGGCTCACTCTTGGCTGCGGGTGTGGCGGGTATGACTGCACCTGATTCAGAAGGTGCAGTCGTGGTTCCAAATCAACCAAGCACCAGCACCACCCATGCTTATGCCGCAAAAGCAGCAGCAGCACTTGGTGGCGCAGCAGTGGTGTCAGGCTTATGGTATCACTTTGAAGACATTACCCTTGATGATGGTATTATGGATCCTGATATGTTGCATATGCTTTTGGGTATTGCAGGCACAGCTGCTTATGTTTATGCGATTTCTAAAGCTCCGAAGGTCATTGGTGGCCCTCCGGCAGGTCATGCCGCAGCGGGTATCGCGGGTGCTGGTTTAATGTTTACAGGGATTGTGTTGGAATGGTAATGCGCTTAAATCAATTCATCATCGTTTGTTTGTGTTGTTTATTCATGGCTAATACTGCTTCCGCCAATGTTATTCCTGAAATGGTTGAAGGTTTTCAAGCACAGGGTGCCAGTGTTGGCGATGCTGATGCTGGTGAAGCTCTTTGGAAGAAAAAGTTTATGGTTGAAGGCAAAGCACGCAGTTGCCAAAGTTGCCATACTTTGGATTTAACAAAAGCAGGTTCACATATCCGTACAGGAAAAATCATTGAGCCGATGGCTCCATCGGTCACACTGACACGTTTTAGCGAAGTCAAAAAAGTTCATAAATGGTTTCGTCGTAATTGCAAGTGGGTGTTGAGTAGAGAATGTAGTATTCAAGAAAAAGTAGATATTTTGCTTTTTCTACAAAAACAGTAGTCCAAGGGGATAAGGAATGACTCGCTTTATATTAGTCTTAATTATGTCGGTATTTATCGCGCAAAATGTTTATGCAGCTGATAACTTCTTAGGGGTTCCACGCTTTAAAGGTGTTGAACCTATTAAGAATGCATTGTATCAAGCTAACTGTGCAGAGTGCCATTTTGCTTATTTTCCAGGCTTATTGCCTGCACGCTCTTGGCGTGACCTGATGGCGCCAAAATCATTAGAAAATCACTTTGGCGATAATGCTGAATTGGATGAAATGGATCGTCGCATGATCACTAATTTTTTGGTTAACAATGCTGCTGATGATTCACATTATAAGCGTTCGATTAAAATTAGACGTTCCATTGCCGATGGCGATGTGCCTGTTCGCATTACCAAAGTACCTTATATTAAACGCAAACACAGTGAAATACCTGACCGTTTAATTCGTGGAAATCCTAAGGTTCGTTCGTTAAGTTATTGCTTGAACTGTCATACACAAGCAGCTTCTAAAGGCGTTTTTGATGATGATACTGTGTTTATCAAGGGCTATGGTGAATGGGACGACTGAGTTGATCCTATGATTTAAAAAGATTGTGTTTTCACAAAAAAACAATCAGCCTGCGCTCATTCTAAAAAGAAGCGTAGGCTTTTTTTTGTCGTCCTGACCAATCACTGATGGTCAGTGAACCGAAAAAAAACTTTGTATCCCACACACTCAGTGAATCTCTAACCTGCGGATACAATGGATAAACATACACATGACATTTGAAAAATTTGAGCTTTCAGCCAAAATCCTTCGTGCAGTTAACGATGAAGGTTATACCACGCCAACACCAGTACAAGAAAAAGCTATTCCCATTGTGCTTGCGGGCCATGATATTTTAGCTGGTGCGCAAACAGGCACAGGTAAAACGGCAGGTTTTACTTTGCCAATGCTGGAATTAATGCAGCGCGTACATCCTGAACGTCATAAAAAGCATCCTATTCGTGCGTTGGTATTGACACCAACCCGTGAACTTGCCGCACAGGTCGGGGAAAGCATTGAGACTTATGGTCGTTACCTTGATTTGCGTTCGACCGTTATTTTTGGTGGTGTGGGTGCAAACCCTCAAATCCAAAAAATTAGACGTGGTGTCGATGTTCTGGTGGCCACACCAGGGCGTTTACTCGATTTGATTAACCAGAAGGTTGTGAATTTAAGCCACGTTGAATTTTTTGTGCTTGATGAAGCTGACCGCATGCTGGATATGGGCTTTATTCACGATATTCGTAAAGTCTTGAAGTTACTTCCAAAAAAACGTCAAAATCTGCTTTTTTCAGCTACTTTTTCAGAAGAAATCAAGCAACTTGCAAGTGGCTTTTTAAGCTCACCAAAATATGTGGAAGTGGCAAAAAACCAAGCTACTCATCAAGTCACACAAGTCGTTTATTCTGTTTCTAAAGCCAAAAAACGTGATCTTGTGACTAAATTGATTACAGAGGGGGCGTGGAAACAAGTGCTGGTGTTTACTAAAACCAAACATGGTGCCAATCGTCTGAGCAAGCAGCTCAATCTTGATGGCTTACACGCTGAAGCGATTCATGGTAATAAGAGTCAAACAGCGCGTACCAAAGCTTTGGCTGGTTTTAAAAATGGTCATATTCGTGTGCTTGTGGCCACTGATATTGCTGCGCGTGGCTTGGATATTGATCAGTTACCGCATGTGATTAACTATGAGTTACCGCATGTTGCTGAAGATTATGTGCATCGCATTGGTCGCACAGGTCGTGCGGGCAATACGGGTGATGCATTATCGCTAGTCAGTAACGACGAACATAAGCTTTTACGTGGTATTGAACGCTTGATTAATCAAAAGTTTGAACGTGTGATTCTTGAAGGTTTTGAACCATCAGCTGATGATGTTGAAGAAAAAGCTTCTGATCAACGCCGAGGTCGTGGTGGAGATCGCCGTACGCCAAGTGCGACACGTCGCCCGCAACAACGTAGACGTTCTGGTGGTTCTGGTGGTGGCCGTAGCCAAGGTTCACGCTAAGCCTTAATTTTGATCATCATAGATGAGGGAAGCATATGAAAAAGTGTCCATTTTGTGCTGAAGATATTCAAGATAAGGCGGTGAAATGTAAGCATTGCTCTGAGTTTTTGAATCAAAATCATGTCAAAGGAGATTCGTCTCTTTGGTATTTTCGCCCCACATTTATGGTGATTGCTTTTTTATCTGTTGGCCCTTTAATGTTGCCACTTATTTGGTGGAGTCCTGACTTGATCACGCGCTGGAAAATAGGCATTACGGTTGTGATAGTCGGTGTTAGTTGGGGTCTTTACCTCATGGCATTGAAATCTTTAGCTATGATTGAAGAATATTATTCATTTCTGAATAGTCTATAAGAAAATAAGAAGCACGATGTACTGAAATAAAAAGCCACTTTCAACGCGTTGAAAGTGGCTTTTTATTAATCGTTTACTTTTCTCACTGCCCCATAAGCAGCAGATGTGGCCATGCTGGCATAGGCTCTCAAGGCTTTAGAAACGATGCGTTGACGTTGTTTGGGTTTCCATGCTTTTTCAGACGCATCCATTATAGCTCGACGTGTTGCTAAAAGTTCATTTGTCACGGCTAAATGAATGGTGCGCGCAGGAATATCAATTTCGATGCAATCACCTTCTTCCACTAAACCAATTAAACCACCTTCAGCAGCTTCAGGGGAGACATGACCAATGGATAAACCAGAAGTTCCACCTGAAAAACGACCATCGGTGATGAGTGCGCAATCTTTGCCCAAGCCTTTGGCCTTTAGGTAACTGGTTGGGTAGAGCATTTCTTGCATACCAGGGCCGCCGCGTGGTCCTTCATAACGAATGACCACCACATCATTGGCTTTCACTTTATCTGTTAAAATGGCTTCAACAGCATCATCTTGGCTTTCAAACACACGGGCTGTGCCTATGAATTTTAAAATAGAAGCATCAACACCTGCAGTTTTAACAATACAACCATCCAGTGCGAGATTGCCATAAAGCACAGCTAAGCCACCATCTTGACTGTAAGCATATTTTTTAGCGCGAATACAGCCTGATTCACGATCTTGGTCGAGGTGGTTCCAATAAGATTCTTGGCTAAAGGCTTGTTGGGTGGGAACGCCGCCGGGAGCAGCCATAAATCGTTGGCGATTTTCATCAGGAATATCACCCATAATATCCCATTGATTGAGTGCTTCGCCTATGCTTTTGGCATGCACGCAAGGGGTATCACGGTGTAGAAGTCCAGCTCGATCCAATTCACCTAGAATGGAAAATACGCCACCTGCACGATGCACATCTTCCATGTGATAGTCGGGTGTGGATGGGGCGACTTTGCATAAATTAGGCACTCGGCGAGATAAGCGGTCAATGTCTTTCATGCTGAAGTCGATCTCGCCTTCGGATGCTGAAGCCAATAAATGCAAGACAGTATTGGTAGAACCACCCATGGCGATATCAAGGCTCATCGCATTTTCAAATGCTTTGATGTTGGCAATGTTACGCGGCAATGCGCTGGCATCATCCTGTTCATACCAACGTTTACAAAGATCGACAATGCGCCGACCAGCTTCTAAGAAAAGGTCTTCACGGCGTGCGTGGGTGGCCAACAAAGAACCATTTCCAGGTAAGGATAATCCAAGGGCTTCTGTTAAGCAGTTCATGGAGTTGGCAGTAAACATACCTGAACAGGAACCACAGGTTGGGCAGGCTGAACGTTCGTAGGTTAAGCTATCTTCATCGCTGATATTGGTATCAACAGCGGCGACCATCGCATCGACCAAGTCGAGGCGTTTGATCTCACCATCTATTTGGACCTTACCTGCTTCCATCGGGCCACCCGAAACAAAAATGACAGGAATATTGAGGCGTAACGAGGCCATCAGCATACCCGGTGTTATTTTATCACAGTTGGAAATACACACGATGGCATCTGCACAATGCGCGTTAACCATGTATTCAACAGAGTCAGCAATGATTTCACGGGAGGGTAAAGAATACAGCATGCCTGCATGACCCATGGCAATGCCATCATCCACAGCAATGGTATTAAATTCACGCGCGATGCCACCTGCACGAGCCACTGCAGATGCAACCAATTGGCCAAGGTCTTTGAGATGCACATGACCTGGGACAAATTCAGTGAAAGAATTGGCAATGGCAATAATAGGTTTACCAAAATCCTCTTCTTTTACACCGGTGGCACGCCATAAAGCGCGAGCCCCTGCCATATTTCGACCATGTGTGCTTGTTCGTGAACGGTATGCAGGCATAAGTCTAACTCCCTCATCTGATTTTAATGAAAGCAAAACTAGACCAATGATGATGAAATATCACGAGTATTGACGTGTTTTTAATGACTTTAAGACAAGACAAATGCAGGTTGACGTGTTTTTTGAAAGACCTAAGCTACTCCTTTCTTTTGTAGACTTAGTCTACAAGTCATGATGAGTGAGTAAATAATGCGGTTCTGGGGAGTAACGCTTGTTTTTCAATCGTCATTTAGGGGCCTTATCGCAGTAATCGAGGTTTTATCAATGAGTAACTCCCCAAGCATATGCGTATAATCAATACCTATGCCACTTAAGAGACCATATCCTTTGCATTGACCATTGTTTTCATTGATATTTTTCTAATGAGCTCCTGAATAAAAACACCATTGGCATTTTCGGCACACGTTTTTAATACCTGAAGTACTTGTTTTTGTGCGAGAAACCACATCTTTAGATCATGCGTACTAAGAGCATTTTTCGCCTTATCTTTTTCCAACATAACATAGGATAAATTGACCATAAAGGTGGCTAAATTGGCACTGTTATGAATCT
>JAUZRG010000002.1 GCA_030950585.1 Mariprofundaceae bacterium | reverse complement strand
GTTTTTTTTGTTTGCAAAGCTGAGTAAAGTTGTTTTTTCTGCTGTTCATCAAAATAATATTCTACCCAATTCCAAACATTTTCATTTTGAAACCTTTTGTAAGCTTCTCTTGAAGCCTTTACTGTTTCGCAAGGCCAACGTTTAGGATTTTTAAGAAACTTTCTTAATATGTATTTTTCAGCCTCTAAAGCATCTTTTTCTTGCTTAGGTCTTCCCACTGGTCTCTTTTCCATAGTAACCTTCTTTTTATAGAATCACAGTGTGATAGTATACACATAATATGTTTAAAGTCACACTGTGATTCAAACCTTGCTTATTGAAATCGATTGTGTACATTTCGGATTGAGCTTCAAAACTCTTAGTGCGATTTTTTATTCGGGTAGGCTTAGACATACAACACCTTTATGGGAAATCTTTGCGCCGTACCTACTAAGCGGTTTTGAACTACCCGATACCTTCAAAAGTATCTATTCAAAAAAATAGTAGGAGTCATCATGATCGATTTTAAAAACCCCATTATTGAAAATTCAGACATAAGCATTCAAGATGCATGCAATGTTGTTTCTTCTTTAGCTGAATCATTGTTAATTGTAACAGAAGATAATATTTTAGGCGTTAATAGTGATGATTATCAAATTTGGGTTAATGCCACTGCAACTAATATTAAATTGGTAACTAGCCTTATTAACCAGGCTTTAAATTAAGCAATAAATGATTGAAGGTTTTTTGCAAAAGTGGCGAGCAACCCGCGCAGACCGATTTTGCAAAAAAACTGAAATTCTTTTTACGGGGGGGGGTATCTTAATCCCCCCCTTTTATATCATGAGTGATACACTTTAGGTAAATCTATGCACATAGACTGGTTAACGATTATTGTTCCTTTACGTCATAAGAAGCCGATTAGGGCAGCCGTGAAGAAAACAGAATATGATAGAACACTTGATGATGTTCATCTTGAAGATACTGAGCGTTCTCTTCAATATTGGCTACGTTCTAAACATACTAGCGCAACATCTTGGTTGAAAATTGAAACACTTGATGCAGACCTTCCAAATGAGCATGGTTTTCATATGCTTTTAACTGATGTTTTTAGAAAGAATGTAAGTTTGCATGGCTCTGGATTTGTTACTGATGTTTTTGCTTCAGGTGTTCATTCCGAGCATGGTCTAGTAACTGATGAATATTTCTTTTTAAAAATTGAAGGTAATTTTATTAAGTACCTTCAGGGCAATAGCTTTGCTGGGACATTAGACCCAAGAGACTTGGCATATGAAACCGTCCACAAGGTTTATAAGTCTTTAGGTTATGATGTTTCTGATGATTTAGCCATGAAACTTAGCATTGGTTTTATTCCATTTTCAAGGATGGATATTTGTGAAGATTTCGTTTTGCCTAATACTGATATTTGCGATGTGGTGATCAATTCTATTGTTGCTAACTGCAGCTTGAATGGTAACCAGTTTGTTCATGAACACGCGCTTACTAAACGTCGCTTTTTTGGCTGTGCATTGGCTGCAAACCATAGACGGCGCAAAGTTTCATTTTATAATAAATACGGGTCATTAAAACAAGACAAAAAAGCCGCTTTAGATTATAAGTATGATAACGGATGTTGTTTGGATGACAATTACATTTTAGATGGTGAACTAAACAACAAGTTAACAGATCACACGAATGGTCACCTAAGGTTTGAAATAAAATATAAGTCCGAGCATTTAAAAGAAAAAGAAATTGAATATATATATGATTTTAAGAAGCTAATTGATAATTTTCAAGAAACTTTAAGCAAAGTTGACATAGGAACAAACACTATGAATAAAATCGAAGAGATTAAAGAAAAATGTCCAAGTCATCACTTCAAATGCTTAACTTATTGGCTTGAAGGCTTAAGCCCTGCTCAAATTAAAACAAAGCTTGGAAATGGCCAAAGAACCAAAGCTATCGATCAACGTTACTTAAGATCTGTGAAGTGGTTTAAAGAGAATGATCTAAACATCAAAGTTAGATACAAAGTTAATGTTGTTGATAAGGTAAGTGTGCCCGCAAATGTATCACCTTTTGTCCTGAATCTAGATTTTAAATCAGCGTTCAAAGATAACGTTCAACTTCTTTCAGAACAAAAAGACTTTTTTGGCAACAATCTGTTGTTTTTTAATGGTAAAATGAGTTTTAACCAGAATCATTTTGAGCTTGAGAAAGAACTTAAAAAGAAAGCTTAACTTTTCACCATAGTTAAATGGCCAATAATTTACTGAATCTCAAAAATTCCGTCGATTATTGGCCATTGGTTTATTAATCATTATTCCTTATTTTGTGCAAGTTGTGTTTGATGACATCGGCCACCGTTTTAAACTTTGAATCTGAACTTGTTAATGCGTTTAACCTGAAAAACTCATCACTATCTAAAGTTAAAGACACAACCCTTTTCTTATGAACATTACTCACCCTAGTTTTTTTTGTTTGCAAAGCTGAGTAAAGTTGTTTTTTCTGCTGTTCATCAAAATAATATTCTACCCAATTCCAAACATTTTCATTTTGAAACCTTTTGTAAGCTTCTCTTGAAGCCTTTACTGTTTCGCAAGGCCAACGT
>JAUZRG010000199.1 GCA_030950585.1 Mariprofundaceae bacterium | reverse complement strand
TCCAGCTGTGGCTATCGGATGTATTAAGGAGGCATTGTCTCTTGAAAGTATCTTGACTCTTAGACTTGCCTAAAGCTTCATGTTTCTGCTGGAGAAATGTTGTTCAAATATGCGACTGAGAATCGCTGGAGCCCAGTGCCATTGATTGTTCAAGCAGAGTATTTATTACAAGAACAATTTGGACACATCGAAGATGGTTGTTTTTGTCTCATAGGCCTCAATCAACTCGGTGGACTAGAACTCAGCTTACGAACAGAACTTCAACTTCTTTCTATTTGGGATAGCCCAACACCCTTGAGTAGCGGGCCAACGCAAATAACAGCGCAATCTTATTATGATAAACTCACTCGGTTGGTCATTGAGATGATGTCTGAAAACACAGCTGAAGGCGTGGTATGGCCCATCGACATGAGCCTTAAACCTCAAGAAGAGTCAGGCACCTTGTGCTCCAAACTTGAAGACCTTTTAAGCCACTATCACCATCAAGGTCAAACATGGGAAAGACTGATGCTTAGCAAGGCTAGGTCTGTTGCTGGAAACTTAGACCTAGGCGATTCTTTTATTGAACAAATTCAAGATTTTATATACCAACCTTACATGGATTATAGCACCATCTAAGACTTAGCTGACATCCAAGAATCCATTGAAAAAGACGGTTCTGTATTAGATATTGAGACAGGCTTTGATATTCGCAATAGACGAGGCGGCATTTGTGAAATTAAATTTAAAATTCAATCACTACAACTCATGCATGCACATCGTTACCCCCAATCGAAGCAAAGCAATAGCATGGATATTTTAACAGGGTTACAGCAAACAGAGTTGTTACCCGAGACAGAAGCACAAGATTTGCACTGTAGTTATGTGGTTTGGTGCATGATGGAACATGCATTACAAGCACGTCATGGTGATGCCAGCACATGCTTGCCAGAAGACTTTGAAGATTACTTATCTCAGATACTACAAATAGAATCACCTCAGATGATTATGAAAAAACATGCCAAAATGACACACCTTTATTTTTCTGCATAATTTACTTCTGTGGTTCTGCATGAAGCTCCAATCTAAAATCACCACAATGAAATAGCGATATTCAAATCCAAGAAATAAACTTGTCGGCATCTTATTTCTCACTCAGTATGCGCCACTTATTTTTAGTCTAACGATTCATAGTAACATTCTTTTGGGAGAACAGACATGACACCGAATTTTGCCGACCGCGATGGTCTAATCTGGTTTGATGGAAAAATGGTTGACTGGCGTGATGCCAAAGTCCATGTCCTTACCCATACCCTACATTATGGCATGGGCGTTTTTGAAGGTGTTCGCGCCTATCCAACAGCCAAAGGAACGGCTATTTTTCGCCTGCAAGAACATACAGATCGCTTGTTTCGTTCTGCACATATCTTAGGTATGGATATGCCTTTTGATAAAGATACACTCAATCAAGCACAGTTGGCAGCCGTGGCACAAAACAACCTTGAATCTGCTTACCTTCGCCCTATGTGCTTCTTAGGATCCGAAGGTATGGGCTTGCGTGCTGATGGTCTTAAAACACATGCCATTGTTGCAGCTTGGTCATGGGGAGCCTATTTAGGCAGTGAAGGTTTAGAAAAAGGGATTCGTATTCGCACCTCTTCTTTTACCCGTCATCATGTTAATATTACCATGTGCAAAGCCAAGGCCAATGGCAACTATATGAATTCAATGCTCGCGCTCAGTGATGCCCTCAAAGATGGTTATGACGAAGCCTTGCTTTTAGATGTCGATGGTTTTGTGGCTGAAGGCAGCGGTGAGAACTTCTTCATGATACGCAATGGCGTGCTTTACACCCCAGACCTCACCTCCGCACTCGAAGGCATTACCCGTGCCACCATTATTCAGCTAGCTGAAGAAGCTGGCCTAAAAGTCATTGAAAAACGCATCACTCGCGATGAAGTTTATATTGCTGACGAAGCCTTTTTCACAGGCACTGCCGCAGAAGTTACCCCTATTCGCGAACTAGATCGACGCACGATTGGCTCAGGTAGTCGTGGCCCTATCACTGAAATGCTGCAAACCAAGTATTTTGATGTCGTGCATGGTCGCAGCCCCGAACACCAACACTGGTTAAGCTTGGTATAAACAAAAAATAAAACGCTAAGGTAAGGAGACTTTCAACGATGAAAGCATTATACGAAGGTAAGTGCAAAGAGCTTTTTAGCACTGAAATTAATGGCGAACTTATTCAACTATTCAAAGATGACACCACCGCCTTTGATGGTAAAAAACATGAAGTACTCGCAAACAAAGGTGTTTTAAACTGCGCTATTTCTAGTTTTATTTTTGAAAAATTACATCAATCAGATATTGCGACCCATTATATTCGTCGTGAGAAAAATGCCGAAATGCGTGTGCATCACCTCAACATGATGCCAGTTGAAATTGTGGTCAGAAACGTTGCAGCAGGCTCTATTTGTCGTCGCCTTGGCTTAAAAGAAGGCAGTGTCTTGCCTCGCCCTCTCACTGAATTGTTTTATAAATCTGATGAATTGGGCGACCCTTTGATCAACGAAGAACATGCAGATATGTTTGGCTGGGCTAACAAAGAAGATGTCGCAACCATGTTTAAAATTGCACTTAACGTGAATCAAGCACTGTGCAAACTGTTTAATAATGTTGGCATTCAACTCATTGATTATAAACTTGAATTTGGTAAAACAAAAGATGGTAGCATCGTACTTGGTGATGAAATCACGCCTGATGCCTGCCGTTTATGGGATCAAATAACAGGTAAAAAACTAGATAAAGACGTGTTTCGTCAAGATCTCGGTGGCTTAACTGAGGTCTATCATGAAGTCGCTTCTCGCTTGGGTGTGACTGTTGAGATGAGTTCTTAAATACCCTCTTAACATTATTTACTTGCGTATCACGGCAACACTTCCTATGATGCGCGTCCTCCCAAGCACTTGGGTAGTCTGGAGAGATGTCCGAGTGGTCGAAGGAGCACGCCTGGAAAGCGTGTGTACCCTTAACGGGGTACCGAGGGTTCGAATCCCTCTCTCTCCGCCAGTTTCGCTTCGGCGAGTCCAGGTACCAATCATATTGGGCCCTACACGGTAGAAGCTTGTGAACCCCGTCAGATCCGGAAGGAAGCAGCGGCAGCAAGCAGACACGCGTTGTGGTAAAGTCCAGTATGATTGGTGCATTTTAACCCTTCATTTAAAATATCAATTATACGCTCGACAACAACAGCACCATTCTTTTTATCATCTAAAAACCATGATTCCTATTTCTTTTTTTGGGAATTTATTGCCTATGCATATTATTCTAAATTTTCTCATCTATTCATCATCAAAGCACAAGGAAACACCCATAAGCTTTGCATGATCAGATGTCAGTTCTCCCCCCTCTCTCTCGCACCAAGCGTACCTAAGCCAAAAAGAGCCTCTCAATAAAAAGGCTCTTTTCATTTTTAAGCCTCCAACACAATCGACATTGCCCGTTCTAAAACAGCATAAGGGGTATAAAAATGCGGGGAAAATCGAATCCCACCGCCACGATAAGCACACATCACCCCCGCCTGCATCAAGCGATGATACAACGATGCTTGATCCACACCCGCACAATGAAAAGTCACAATGCCTGCATAACGACCCTCCATATCAGAGCTATAGTATTTAAAGCCTAAAAGTATCTTTCATGATACATTTCCGCGTGTGATTTTTATGTTAAGGATGTTTAAATGGCCTATAGTCAAGATTTACGTGCTCGTGTTATGGATTACATTGAATCAGGTCATACGCATGAGCAAGCAGCTG
>JAUZRG010000198.1 GCA_030950585.1 Mariprofundaceae bacterium | reverse complement strand
ATCATGTTGTTTGATACGTTGAACCAAAGCTTGCGCTTGTGATATTGATTGGTGCAAGTTTTTTCTGCCTTTGTTCCAATGTCGATACCAGTTGTTTTTAAATGGGTTGATAAGGTTCTTGATGTGCTGCGCACCGACCTCGTTGTTACCATGTTGACGATACTTCACTAAGGGCTTATCAATATAGTCGATTTTTCCAAAGGTCGCAGCACAAAGGGCTAGCCACCAGTCATGCATGAGGGCTTCTTTGGGAATGGGTAGGGCTACTTCTAATAGTTTTCTATTCAACATCATTGTGCAGCCTGTCACAAAATTTTGTACGAGCAATACATTTATTGGTCTTTTTGCATTATGAGCTATTTTTTGATACTTCATAAATGAAGGAGATATTTCTTTTAAAGAGCTATCTACGACCATCATATCTGAATGAATGAGTAAAGGTTTGTTCGCATGATTTTGTTCTAATTTATGCATCTGTTTTTGTTGTGATTGTACTTTTTCGGGAAGCCATACATCATCTTGATCGGCTAAAAAACAATGGTTTGCTTTATAGGTGAAAGCTGTATTTAACAGCTTAGAAAAATTTTTTGCGGCACCTAATTGTCTTTGATCATCGGAAATAATATGGATATGTGAATATTCTTGAGTTAAATTACTAAGCATTTGTGGTGTCGCATCAGTTGAGGCATCATCACGAATGATTATGGTAACCTTTTTGTTTATTGATTGTTTGTAAATGCTTTGAATTTGCTGTTTAAGAAAGGAAGTTGCGTTGTAGGTAGCGAGTAGTATGTAGGTATTTGATTTTTGAGTTTCGTTATGATTGATGCCTTTATGGTTCATTGCTTTGTACCTTATATTTGGCTACTTTTTTTGTTATCTTGAGGTTATGTGCCAAAGTGGTGTTTGAATTATAGTTTAAAGAACATAATTATTGCATAATAATTTCCTCAAACATCTCTTTGGCATATTCATTTGTAAAGTTACCTTAATGTAACCGTATGATTAATAGTCAACATCATTTTTTGAAGCAATAAGGGTAACTTCAGATACGCCTTCAAGCTTACCAAAACTTGCCGTTAACTGTTCGGCTGTAGCTCCTTCTTTCAAGTTAAAGTCATATGTTAGGTTCAGATAGTCACCATCTCCAGATGGTTCAATGTTCAAAGCCAAACCTAAGCATAAATTCACTTTTATAAAGTGCTCCATAATTAGATTTGTGAAGCACTATTGCAAGCCCACTAAAAAATATCGATGCAGTGATTGCTAGGAAGTAATTTCCAGTGCCTGCAGCCATGCCTAAGGCCAGCGCTATAAACACGTATGCTGTATCTTTGGTATCTTTGACCACTGTTCTAAATCGAATAATCGAAAGAGCACCAACGAGAGCAAAAGCTCTTGCTAAGCTAGACCCGATAACCATCATGACAATAGCAACAATTAACGTAACAAAGACAATAGTTAAGGTAAATGACTGGGAGTAAGATAAACCTTTATGTGTATAACGGTAAACACTTGCAATCATTAACCCTAGGATCATTGCTGAGGCCATATTTATTATTATCTCATAGGGGCTATATGTTAACATATTTCCCGCAGCACTTAATAGTTCATTTTCCATTTTATCTCCTTGTTTTTTCACTTTTCATTCTTTGATATTAGCTAGAGCCTAGCCGAAAAGGATAACATACTGATATTTAAGAGAAGTATGTTATGCTTTAAGTCATGAATAGCCAACTTTTACCTGTAATCTTCCAAAGATCCCTTTTTCACTCTGCTCCAGAGAGTAAATTTAGCATTGAGTTGAATGAAGTTCTTCAGTTGTACCTTAAAAACCCAAGCATTAAAAAATCAATTA
>JAUZRG010000197.1 GCA_030950585.1 Mariprofundaceae bacterium | reverse complement strand
TTTTTAGCAAGCCCTTAATCGAAAGGTCTTTCCTAAACCTGCTTTCCTTCATAGGACACCTCAATCAATTTAATAGTCTGCGAAAGAATCTTTTTGGAAACGTTACAAGTAAAGGGATTTATAGGCTAGCGGGAAGTGCTGGTTGTAAACCCACCTTTAGAGCGTCCTAATGTATGATCTTCAGGCTCATCATCATGTGAAATTACACCAGCAGCACATGCATGGGCACGGATAATTGCACCATCAATCATAATGCACTCCATATCTGCGTCATTGGAAAAACATGCATGCATTGCCTCCCAAACGCCTTGTTGCCCCTAGCGAACAAAACGTTTATATATAGTGTTCCACTTTCCTTGTTCATTTGGCAAAAGCCTCCATTGCGCGCCACTACGAAGCATCTACAATACGGCATCTACAAAATCGCGAGATGATTTTTCTGAAATGCGATAAATGCCTGTTTATCCTTGTAAAAAAATTCAAACTTTATCCCATTGATCATCAATAAGCCTTGTATTACACATGCAATAAACCTCACAAAGGTGAAGTCTAAACAAATTAATGCCTCAAGCTCACTGTCCAAATGTCAACACAGCCTAGAAGGGCTGAGTAGTTACCAAAATCATACCTAAAAATGGTTAAGTCGAATCGGCGAAAAAGGTGCGCCCCTTGGTTAACTCAGGCGTTAAATGCTTGTCATGCTAGCAAGTAAGTTTAGCTTTTAGGTCATTATTTTATAAGCTAGGTATTGAAAATGGCACAAGTTAAGAAATCAGAAAATGTTCCGAAGTCTATGCAGGAAAAGTATAGATCTATTATTGAAATAACAGATAATTTTAGTGCGACTTCCTTAAATAAAGAGTATGCACAGCTTATTCGTTATGCGACAGCGGCTTTGTGTCGAAAACGTCCTTCACCTTTAATGAAAGGTAAAATAAATTCATGGGCATGTGGAATAACTCATGCTCTTGGAATGGTGAATTTTTTATTTGATAAAAGTCAAACTCCCCATATAGGAGCCTCAGATTTATATAAAGCTTTTAAGATAGGGCAGAGTACAGGGCAAGGAAAGTCGAAAGAGGTTCGTGATATATTGGGCATGTACCAAATGGATGCTAACTGGTCGCTGCCAAGTAATCTGGATAGTAACCCTGTCGTTTGGATGTTATCAGTTAATGGCATGATTATGGATATTCGCCGCCTATCAAGAGAGATACAAGAAGAAGCTTTTGAAAAAGGATTAATTCCATATATTCCTGATGATAAAAAAAGCATCTAACCACATTTTCTCCCGATATTTTGGTTGGATATCAGGCTTGACAAATAGGTGTTTTAACTCCTCATTAAAACATAGCTCGTAAACCTAGAATCCACCTTGTCATAAAAATCACCTGCCCCGATGTTTTTTTCCACTTTGAAAAAGGGGGACTGGGGGGATTTATCAAACCAATCCATTCTTTTGAACTTGATGTTTTTCCCCAACAAAGCACTTCAAGGATGATGCAATTGTGCGTCATAGCCGTTGTTTATTTGCCTCTCTCAACACCTCAAAACAGACTTAGGGAAATAGCCTTTTTTAATGCTTTCACGACGATATGAAGTTGCCACCACTATGTTTATTTTCTGCCTAAGAAAATATCTTGAAGATTATGCTTAATTCTTTATGTTATGCAGCCATGAAAAAAGATGTGTATGAGGCTGATGGTGTTATTGGATGTCTGCCTATTATGCTGTTATACATACAGGGCACTGGGCTCGAGTCATTCCACTGAGGTTATTTGAATCATACTTTTCCAACTGATACTTGAATTTTTAAGTGATTCTAAGAGTCAGGATGTTTTCAAGAGACAATGCCTCCTTAATAACTCCCATCGCGACTGCTGGAA
>JAUZRG010000196.1 GCA_030950585.1 Mariprofundaceae bacterium | reverse complement strand
TTAACAGCCATCTGAGTAACAGTATTGACACCTAAGTCTAGTCCCGTTGTAGGCGCATTTGAAACAGGTGCAAAAACAGTCACAACACGTGTGGTTGTAAAACCAGTGGTTGTATCCGTTGCGGTGATAGTTGCAGTACCTGCACCTATAGCAGCAATCAGACCTGTCGCATTCGCAATCGCTACAGCAGTCGCTGAACTTGTATACGTGAATGTTCCGCTACCACCTGTAACTGTCATTTGATTGGTGTTATTCGCACCTGTATCAAGAGAAAGAGTGGCAGTCGCTGCATTGTTCAATATAAGAATATAGATAGTCACAACACGTGTGGTTGTAAAACCAGTTACGGTATCTGTTGCCGTAATGGTTGCTGTACCAACATTAATTGCAGTAATCAAACCAGTCGCACTCACAGTGGCAACTGCTGTATTTGATGTAGTGTACGTGAATGTTCCGCTACCACCAGTTGCAGTGAATTGGTTCGTGTTATTCGGGCCTGTATCAAGGTTGGCGGTCGCTGCATTATTAACAATCACAGCAAAAACAGTCACAACACGGACTGTTGTAAAACCAGTCACGGTATCTGTTGCCGTAATGGTTGCAGTACCCGCACCGACAGAAGTAATTAAACCTGTGGTACTTACAGTGGCTACAGCTGCTGCTGAAGAGGTATAAGTAAATGTTCCGCTACCACCAGTTGCCGTGAATTGGTTGGTGTTATTCGCACCTGTATCAAGAGTGGCTGTCGCTGCATTATTAACAATTGCAGCAAAAACAGTGACAGTCTTCGTTACTGTTGAGCCACTGGTATCTAGGATAGAGATCGTTGCATTGCCTAAACTCACAGCGGTAATTAAACCTGAAACACTCACTGTAGCAACAGCTGCATTTGAGGTCGTATATGTATAAGTACCATTACCACCTGTCGCAACAATTTGATTGGTGTTATTGTTCACTACCTCAAGACCAACTGTCGCTGCATTGACAGAAACCCCAAGTATTGTAATAGATATTGCTGTCGAAGTTGATAAATTGGTTACGGTATCTGTAATCGTAATTGTTGCATTACCTAAACCAACAGCAGTCACTAATCCCGTAGCATTCACTGTTGCTACAGCAGCATTGGATGTTGCATAAGAAAATGTGCCACTACCAGCAGCGACCACACTTTGAAGTGAAGTGCCTACCATATTTAAGGTCATCGTAGGGTTCGTCTGTAGACCTACGATTGTTTGACCCGTATTGGTAAGCGTGATGAGTAATGTCGCCATACTTGGTTGCTGTAACCATGTGGCAGTAATTGGCTTAGGTGTATCATAATCTATGCGGTAATTACCAGGTACCACATTGGGAATCATTGCTGATTGATGGTTAAAGATAGCACTGGCGGCGGATGCTTTATTGTTTACAAGGAGTGTCGCACCTCCCCAGAAATACGTTGATCCTAAAGTAAAACCTGCTGCTGTGATTTGTGCATCTGTATAGTTGTTTGCGCCATTCTCATTAAGAAAGTTAATGTTTGCTGTAGTCACAGCACGCGTAAAAGGAAAGCTTAGGTTGGTAGTAGCACCACCAAGACCATACGCTTCTACCGTGTAGTTTGCTTGATTACTGCTGTTCCCACCAGGAGCTAAGCTAAACAGCGATAGATTTCCTTCAGGGGGAATTACGTTTGCATGCCAAGAGCCATAAAATACCTCAATGTTAAATTGACCATTGATTGTACCTACTGATGTATCCAAACCAACAGAATCGGTATGTGCATGTGCATTTGTACTAAAAAAGCTCAAAACACATAAGAGCATTGCATATATGGGTATACGTGCCGTATGTCGTTTCATAAAATCCATTATTCACATCCTGTAGAAATAAAAAAGACGATAATAGCCGCGATATATGATTTTATCAATAAAACCTAACTAGACCTCAGGGCAATCGCATTAAAAGATCAAATTTCCCTTAGTCTTTATCGTTTGTGTATTATTCGTGAATGACCAACATAAGAACGAATCCTAAACCAGTAATTCTTGATTATTTTTCAGAGGTTCCTGACCCTCGAATTGATCGTCGTAAGCTACATAGTCTGGAAGATATATTTTTCATAA
>JAUZRG010000195.1 GCA_030950585.1 Mariprofundaceae bacterium | reverse complement strand
ATAGCGAGGGAAAGTGAGATTGAGTTGAATTTTCGCCCCATTTGAGGCGAATAGCAGGGACTATTTAACGATAATGGGGTGGGAATCCGACCAATATCCGCTTTTACGCAGTAGGTTTGTCATTATCGGACAGCCTCCTAGTCCTCTTCAAGCCTTGTAACGCAGTCCTGATTTTCCTCCTAAGCTCCCGTAGGGCAAGCCGAGAAGCGTCCATCTTCTTCGTTACAAAAGCTAGCGTTAGAGTGACTAACACTGCGCTTTTAAGCCTCGAACATGAACGCTTCTCGACTTGCTGAAATCCTGCATCTTGAGGTGGGATGGGTATAAATAAATGATATCGCTAGCTGAGCTAATACCTGTGGCATTGATGCCTGTATTAAAATACAGCCTGTTGTTTTAAAGTATTGGATCGCGTGCGGTGACACCCTGTTGGGAGCCATTGTATGAAGCATAGACGGTGTCAAGCTGCGGCTGATGCCATGTCTGAACTTAGAAGTATCGCAAGACTTGTGATGATGCTAAACATTGTTTTTGTCATGATGATTAAACCTCCTAGGTTAATGACCATGACAGTAGCCAAGTCGAGGCAAAGAAGCACAGTTTATGAGGGCATTGATTGAATACTCACACCCTCCCAGCATAGCGTGCCGCCCATGAGCAAAGAACAAGATCAAATCAATCAACTATTTAAGCAATTAAACGATTGTATGCTGGTGGATCGTCGTGGTTTTAAGAAACACCTGCATAGCCTGAGTGCGCGCTTCAAACAAGACAAGCCTGTGGATCATGGTTTGGCTGATATTGAGGCGAGAATGCAACATTCGCTTGCCCAACGTTTGGATCGAGCCAATCATCTTCCGAAGGTTTCTTATCCTGAAGATTTGCCTATATCGGCAAAGCGTGCGCAGATTTCAGCGGCCATTGCCAAACATCAAGTGGTAATCATCGCAGGTGAAACAGGCTCAGGTAAAACCACACAAATTCCCAAAATATGTTTGGAACTTGGTTTGGGTATCGCAGGCAAAATTGCCCACACCCAACCAAGACGCATTGCAGCGCGTAGTGTGGCCAATCGCATCGCTGATGAATTAAATAGTACTTTGGGTGCTGCGGTGGGTTATAAAGTCCGTTTTAGCGATAAAACCAGTGCCAAGAGTTATATCAAGCTGATGACCGATGGTATTTTATTGGCTGAAGTCCAAAGTGATCCTCGTTTGGAGCAGTACGACACGATCATTATTGATGAAGCCCATGAGCGCAGTCTCAACATTGATTTTTTATTGGGTTACCTCAAGCAGCTGCTTCCACGCCGTCCTGATCTCAAAGTCATTGTGACTTCGGCCACGATCAATACTGAGGCTTTTTCACGTTTCTTTGATGATGCACCTGTGATCGAGGTTTCTGGAAGAAATTACCCTGTTGATATTCTGTATCATCCTTTGCATGGTGATGAGAATGAGCAAGAACGCGAGTTATCGCATGCCATTGTGGATGCTGTGGATGAAACAGGGCGGATCAACCCCCTAGGCGATGTGCTGGTTTTTTTACCCGGTGAGCGAGAAATTCGTGAGGCACTCAATGCCTTGCAACGTCATGATATGAAAGCCACGGAAGTGGTTCCCTTGTTTTCACGCCTATCGCCTGCCGAGCAAGACAAGGTATTTCAATCGCATACAGGGCGGCGCATTGTGCTGGCGACCAATGTGGCTGAAACATCGCTGACAGTTCCCGGCATTAAATTTGTGGTTGATAGCGGTTTGGCACGGATTAGCCGTTATAGTGCCAAAACCAAGGTGCAGCGTTTACCTATCGAAGCCATCTCTCAAGCCAGTGCCAATCAACGTTCAGGTCGTTGTGGACGGATTTCAGCGGGCATATGCATTCGTTTGTACGATAAAGATTCTTTTGCACAACGCTCTGAGCATACCGACCCTGAAATTCGCCGCACCAACCTTGCCAGTGTGATTTTGCAAATGACCAACTTGGGTTTGGGTGATGTCTCGGCTTTTCCATTTATGAATCCGCCTGAAAATCGTGCTGTTGCCGATGGTTACCGTTTATTGCATGAGTTGCAGGCCATCAAAGACAACAAACAGCTTTCAGAGGTCGGGCGGACGTTGGTGCGTTTGCCTGTGGATCCACGCATGGGTCGTATGTTGTTGCAAGCTCAAAAAGAAAGTTGTTTGGCTGAAGTCGCGGTGATTGTCGCCGGCTTATCGGTGCAAGATCCGCGCTCACGGCCTTTGGATGCCCAACAAAAGGCGGATGAAAAACAAAGTATTTTTAAAGACAAAGAATCTGACTTTATGGCGTATTTGAAGTTATGGAACTGGTATGATGAACAGTCTAAGCTCATCTCGCGCAATCAACTGCGTAAACTATGTCAACGTCATTATTTATCTTATATGCGCATGCGTGAGTGGCATGATTTGTATGCCCAGATCTTAGGCGTGATGCGTGACTTCAAAATGGTTCCTAAAAAGGAGCCTGCCACATCAGATCAAATTCACCGTTCTTTATTGGCTGGCTTACTCAGTCATATTGGCGTGCTGGATGAAGAAAAACGTTATTTGGGTGCGCACAATTTAAAGTTCAGTCCTTTTCCAGGTTCTAGCTTGTATAAAAAACCGCCAAAATGGTTGGTGGCTGCTGAATTGGTCGAAACCTCCAAACTCTTTGCCCGTACCATTGCTAAAATTGATCCTGCATGGCTAGAGGATCTTGCCCCGCATTTGTTAAAACGTGCTTATAGTGAGCCGCACTGGTCGGCAAAACGCGCCCAAGTGGCCGCTTATGAAAAAGTATCTTTGTTTGGTTTGGCGATTATCGGGCAACGGCGGGTGCATTATGGCTCAATGGAACCTGAGCTGGGGCGTGAACTCTTTATTCGTCATGCCTTGGTCTATGGTGAGTATCACACCCATGCACGTTTCTTTAAGCATAACCAAGCCTTAAAGGCAGAAGTCGAAGCCCTTGAAGCCAAGTCACGCCGCCATGATTTAATGGCCGATGAAGAAGACCTCTTTGCTTTTTTTGATGCGAAGATTCCCAAAGAGATTTTTAGTGGCAAGTTGTTTGAGCAGTGGCGCAAGAAAGTCGAGAAAAGACAAGCCAAAACATTGTTTTTCACCCGTGATATGTTGTTGCAATCGAGTCATACTGGTGTCGATTTGCAAGCCTTTCCCGATGTGTATCAGCACGGTGAATTGAAGCTTCAATATCAATATCATTTTGATCCAAGTCAGAAAGCTGATGGCATCACCTTAAAAGTACCTGAAGTGGCCTTGGGTCAGTTGCAAGCCAGTCACTTTGATGGGTTGGTCAAAGGCATGTTGCAAGAAAAATTAACGTGTCTGATTAAAACCTTGCCCAAGCCCATTCGTAAACAGCTCGCACCCGCGATACGTTTTAGCCAAGCCTTTATGGAAATACCCTATGACACCCGCGATGATTTGTTGGTGTGTTTTAGCACCATGTTGCAACGCATGGTCGGTGTGACGATTTCACGCGATGATTGGCGGGTAGAAGAGTTGCCTGCCCATTTAAAAATGAAGTTTTGTGTGCTTGATAAACAAGGCAAAACCTTGCGTGAAGGCGATGATTTAAACTTACTACAACAATCTTCGGGTGCTCAAAAGCAAGTCACAACACAAAAAATAGAACGCCAAGGCATCACCGCATGGGATTTTGGTGATTTAAGCCTTGTACTCACAGAGCAACGCCAAGGTTTAAGTTTGCAGTGTTTTCCTGCCTTGGTGGATCAAGGCCAAAGTGTGGCCATTCAATTTTTTGATCAGCAACACCAAGCCGATAGTGCCATGCAGGCAGGTTTACGGCGTTTGTTTATGTTGGCCTTGAATCAGCAAGTGAAGTTCCTCAAAAAGAATATGCCACATTTAAAAGCCATGTCGGTGCAGTTTTCAAGCCTTGGCACAGCAGAACAATTGAAAAATACCTTATTAGAAGCGGCCTTTGATCGCACATTCATGGCACTGCCTTGGCCAAGAACAGAGCAAGCCTTTCAACAACGCCTAGAGCATGGGCGGGCGCAAATCGTGACTGAGGCGAATAAGGTCGCCGAGACCATCAAAGCGCTTTTAGAAGCACATCAACATTTACGTTCTGAATTGGCCAAGACATCGTCGAAGCGTCCGCTCATCACCCAAGCCATTGAGCAGCAGCTGTCTGAACTGTTAACAGATGACTTTATTTGCAGCACGCCCAGTGCATGGCTGGTGCATATGCCGCGATTCTTAAAAGGTGCAGAGATTCGTTTGCAGAAATCAGCAAGAAATCCAAGCAAAGACCAAGCCAATGAAAAAGCTGTGATGCAACTTTGGCAACGCTATCAACAACGCAAAAAAGATATGCTTCAAGCCAATGTGGTATCGCCAGCTTTAGAACAATTTCGTTGGCATATCGAAGAACTGCGCATCTCGTTGTTTGCCCAAGAACTCAAAACCTCCGTGCCTGTATCGGTTGCAAGGTTGGAGAAAGCTTGGGTGAAGGTGTGTGGGTGATCGTTCTTTAACTTCTAAACCTAATTATATCATAGGTTGATATAATATACCTTTATAAATTGAAGGTTGTGTATAGACTGTGGTGTTATAGTCCCTTCTATCAAAGATATTGGTGAAGGTGCTTAGGTAGAGCCTAGCCGAAAAGCATAACATACTGATATTTAACAGAAGTATGTTATGCTTTAAGTCATGAATAGCCAACTTTTACCTGTAATCTTCCAAAGATCCCTTTTTCACTCTGCTCCAGAGCAGTAAATTTAGCATTGAGTTGAATGAAGTTCTTCAGTTGTACCTTAAAAACCCAAGCATTAAAAAATCAATTATCGACGACCATGAGACTTACGGAAAGAGGAAGAAAATTGAGAGGTTGATGGATAAAGCGTGGACAGAGAAAAAGTTAGGCAGATTGTTTCCAGATATTGATGATCATGGAGCGGCTAAAAAGATTAAGGAAGAAGATTTGGTATTGGCTGCTGGCCGCCCAAGAATGGATGCAATGGTTGTTTATGTTTATTCATGGATACGCGGGCTTCTTGGTGGAAGTCCCAAGAATCAAGCGGTTCAAACTATGTTAGTGGAATCGAGAACATTTGAGGTTTTCATGATGAACCGTGGCATAAAAATGCCAGGATCCAGCACTGTTATTGATAACCTCAACATCATTAGCGAAAACACGATGGAGGTGATCAAAAAAGCACAGCTTGAACAGATCAAAAGCGAGGGTCTGGATAATTTTAAATCGTGCGTGATGGACAGTACTTCCAGCAAGGGCAATAGCGAACGCCCGACAGAATCAAACCTGATTGCACAGCTGACCGCACGTATTTTTCACCGTGGAAAAGGTGATAGATTGCGCCCGCCGTAGGGTAATGAATGGTGAAGAAGTTAAGGCCTGCGATAAGGTCATGAGCCTTTCCGATATTGATGTCGCCTGCATTGTCAAAGGCCAACGAGATGCAGTGTTTGGTTACAAGCCTCAACTGGCGCGTAGCGCAAATGGTTTCATTTCAGTACT
>JAUZRG010000194.1 GCA_030950585.1 Mariprofundaceae bacterium | reverse complement strand
CTAGGAGGCTGTCCGATAATGACAAACCTACTGCGTAAAAGCGGATATTGGTCGGATTCCCACCCCATTATCGTTAAATAGTCCCTGCTATTCGCCTCAAATGGGGCGAAAATTCAACTCAATCTCACTTTCCCTCGCTATGATCTTCATTATCGGACAGCCTCCTAGCCATTCTCTACACCTTGTGCCTTGTTCTGAATTCCCTCCTAAGCTCTGAAACCTCCATCTTGAAGTGGGATGGGTATACCTTCAGCCAACCACATCCGTAAATACAATAGTCGCGGAACTCTGCTTGTGGATATGACCTTTCCTTCTGCCTCGATTATCTACACCGATGTCGCGGTGCAAGGCAACCGTCTGTATGCAGCCTATCAAGGCTCACAACAAGGGGTGAGCATTCGCGATGCCAACACTTTAAAGAAAAATTCTTATTTCAATACGGGTGTTGATGCTTCAAGAAATATCATTTATTTAGCGGCAAAAAACCATTTTCTCAAATACGATAGCAGCAGCAAAAAGTTATTGGATATGACTTTTCCAATAAAGAGCATTAAATATACGGATATTTCTATTAAATAATCACTATCAAAGGCGGAGCCATGCAGAAAAAAGTTTAAGGTATGGCTCCTCATTTAGTTTTTTAATAGTCCGTGAAAATAAAAATAAAATTGATTTTCATTCCCTCATCCTAACCTTCTCCCTCAGGGCGAAGGAACTAAAAACAAAAGACTTTTATACCCACCACCACAAAAGAAGCACACCAAACAAAATACGGTAAATACCAAAAGCAACAAAAGTAAAACGCTCTAAGAAACGAATAAACAGCTTCATGGTCATATAAGCGACCACAAAGGCCGTCACAAAACCAATTAGTAAAATGAAAACATCCTTTTGATTAAAAGCCTCATAATGTTTCCATAAATCAAGGCTTGCAGCTCCAAATAACACGGGCAACGCCAATAAAAAAGAGAATTCAGCACTGGCCTTGCGACTCAACCCCACCAACAAAGCACCAACAATTGAGGCACCAGCACGGCTCGCACCGGGGATCAAGGCAAAAACTTGGGCGATACCAATCCAAAAGGCTTGGCGATACGTCATCGCTTCCACATTGTATATCTGAGCGGACTCTTCTTTGTAAAAATACTCAAGCACCAAAAAGACAACACCACCCACAATAAACATGATGGCCACAACTTCAATGGTAAAAAGCATTTTAATCGGTTGATAAAAGATCGCCCCAATCAAGGCAATGGGTAAAAAGGATACGCATACTTTTAACCATAGTTCACGATGTTTTAAAGAAAATTTATCACGATAATTAGCAATCACAGCAAGAATAGCTGCGAGTTGAATCATTACTTCCATCGCTTTATTGCTTTCTGTTTGTGCCACACCCATCCAGTGACTCACCACAATTAAATGCCCTGTTGAAGAAATGGGTAAAAACTCAGTGACACCTTCAATGATGCCTAAAATAATGATTTGTAAAATATCCATGAACTAAAAAACCTCATAAAATTGCTTAGCACCCGCTGTTACGTAATCGTCACTAAAATCATCATTTGTGCAAAAGTGAAAGACCTTCTTTACAAGAAAAATAGAGCTGAAGTGTCTAAATTCGTTAGCACGCTAAGGTCTCATAAGCTTTTGTCACTGATTGATCAGTGCTTCCAACAATGCACATAACTCACTTACCTGTTTCTGAAAAATAAAAGATGCTATCTGTATAAAATCTAAACGATCCAAATCAACAAGATCGGCATCAAGTTTGATTCGTGAACTTTTTAATAGCAGGTGTGACAAATACCAAGAGTTCGATATATTGCACATCGAAGTGGAGAAACAGGCATGAAAAATAACCAAGTAACGACCCGTACTTCTCAAAAAGATCGTGACAACGAAGCATATGTGTTTATATCTTCAGATGCCCCCTACCTCACAGTGACTCTATCAGGGCAATCGCATTAAAACACAGATTTAGCTCAAGAGCTTGAGCAGGTATCTTTCATCCCACCCTGCTCTGAGTCGTTTGTTTTTAACACCCCTTTTTTCTGTTTTCTCTGCCTTCAATAAATTAAGTGAAATATGCCTAATGATTGCCAAGTTAGCCGCACCGTTGCCTGTACGGGTTCGGTTGTCATCCTCATTGAATGCACAATCCAGAACCCAGTGTAGCTTATTCTCTATGCCCCAATGACTGCGCACTACATGACCGATATACTTGGTATTTTCAGCATCTAAACTACTAGGAGGCTGTCCGAGAATGATAAGACAACTCTTCACAGGCGGGATTATCCGATATTTTTTTGATTGTTGGTCTTTAGTAAGGCTCATCAGGGCATATTTTACAATTCAAAATCCTTTTTATTGCATATTATGGGTTCGTTTATCTCATTTTTCACATTTATAGCTCTTATGCTGCCATTTTGGCAGAATTAAGGCAGATTACTCCTGCGGCTTTCACTTTGACGATTTTTTTCAGATTATATGCCGCACACACCAATGAAAACTCACCCG
>JAUZRG010000193.1 GCA_030950585.1 Mariprofundaceae bacterium | reverse complement strand
CTTGTGATAAAATCATCACCATTAGCTCACTTTTCAATGGAAAAATAGGCTCTTATTTGCCTTGAGCGTCATCAAGACGGTTCTCTCCTGTATGGTCACGGCAGAGAATCACCTTGGTTTAGGCGGGTTGTTGCAGGCGCTGTCGAATTTTGACCATTCGAGCGAAGTTGTAAGCCATCACTTTTTCCATCATTTCCTGACGAACGTTTTCAATACCCCTTCGAACATTGCGCCCGAAGTTATAGCAGAATTTCACGCAGAACATCAATGACTCAACCGCCGAACGATTATTGCGTGCAGTACAGTAAATAGCACTTGTCCAATCTTCTTCAGGCGTAATTTTTTTGCCTTTTGAACCTGAAATACTAAAAACCTCCACGTCTTCCACTTCCAACCATTTTTCGCGAATAGCTTTGTTTGAATAACCATCATCAGTACTAATGATCTTCGGCGTCACCTTAGTATTACTGATGTGCTGGTTAATCACTGCATCCAGCTGCCCTGAATCTGCGGCATTTCCCTGAGGCACAATCAGTACTGAAATGAAACCATTTTGGCTACGCGCCAGTTGAGGTTTGTAACCAAACACGGCATCTCGTTGGCCTTTGACAATACAGGCGACATCAATATCGGAAAGGCTCATGACCTTATCGCAGGCCTTAACTTCTTCACCGTTCATCACCCTACGGCGGGCGGAATCCATCACTTTTTGCAGGTTGGAAATATCCTCATTGATACCACCAACTTCCTTCATCAACATAGCTTTTCGCGAAGGTTGAATATCTATATTCGTAGTCTGACACTCAATTTTCAGCATTTCGGCTTCAAACTTTTTCTTCGCCCCTGCCGCCTTAGAAATCAACTTGTTGTAACTCACTTTGCGACGAGCCACCGAGCCTTTTTTACCACAGTCCAGAGCAATCGCTTTGGCAATACGATCCATTCCTACAATTGTTTGGGGGAAGTTACGCTCGTGCATCTCAGTAAGCCCAAAATTTTTCAAACCTTTTCCACGGTGAAAAATACGTGCGGTTAATCGTGCAATGATGTTTGATTCTGTAGGCCGTTCGCTATTACCTTTGCTCGAAGTACTGTCCATCACGCACTCTTCAAAATTATCCAGCCCCTCAATTTTGATCTGTTCAAGCTGTGCTTTCTTGATCACTTCCATCGTGTTTTCGCTGATAATGTTGAGGTTATCAATAACAGTGCTGGATCCTGGCATCTTTACGCCACGGTTCATCAGGAAAACCTCAAATGTTTTCGATTCCACGAGCATGCTTTGAACCGCTTGATTTTTGGGGCTTCCACCAAGAAGGCCGCGTATCCATGAATACACATAAACAAGCATTGGCTGCATTCTTGGACGACCAGAATCCAGCACCAAATCTTCTAACTGAATATTTTTAGCCGTGGCATGATCATCAACATCTGGAAACAAGCTTCCTAACTTTTTCTCTACCCACGATTTATCCATCAACCTATCAATTTTCTTACTCTTTCCGTAAGTATCTTGGTCGTCGATAATTGATTTTTCAATACTTGGGTTTTTGAGGTACAACTGAAGAACTTCATTCAACTCAATGCTGAATTTACTCTCTGGAGCAGAGTGAAATAGGACGTTATGGGAGATTATAGGTAAAAATTGTCTGTTCATGACTTAAATTATAACATAAGATTGTTAAATATCAGTATGTTATATAGCAAGCGGGTTTTCGGCTAGGCTCTAGCTAAGAGGAGATTTTTATGACTAAAATGCCATCCATAGCTAATCAAGAATGAAGCAAGAAAAAACCTAGCCCAAAGCGAAGATAATTAAATATTGTGTCCCCGAAATTATAGGTATGGTTATATATGAGAAACTTCACTTAAGTGGCAAGCTCCAGAAAAAAGTTCAGTTTCCCAGTTCTTTGAATCATCACCCACCACGCTTCTTATTCGGACATGGCCTGCGTTTGGTTCCACCTGAATTCGTATGATAAGCGCAATCGTGTCAGAGTGACTACGCTAGTTTTATCTTAGACTGGTAATTGGCAGTGATCGAAAGTTATTTTGAGCTACGACTATGGCATACCAACACCCAAACCTCCAAGAGCGTCATTACATTGAATTGGAGCGTA
>JAUZRG010000192.1 GCA_030950585.1 Mariprofundaceae bacterium | reverse complement strand
TGAATTGAAAGAGAAACTGGTATGTGCATTTTTTGCACACACCACCCAACATGGTGCTATTGCAGGAAAAACGCAAGAGAAAGAACTGAAATATTACAACCTTGATGTCATTATTTCGGTAGGTTATCGGATTAAATCGCTACAAGGCACACAGTTTAGAATTTGGGCAACACAACGCCTAAAAGACTATATCATTAAAGGGTTTGCTTTAAACGATGATCGTTTTAAGTCTGGCTCTTCGATGAATTACTTCAATGAACTGCAAGAGCGTATTCGTGATATCCGAATTTCGGAACGTTTCTTCTATCAAAAAATCAAAGACATTTATACGACCAGTATCGACTATCATCCTAAAGATGAAAACACGATAAAGTTTTTTAAAGTGGTGCAGAATAAGTTGCTTTGGGCAATTAGTAGTCAAACTGCTGCTGAATTGGTTTACCGTAGAGCAAATGCCAGTTTACCATTGTTAGGTATGCAATCGTACGATAAAAAAGCAACGGTTAAAATCAGGAAAAGTGACATAAGTGTTGCCAAAAACTACCTAAACGAAGATGAAGTGAAACTACTTGGTTTATTGGTAGAACAATACCTCGCTTTTGCCGAAGCAATGGCACAGCAGAAAATCACTATGCATATGAAAGACTGGATTGAGCGACTAGATTCCATTGTACAATTGAATGGCAGAGAATTATTGACCCATGCAGGAAAAATTAGCCATCAAAAAGCGCTAGAAAAGTCAGCCGAAGAATTTGAAAAATACAAAGCCACTCAAAAACGGCTTGAAAAAGAAGCTAGTTTACAAGAAATTGAAGAAGATATTAAAAGGTTAAAAAAATGACTGATTCAAGTATTGTAGCAAAAATTTGGAACCTTGCAGGCGTATTGCGTGATGATGGGGTGGGTTATGGTGATTACCTCGAACAAATCACCTATTTGCTATTTCTTAAAATGGCAGATGAATTGAACAAACCACCTTACAGCAAAGGTTTAACATTCCCCAAGTTAAAAGATGTTGAAGGCCATGAAATTACGGATGCTGAAACCTGCGACTGGGAAACACTTTCTGGCAAAAGAGGTGCAGAGTTAGAATCTTTTTACAGCCAATTACTGCGTAGCTTGTCCACAGAAAAAGGCATGTTAGGGCAGATTTTCACCAAGAGCCAAAATAAAATTCAAGACCCTTCCAAACTGTTAAAGGTCATCGACCTTATCGACAAAGAACATTGGAACATGATGGGTGCAGACATCAAAGGAAAAATCTATGAAGGTTTACTAGAAAAAAACGCCATGGATAGCAGTGGTAGTTCGGGTGCTGGGCAATACTTCACGCCTAGAGCATTAATCAAAACCATTGTGGCGTGTGTGCAACCCAAGCCACAAAAAAGCATTGCAGACCCAGCTTGTGGCACAGGTGGTTTCTTCTTAGCTGCTTACGATTGGATTGTAGACAACAATAAATTAGATCGCGAAGAAAAAGTCTTTCTGAAAAATGAGACGTTTTACGGCAATGAGATTGTCGCCAATACCCGTAGAATGTGTTTGATGAACATGTATTTGCATAATATTGGTGAAATCGACGGTCATACCCCCATTAAATCTGCTGATGCCTTAATTTCAGATGATGGGACACGGGTTGATTATGTGTTAGCTAACCCACCTTTTGGTAAAAAAAGCAGCATCACCATCACCAATGAAGCGGGTGAAGCTGAAAAGCAAGATATGAGCTACAACCGTCAAGACTTTTGGGAAACGACTTCCAATAAACAACTCAACTTCTTGCAGCACATTAAAACCATGCTTAAAATCAATGGTGAAGCAGCAGTCGTATTACCTGATAATGTGTTGTTTGAAGGCGGCGCAGGTGAAGAAGTTAGAAAACAACTGTTAAAAACAACGGAACTGCATACGATACTTCGCCTACCTACAGGCATATTCTATGCACCTGGTGTAAAAGCGAATGTATTATTCTTTAACAATCAACCTGCAAGCAAAGACGCTTGGACAAAAGAGGTTTGGTTTTATGATTACCGAACCAATATTCATCATACTCCTAAAACCCGTAAGTTGACCATGCAGCATTTGGATGAATTCATTAAGCTCTACAACCCTGATAATCTGAATAAGAGGAAAGAAACGTGGACTGAAGAAAATGGGGATGGCAGATGGCGTAAATATTCGTATGCTGATATTGTAGCCAGAGATAAAACAAGCCTCGATATTTTTTGGATTAAAGATAAGAGCTTAACCGACTTAGACAATCTTCCTGATCCCGATGTGCTTGCCAATACAATTATAGAAAATTTGGAATCTGGTTTGAACAGTTTCAGAGAAATTATGGAAAAAATTAATGAGAATGAAGCATTATAACGCGTATGACGCTTCGCTCTTACGGCCTACGCGGTCAATAAAAAAATGGGGTAGGCCTTCTTATTTTTAACTTGATCTACTTCGTTGCGTTTACGAGATACAAACAAGTAAGCTACGTATCACTGGAAAAAAGACCACTTAACCAACATAAGATAGTCAAAACACGGATCACTCATTACCTTATCTCATATCACACCAAGGGAGGTACACTTTTCCGATGCCAAACACAGCCAACCCACAAGACTTATGGTTTCATGCAGCCCAGAATCATGATCAAGAAACGCTCAAGACATGCCTTCTTGCTCAGCCTGACTTGATCAATCATAGCGATTCAAAGCACAACACGGCTTTGCATCATGCTGCTAAAAAAACAGACATCGACATGATGATCTGGCTCATCTCCCAAGGTGCTGAACCCGGGACCCTAAATTTGCGCCATGATACCCCTTTGCATTTTGCAGAAAGAAATGAACAGGCGATTCGTGTGTTGCTGGAAGCTGGAGCCAATCCAAATATCCGCAACAAAGATTGGAACTATCCTTACTACTTTGCTTTTTATGGTGCTATGACACCTGAGATCACACGTTTATATATTAAGCATGGCGCAGAACTCATGTATATTGAAAAAGACGATTAGGACTGATTGATGTCCACTATTTTCACCCACACCGCCGTTGCCATTGGCTTTTCCTCTTGGTTAGAGCGCAGCCCTGCCTTAAAACAGACCTTGATAATTGGTATGCTGCTTTCCGTCGTGCCTGATCTTGATGTCATTGGTTTTTGGTTTGGTATTCCTTATGAACACCTGCTTGGGCACCGAGGCTTAAGCCATTCTTTGCTTACAGCCTTTATATTGAGTGGTTTAAGTGCGTGGTGGGTTCACCAACAATACGAGCTAAATCTTTATGCTCTGTGGCTTTATTTGGGTGTGTGCATGATGTCACATGGTTTCTTGGATGCATTGACCAACGGTGGCCTTGGCATTGCTTTTTTATCGCCCTTTAGCAATGAACGCTTTTTCTTTCCCTTTCAGCCCATTGAAGTCGCGACACTCAACCCCATCCGTTTTTTTCAAGGCCAAGGCCTCAACGTCATTGCAACAGAGTTATTATGGGTCTGGTTACCCTGTGCTTTTATCTTTTTATTGGGATTGGTCTGGAAGACGCTTACAAAAAAATAGGGTTGGCAATGCCAACCCTATGAAAACTTAACGCTGTTCTATCGGTGTATATGCTTGCCGATGTTGACCAATGTAAATTTGTTGAGGACGGTAAATGCGGCTGTTACCCAACTGTTCTTTCCAATGAGCCAACCAACCAGCAACCCGTGCCACCGCAAAGATAGGGGTGAACAAGTCCGGGCTAATACCTAATTTACGGTACACCGTACCCGAATAGAAATCGACATTGGGGCAAATGCCTTTTGGCCCTAAAATTTCTGCCGCAACGCTTTCAATGATTTTTGCTTTTTCATAGTTCAAATCAGGACCACCTTGAGTGCTCAGTTCAAAGTATAACTTTTGCAATAAAGTGGCTCGAGGATCTTTTGTTTTATAAATGCGATGCCCCAAACCAGGGATTTTTTCTTTACGCTTTAATTTTTGATACATATAAGCTTCGGTATCGGCGACATGGTCAATATCATCCAACATATTCAATACATCTTCATTGGCTCCACCATGTAATGGCCCTGATAAGGTTCCAATCGCGCTACTAATCACGGTATACGCATTTGCCAACGTCGAAGCTGTGACCATAGCTGAAAAGGTACTGGCATTGATCGTATGTTCTGCATGCACAATAAATGCCACATCCATAATGCGTGCTTCTAATGCTGAAGGTTCTTCACCACGCAGCATATATAAAAAGTTAGCGGCATGGCTTAAGTCATCGCGTGGTGTTATTGGGTCATCACCCACACGCATGCGAGCATGCGCAGCAACCAATGTCGGCATTTTTGCAATCAAACGAATGGCAGCCATATCCAAGTCTTTTTGCGCTTGAACCTGATCTTCTTGGTCGGCCAGTGGATAAAACATGCCCAAGGCAGCAGACCCTGCTTGCAATGCATCCATTGGATGAGCGGCATCAGGATAACATTTAATCATATCTCGAATGCTATACTTAATACGACGGTGATGGCTCAAAGAAAAATTGAATTGATCAAACTCTTCACGGTTAGGCAAACGACGGTGCAAGAGAAGGTAACATGTCTCTTCAAAACTGGATTTTTCCGCCAGCACCTCAATATCAATCCCACAGTACTCTAGCGAGCCTTTTTGACCATCGACATATGAGATCTCTGATTCCGTTACGGGCACACCAGCGAGTCCTGGTACATATGTATGTGTTGTCATAACAATCCCTCTGTCTTTTTACAAAAATGATTCATTTAACCCTGTATCCCTAAGCATGCATCGACACATCAGATAAAGATACCTCGCGCAAATATGCTAAATAACTGACGTTACGCAACTTGACCCCGAATCTCATTATTCGAGGATGAGTAACCAATCACAACTGCCTAACACCAGTAAACAAACATACCTAAAATGATCAAGCTTTCTATTATAAGATGAACTCTAACGCTAGCTATTTACAAATAAACCTTCCTGACTAAAACGACATCATAAATAGAGTCTTTAGGCTCAAGAAAAGATCAACTTCAACGAAGCCATCCCCTATCCACAAGTCGGTTACTGGACACATGAAGAAATATAACATTGAATGGATGCGCTGGGCACTGGGGAGTTTATCAGCACTTGGAGAGAATAGAATGTTGTTTAATGCATTGAAAAAAAATGCAAGCAATCACATAGAAACAAGAAGCAACATGCTTTTAAAAGCACGAAAAGCTTTAGAAAATAACGATTATGATCAAGCTGCAAAATGTTATCTAACACATGCACAAGGCTTATCCGACAAGATTCATAAAATAGATATTTTACTACGTGTTGCACATTGTTATGAAAAATTAAATCGTCATTCAGAAGCGGCTAATTGGTATCTAAAGGTTGCACACCATTATGCAGAAATGTCGTATGA
Source organism: Mariprofundaceae bacterium (assembly GCA_030950585.1). GTDB lineage: Bacteria > Pseudomonadota > Zetaproteobacteria > Mariprofundales > Mariprofundaceae > JAUZRG01. Next base: position 26,906 of record JAUZRG010000192.1, on the reverse strand, counting down.
TATGCAGGCGTTGTCACTATTAAACCGTTACAGAAAACTTCAACCTGATGATTTACATGGACCACATCAAATCATCAAACGTCTCAGTAGCAACGGCTTTTGGCATGAAGATATGGATGTGTTTCTAAGCGATGCCGAACGCTTGTATTATCGTGTCAAAGATGCCGTTATATTTTCCAGTATCTCAAGTGCAGAAGTGTTTACAGAAACCATGACTTACATGTCGCTGCGCACCATCAAGAATGGTGAAGTGTTGGTTTCTTTGGGCGATCATGCCGATGAAATGTTTTTTGTCATGAGCGGTAAACTTGAGGCACGGATGACACTGGATAACCGCCAAGATTCACTGGGTATCGTCAAGAGCCATGAACTTTGTGGTGAAGTTGCCTACTTTACCGGAGGCAAACGCACCGCTGAACTCATTGCCAGAGAAGAAACATCGTTATTGGTGATTTCATATAAACACATTGAAAAACTACAATGTCTTTTAGCCAATTTAAAAACATATATGGAAACATTATATCGCAAACGCATCTTATTACAACAACTTGCCTTAGCACCAGTGTTCTCCATCTTAGATTCAAAATCACGCCAATATGCTGCGCAATGCATGACACCTGTGGAACTGAGTGCAGGACAGTCCTTATTTTTTGAAGGAGATCCCAATCAAGCTATTTACTTGCTTCGTCTTGGTCATATGAGTGTCAATTTAGAAATTAAAGGCAACGAAAAGCCTTTTAAAACCATGACCCGTGGTGCTGTCATTGGTGAGTTATCCATTATCAATGGAGGTCACCGAAGTGCAACTGTTCGCGCCCTGACCGATTGTATTTTAATGATGCTAGATGCAAAGAAATATCAAAAGTTATGTGAAGCTAGCCCCGACCTGCGTTGGTTACTCAGTGTTCGTCGTCAGTTTCAACTCAAAGAAATTCAAAGCTTTGTACATGCATTTTTAAAAGGCGAACGTATGAACCCCAATACCAGCCTACTACAAAGCATCTGGCATATACCAGAATAAGATGCTTATAAATTTTACGCCAACTTTAGTTATATACCTATAGGTCAAATGTTAAAAAATGATTTTTAAATCGTCAGGGAAACCGACAAAAAAAGCGCTCCTAAAAAAGGCTCGCACAGCTCAAGACACAAAAGACTACCAACAGGCCGCCTATTTGTATCTTGAGCATGCTCATCAGCATGAAAAAGAAGAGAGAAAACAAGCAGAACAATTTTTACGTGCAGCGCAGTGTTTTGAAAGAATCCATGATGATCATGAAAGTGCGCATTGGTATTTAAAAGCAGCTGAACGTTATACTCAGTTGTCGCAAGTGCATCACGCCTTATCTGCATTAAAAGCATGTTATCGTATTTCTGCTGATAAGGCACCACTACACCAAACAATCACTCACTTAATAAAAAAAGACTTATGGCATGATGATATGTTTGATCTTTTATCCAAAGAGGAACAGATTTATTATCGCATTAATCGTGCCAAGAAATTTAAAGAAAGTGTTTTCTCATCCATTCAGAACTTTGAAGAGTTTCAAGAAATCATGCCTTGGATATCCATCACCCATGCAGTCAGAGATGAGGTTGTGATACGCTTCGATGACCCAGAAAAACATTTGTTTTTTTTGGTTTCAGGCCAAGTTGAAGCACTGATTCCCCAAGAAACACGTATTGACAGTATGGGTTATATTCATGAGATGGAAATACTCGGTGAATCATCTTTTTTTTTGGATGCCAAGCGTATTACGCAAATTATCGCAGTACGCGAATGCACACTGCTAAAAATCTCATATGAACATATTCCTAAGCTTCAAGCTTATTTACCTAATCTAAAGTCGCATATGAAAAATTTATACCGTGAACGCATTTTATTATGCCGATTGGCCGTTGCGCCTGTGTTCTCGGAACTCAATACCCAAGCCCGAAAAGAGATTGCCAACCACATCATTCTGGTACGTAAAAAGAAAGGTGAGTATTTATTCAAGCAAAACGACACCGATGCCAATGTGTATATTATACTATCTGGCCGTCTTGGTATTCAACTGCAAATTCAAAACAAAGCTGCTATTTTAAAAAAAGTGGCTATCAATGCTACCATCGGTGAAATTTCCATTATCAATGAACACCGTCGAACCGCCTCAGCCATTGCCTTAAGCAACACAACCTTATTATGTATTCCCGAATCGTACTTTCAGCAACTCTACAATGAGCATGCTGAATTGCGTTGGGTGTTGAAGGTTCGCAAACAGTCTCAAACCAAAGAATCTCATTACTTTGTCCGAGAAGAAGAACTTAAACATCAATCACCCAACAACATCACGCCTGTTTAGTCATCGCTTGTATGCCAAACACTTTTACCAAATTTACAATAACCTTGTACATTATTTAAACGATAGTCATGCGAAGGGTTCAAGCTCAGCATATTGCCTTCTAAGAGCGGTTGAATAAAAGGAGCCAGCACTGCTCCGCCACCGCCCGTGACAATGATTTCATCCATATCCCAATCATCAGCCCACAAACGGTTGGCATCAGAAGCAATACTTGCAGCCAATTGCCCCAAAGCCTGTTGACTCACTTTTTTCAAATCATAACTTTTACCACGAATTTTAATCGAACCTGAATGCACAGAGTCAAACAAGCGGTATAACTCAACATTCACACCACTAATATCTTTCAGGCGTGTGGCAATGATTGCAAAAGCTTTGGACATGCCCGTTTGCACACTCATGCTACCACGTTCAGAATAACGTGTTTTATCTGAAATTGTGTAATCAGTGGTGCAAAAACCAACATCTATAATACCAATTTTTTCTTTTGAAAAACGCTGCTCCGACATCTTGCCTTGATCATTGAGCATATAGTTCATAATGCTGCCAAAAGGTTGAGGAATCACCCGAACATCAGCAACCTTAATTTTCTTCTCACGACACAGACCTTTGCTATCGGTGATGATAATATCGTGGGTTGTTTTCAGTAAGTCATGTAATTTTTGTTTGTACTTGCGATAATGACTAATCGGTAGACCTAAAACAAGTTTAACGGCTTGATTACTCTCTACCAAATTGGACATCGCGGCCAATGCCAAAATACGACTTGGCTGATCCATGAATTGCGCTTGATCCAAAGTAAAAAAGCGGTTGGTACTTTGTCGTTCAGCCAGCTCCCCCACAAAATAAGAGTTACCATCAATATCAATTTGAAGGTATTGCTCTAAACGATCACCATCCAACAATGGTTCCCGATATTGGAAGTCTGTTGCTTCGCCATATACAGATTTAAAAATCAATGACTTTTTACCATTACTTGCTTTGGTAAAGCCAAAGCCTATATCAAGTCCTATTATTTCCATCTCACCACACTCTCAAAGCATATTATAATATGGACTCACTTTAGTGAAATCATGGCTAAACTCAAGTTTAAAAAGAACTCAGGCATAAAAAAAGCTTCGTTAAAAAACGAAGCTTTTTTTGCAAAAAACAGTTTAGTTTGCTTTTAATGCATCCAATTTAGATTGGAGCACAGTCATTAAACCATCAAAACCTTTTTTCTTAATGACCTTTTTAAAGTCGGAACGATAGGTACTCCCCAAACTTTGACCTTCCACCCGTATATCATAAATCAACCAGTGATCTTTTTGATGCAATTTATACTGAATAGGAATACTCAGGTCATCGCCTTTGACTTCCGTTGATACCACCATCGCATCACCTTCAGCTTTTGAACCTAAATAGCTTACAGTTTGATCTTGAAAACCTGATAAGCGTCCGCCATAAGAACGTTCTAACAACATTCTAAAAGTGGCAACAAATTGATCTTGTTGTGCAGGTTTTAGTTTTTTCCAATTTTTAGCCAAGCTACTTTTTGCCATTTTTCTAAAATCAAAATACGTACCAGTGATCGCATGAATGGCATCCATGTCTTTTTCACTAATCACTTCACTATCTTCACGTGCTTTGAGCACTTGGGTTAGCTCATCAACCACATGACGCACTGCTTGCTCAGCATCAGCACCACTTTCAGCCCATGCTGCCAATGGCAAACACCATGTTAAACATAAAATAAAGAATAAACGACGCATTTATTTTTCTCCTTTCAATTCTTGTAATTGTAAATGACCCACATGATGCAGTAAATTCACCGCTTGTAAATTATAAGCATGCACGGTGGACAGGCGTTCACCTTCCACCAAAGCATAAGCCGCTAAAGCATCCATCACTTCTTTGGCTTCGCCTACGCCGAAGTCATAACTGCTGGCCGCCGAAAAAAGCCACTGTCTTCCTGCCTTGCTGGAGCGTGTTAACGCAATAATTTGCTTACGCTTGGCCACTAACTGTTGATAGTCCGCCTCGACCTGCAATGGGATCATCATTTCTGCATACTTTTGCTTGGCTCTGACCACTGCCAAGTCGGCTTTGGCCTGATCAACTTTGGCATGATGAATGCCACCCAAATCAAAGGTCCACTTCATACCGACACCCACAGTGCCATAAAAATGATTGAAATCATCTTGAATGAAGGGATCAATGATACGATCACGTCCACTTGAATGGGCTGCTGAAAGTACACCAATTAAAAAGATGTCGGGAAAATACTCAGCTTCTTTAACACGCACTAATTTTTGCATGGCATTCACACCGTGTATGGCTTCGCGAAACTCAGGCCTGCCCGAACGCGCCACCGTAACCCACTGTGATAACGTCCACTTGGGCAACTTCAAACGCTTTAAACTTTTTTCTTGGGGGATCATGGCTCGACCCGTCAAAATGTTTAATGCAGAACGGGCAAAAATCTCACCTTGCTCCGCTTCATACACTTGCTTTAACACCAAGCCTTGTGCCAACTTTAATTTCAAAAGATCTTGTGGATTGGCATCGTCATCATCACGGTTAACCTTCTCTTGAACTTGACGCATCGCCTTATCGACAATTTTGTTAATGCTATTGGCAAAACGCTTGCCTGTGACTGCCAACAAATAACCTTGATAAGCTTGGGAAACCAAATCAGCAACACCAAATTCTGCTTGGTCTTTTCTGGCACTGGCCACTTCGATGCCAGCCATTGCAGCTTCTTCATAAGCCTTGATTTTACCAAAGGTAAAGATGGGTAGAATAAGCTTTAACTTACCTGTTTCCCAATCCGTAATACCATTGAGCTTTGCTGATGAAAAACCAGGGTTTGGTGTATTTGGCTGACCTTTGGCTCGAGGTACGGGCGAAATCAAACCAACAAAATCACCACTAATACCGCGTGTTCCACGCACTTGAGATAACAGTGCCGCAGCTTTTCGAATGTGGGCATTGCTTTCTTCTGTGCTTGGGTTGTGTTCCACGGCCCATGCAATGGCTTGTGGCAAGCTTGCCTTTAATTCACCAGCCCAAGCCATCGTTTGCATGGCAAAAAACACCATGCCAAAAATCATAAAACGCATTATTTGTCACCTGAAAACATATACTTACTCACCAAATCTTCTAAATTAATGACCGACTCAGTATCAAAAATCTCATCACCCTGTGCTAATTTTTCTTCATCACCACCAGGTAAAACACGCACAAAGCGTTCGCCGATAATACCTTTGGTACGAATAGAAGCGATGGTATCTTTACTCAATGCCACACCCTCATTGATATGCAGCGTCAACACAGCTTCATCATCGTCCGATAAGGATATTGAGGATACGCTACCCACACTAACCCCAGCCACCATCACATCAGCACCACTGCGAATAGCACCGACATCATCAAAGCTGGCTGTAATGCTATAACCACTTTGACCAAAACCACCGACATTACCAAGTTTTACGGCCATATAGACCATGCTTAGAAGACCAAGTAAAACGAACACACCCACAACCATCTCAATACGACGATATTGCATAACAACCACCTACAAAAAGAATGACGATAAAAAATAATCTAGTGCAAGAATGCCCACGGAGCTCATCACAACAGCCCGTGTCGTTGCCCGACTCACACCTTCAGTACTCGGCTTTGCACGAAAGCCCATGTATGTACAAATCACACCAATCAAAAAACCAAACCCTAAGGCCTTGATCCAACCTTCATAAATATCAGATGTTTCCACTTTGGACTGCATTTCACCAATAAAGGCTCCAGCATTCACACCCAATAATTCCACACCAACAATATAACCCATAGCAATACCAATGAGATCAAAAAAAGTAATCAAAAGTGGTAGTACCAAGATACAAGCGATGATTCTTGGCATCAACACACGCGCTTTTGGATTCACAGCCATCATTTCTAAGGCGCTCAACTGCTCGGTTACCCGCATAATACCAATTTCAGCTGTGATACTGGAGCCTGCTTGTGCCGTCATCATCAACGCACCCAAGACTGGACCAAGTTCACGAATAATCGACAACGCCACAGCTGAACCCAACAAAGATTCAGAACCAAATTTTGCCAAAGTATAATAACCTTGTAAGGCCAGCACCATGCCTGTGAAAGCACCTGTGATGAGAATAATCACTAAGGAACCAACGCCCACCACGTACATTTGTTCAACAATATGCCGACCTTGCCAAGGCCGTTTAAACAACAGACTGAGCGATTCAGTGCTTAAAGTGGCCACATCACCAAGGGTCTGTAGCATACTTAAAAAAGCACGCCCCCAACTTCCAAGCATATTCATCATGACAACAAGCCTTCGACATAACTTTGATTTGCCCGAGAAAAAGGAATCGGCCCATCAGGACGACCTTCTACAAACTGACGAACCCGCGCATCTTGGCTCGCACGAATCTCTTGCGGCGTTCCGTGTGCAATTATTTTACCTTGCCACAGCAAAATCACTTGATCAGCAATGGATAAGCCAGCCTCCACATCGTGGGTCACCACAATAGAGGTCATTTTCATTTTCTCATTTAAATCCGCAATCAATGAGCTAATGACCGCAGCTGAAATGGGGTCTAAACCCGATGTCGGTTCATCAAAAAAAACAACATCTGGATCCATCACAATAGCGCGCGCCAGTGCCACTCGCTTGGCCATGCCACCCGATAACTCAGAAGGCATCAAAGCATCCATACCACGCAAACCCACTTGCTCTAATTTCAATTGCACAAGGTTGTCGATCACAGTATTTTTCAGCTTCGTATGCTCATGCAAAGGAAAGGCGATATTTTCAAAAACATTGAGTGAATTCAACAGCGCAGAATATTGAAACACCATGCCCATGCGCTGGCGCAATACATACAAGGCTTTGTCCTGCATATTCACAAAATCCAAACCATCAAATAAAATAGAACCTGAGGTCACAGGTTCCAAGCGTGAAATTAAACGCAATAACGTGGTTTTTCCTGAGCCAGACCCGCCCATAATCACGGTGACAGCATCTTTTTTGATATGCAAATCAACACCATTAAGCGCGTAGTTTTGATTAAATTTTTTAGTTAGTTGCTGACATTTTATCATAATAGTATGGACGAAAGGCTAACGGAACATTTAGCTTGTCGCTACAAAACCATGATTTATCATTTTTTAATATAGGACAACCAAGCATGCACAAAAGACACCTTTGTCTCTGCTTCTTCATTATTTACCTTTCATTATATTCCATCGCTCATGCCGTGGTCGCCAATAACCTTGGCAAACAAGCTTATGTGGTAGATGAGATCTTAATACAGTTTAAAACCACCACCCAACGTGCTTTACGCCAAAAAACCATGCTTGGCATACGTGCTCAAGCTAAAAACCGTTTTAACCGTCTTGGTGTGGAGCACTGGAAACTACAAGCAAATTCCAATGTGCATGCGGTCGTGAAACAATTGCAAAGCAACCCTGCTGTGCTATTTGCTGAACCCAACTACCGCAGACATCTAAGGGTGATTCCCAATGATTTAAGCTTTAACTTGCAATGGGGTTTAAAAAACACAGGCCTGCAAGTGTTACCCAACACGACCCCGACCAGCGTCGTGGCTCTTAATGCTGATATAGCCATGCCCAATGCGTGGAATCTTCAAACAGGTAGCAAGAATGTGATCGTGGCCATTGTGGATGATTCGCTTGATATTCATCACCCTGATTTAGCCGCCAATATTTGGGTGAACACAGGTGAAATTGCCAATGATGGTATTGATAATGATGCCAATGGTTATATCGACGATGTAAATGGCTGGGATTTTGTCAATAATGACAATGACCCCAGTGCTGACCTCAACAAATCAGAAGGTCATGGTAGCACGGTTGCAGGCTGCGTGGGTGCTGTGGGCAACAATGCATTGGGGGTCGCAGGTGTGAACTGGCGTGTTAGCCTGATGCCCATCAAATTCACCACCGATGTCGCTTCTGAATTACTGGCTTTTCAATACGCCATTCGCAATGGTGCCCATATTGTCAACGCAAGCTGGGGTGGCCCTCAATTCTCGCGTGCCGAATCTACAGCTGTACTACAACTTAAAAACGCAGGCATTTTACTGGTTGCCGCAGCAGGTAATTACGATACCAACAATGATCTAATTCCCGATTACCCTTCCAGCCTACCATACAGCAACATATTGGCTGTGGCAGGCAGCGACCAAGCGGATCAACTCATGAGCTTTAGCCATTACGGTGCCACCAGTGTGGATGTTGCCGCACCTGGTTTAAGTATTTTGACCACCACATCAGCCAATGCAGGCGTGAATGCAGGCGGTGTTTTATATGATTTTGTTAGCGGTACTTCTTTTTCAGCACCTTATGTGGCTGGCATCGCCGCATTGCTCAAAGCCCAGTATCCCAACGCCACTTATCAAGAACTGAAAGGGCGTATTCTTGCTGGTGTCGATCCTGTGCCAAGCATGCAAGGATTTAGTACCAGTGCAGGCCGTGCCAATGCCAACAACGCTTTAAACGTCTTGGCACAACCTGTCTTAACGATTAAAAGCCTCAGCTGGATTGATGGCAACAATGGCCTACCTGATGCAGGTGAAATGATTGATCTTAACATTGAACTTGAAAACAGTTGGCAAAATGCCACAGGTATCAGCGCCACCCTCACGGCTCTCAGCGCCAATATGACCATCCTTAATCCCACGGCTAGTTACCCCAACCTCACAACGGATACCTACGCCAATCCACTCACCCCCTTTCGTCTTCAAATCAATAGCACCATCACGGGCCAGCAAGTTTATAAATTGCGCCTCGATATCATTGCCGCTGGTGGTTATAGCATCTCTCGCTATTATCAAATCGAAATGGGTGTTCTTCAAAATGCAGTTGCCCACAATGGTAACTTAATGCGTCACGACAAAGATGATATTCATTTTTTTCACATCAACATCCCTGCTGGCATGGGCTCACTCACCATTTCCACCACCGCCAACAGTGATCTTGACCTGCTTGCCCATGCAGGCACACCGCCACAGTTTGATTATCAAATCATGACCACAACACCCAATGACCCTTTTGCTACAGGTCTCAACACCTTTAAGTCTGCCACCGCAGGTTCTGGCAATGAAAGCATCACCATCACAAACCCAGTGGCAGGCACGTGGTATGTTGCTGTGGTGAACTTTGATCCGGTTGCCATCAATTACCCTTATACCTTGAATCTGAATTATGTAGCAGCGACTGCTGCTGTGGCTCCACCTGTGGCTAAAAAAGGTTGTTTCTTAGCCTCAACATCAGCATCATTTTCTTGGTTATGGCTCATGGTCTTTTTACTTGTTGCCTGCATGCAACAAGTACGTGTTTTTAAACGTCCATAGAGCTTTGCACCTATTCCCGCTAGGTTTCGCCTTGTTGGAGGATATTCATGGCTAAAACCCTTTTTGATAAGGTCTGGGATCAACATATTGTCAGTACCAATGACGATGGTTCTATACTTCTTTATATTGATAGACATTTAATCCACGAAGTGACCAGTCCGCAAGCTTTTGACGGTCTGCGTATGGCCAATCGTCAGCCTTGGCGTTGTGATGCAGCAATGGCCACACCTGACCATAATGTGCCCACCACCCAACGTGACCAAGGTATTAGTGACCCTGTTTCACGCACACAAGTGCAAGCTCTCGATCAAAACTGCCAAGAATTTGGCATTCGTGAATTTGATATGCACGATATACGTCAAGGCATTGTGCATGTGGTTGGTCCAGAACAAGGTTTGATCTTACCGGGTATGACGGTTGTTTGTGGTGATTCTCACACATCGACCCACGGTGCTTTTTCTGCCCTCGCGATGGGTATTGGTACGTCTGAAGTAGAGCATGTCTTGGCAACGCAATGCCTCATTCAGAAAAAACCAAAAACCATGCGCATCACCGTCAACAATACGTTAAGTGATGCTTGTAGTGGCAAAGACATCGCCCTTTATATCATCGCCCAAATTGGCACCGCAGGTGGCACGGGTTATACCCTTGAATTTGCAGGCAAAGCCATCACAGATTTAAGCATGGAAGGACGCATGAGCCTTTGCAATATGGCCATCGAAGCAGGTGCGCGCAGTGGTTTGGTTGCCGTCGATCAAACGACTTTAGATTATATTGTTGGTCGTCCCTTTTCACCCACAGGAGAGAACCTCAAACAAGCCAATGCTGCATGGTCACAACTTCATTCTGATCCTGATGCTGTCTTTGATTGTGAATATAGCTTTGATGCACAAGCTATTTCGCCACAAGTGACATGGGGAACCAGTCCAGAAATGGGTGTGGGCGTGGATGGTAGCATTCCTTTACTTAGCCAAGCCAAAGACGATGTTCAACGTGAATCATGGAAATCAGCCTTGACCTATATGGGGCTGTCGCAAGGTACGCCGATTCAAGACATTCAAATAGACAGTGTTTTTATTGGTTCATGCACCAATTCACGCATTGAAGATTTGCGCGCTGCATCCAAGGTTGTCAAAGGCAAGCAAGTCGCGTCCAACATAAAGCAAGCCCTTATTGTGTCTGGTTCTGGCTTGATCAAACAACAAGCTGAAGCTGAAGGTTTGGATGTTATTTTCAAAGAAGCGGGTTTTGAGTGGCGTGAGCCGGGTTGTTCGATGTGCCTTGCCATGAATGCAGATCGCCTCGCCGAAGGTGAGCGTTGTGCTTCAACATCCAATCGCAATTTTGAAGGCCGTCAAGGCAAAGGTGGTCGCACACACCTTGTTTCTCCAGCCATTGCTGCCGCAGCAGCCATTGCTGGTCATTTCACCGATATTCGCTAATACGAGGTTCTAGCATGCAAGCATTTATTTCACTTGACGGATTGGTCATGCCACTGGACAGAGCAAACGTGGATACCGATGCGATCATTCCCAAACAATTTTTAAAATCCATTAAACGCACGGGTTATGGGCCTTTTTTATTTGATGAGTGGCGTTATTTAGATGTCGGTGATGTGGGCATGGATTGCAGTCAACGCCCTCTTAATCCTGACTTTGTGATGAATCAAGCACGCTACCAAGGTGCAAGTATTCTACTCAGCCGTGATAATTTTGGCTGTGGTTCCTCGCGTGAGCATGCCCCTTGGGCTTTGCTTGATGCAGGATTTCGTTGTGTCATTGCACCCAGTTTTGCAGATATTTTTTATAATAACTGTTTTAAAAATGGTATTTTACCCATTGTGGTGGCTCATGAACATCTGGATACTTTGTTTGCAGATTGTTTTGCAAACGAGGCTTATCAACTCAGCATTGACTTGGCCGCACAAACACTCAAAACACCGAGTGGTGATGTATTGTCATTTTCTGTTGATGACTTTCGCAAGCACTGCTTGTTACATGGTTTAGATGATATTGGTCTGACTTTGCAACAGCAAGATGCCATCAGCACTTATGAAGCCAAAAGAAAACAAGAAGCGCCGTGGTTATTTAGTTAAAAAAACATCGGGTAAACCAAGGTTTACCCGACCCTATTACTTCTCAACCCAATAGACACCTTGGGTCTTACGCCAATCGTTTTGATGATATTGATACGCCACACCTGAACCTAAGCGATTCACCTTAATTGCGTTCACATCATCATAATAATGCTTAGAAAAGACAAAAGCAGACAACATTTTATCTTTACCTAACCAAGCATCCTCAATAGGCATATGCTTCAACTGTGCCAAGCGTTGCCGTGCAGCTTGACCTTGATTCACCGCAATGCTCCAACCCCACTCACCAAAAGAAGGCACATTGTGATGATATTGCTCTACCGATGAAAAACCTGCGTGCTGCATGGTTTTAGCAATGCATAAAAAAGTATTCTTAGCATGATATGGTGATGTTGATTGCACTACCAAAGCCCCATCACCCGCCAATAATAATTTCAATTTGGCATAAAAACGTGTGCTGTATAATTTATTTAAATCGGGGTGACTCGGATCAGGTAAATCCACAATGATGCTATCAAAAACCTCACCTTGACGAATCAAATCATCCACAGCCGAAAAGGCATCGTTGATAATCACATTCACACGCGGATCAGAAAAAGAGTATTCATTTAACGCCAACAGAGGTTGATTGATGACCTCACCCTCGACGCGCATCGGCTGACTAAAGAAACGAATCATTTCAGCATCCAATTCAAGCACTGTGATTTGCTCAGGATTCCAGCGCAGCATATCACGCAAGGCAAGACCATCCCCCCCACCAACCAGTAATAACTTCTCATGCCGTGCTGAAGCCGCCAAAGCAGGGTAAACCAACATTGAGTGATAAATATGCTCATCATTGCTTGCAAACTGGGTGTGACCATTGATGTATAAACTTAATACTTTAGGTCTCTCAGCTGAAACAAGACGCTCAGTAAGTACTAAATGCTGATACGGTGTGTTCAAACGATAAACCACATGGTCGGTATAAAGCATGTCTTCCATGCTGGACTCCCAATCCGAACCATAAGAAAATAACACCAGCACAAAAGCCGCCACCAACACATGTAAAACGATGAATAATTTAAAAAAACGAATGTACTTACGAAAACAAAGTAGAAAAAACAAACCCATTAAGAGGTTCACACTGGCGGTCAAACTGGCCGATGTGCTCACATCCATGCTCAACATGAACATCACCCATAAGGCAGCTCCCACACCTGCACCAATATAATCCATACCATAAATAGTGCCTGTATTGTGCTCTAAATAAGCTTGATACAAATGCTGACGCACGCGCGCAATCAATGGGATTTCCATGCCAATCATCATGCCCAGCAATGCGGCCATCAAATAAGGGGTTAAGCGTGCAAATGTTTCAGCCCATTCAATCATTCCACCTCGGGGTGTCCATTCGTCAGGCAAACCAAAAGTTTGAATCAATATTTCAGGAAACAATTGCGATAACGCAAAACAACCTCCGATCACCAACACAGAACTTGCCCCCAATACCGCAATGCCCACTTCTAAGGCCACAAAGGCGGTAAAAGGACAACGGATCAAACGCGCTAAAAAAGCACCAATGCCCATACTCACAATCATAATGCCAATGATCGTATAAACCGCAATTTCCATCGCACCTAAAATACGACCAGCATAATGAGACAATAAGTATTCATAAATCAGGCCACAAGCGGCAAGCGATGCCATGATGATAAAAATAGACATATCATATAAACGAAGGTTTTTCATGAGCTGAACCCTAAAGGCAGAAAAGCCACAACGAAACAACGGGTAGATGACTGTTGCCAAGCAACTGACTAGCTTTGCGCGTTGAGAGGTATACCCATTGACTGCGATTTTGGAACTCATTGGCAACACGCCACAAGTAGAATTAAAGAAGATTGTCGCGCACCTTCCTTATAATATTCATATCTATGCCAAGCTTGAACGCTTTAACCCCGGTGGATCTGTCAAAGACCGCCCAGCATGGCATATGATTCAAGATGGCCTGAAGCGCGGTTTATTAACAAAAGATAAAATCATTCTTGATTCTACCTCAGGGAATACAGGTATTGCCTTAGCCATGATTGGCTCAGCACTAAGCTATGAGGTTCATTTGATCATGCCTGCCAATGTCTCTGATGAACGCAAGCGCATCTGCCGTGCCTTTGGTGCAACACTCATTTTCTCTGATCCACTTGAAGGTTCAGACGGTGCGATTATCAAATGCCGTGAAATCTACGAACAAGAACCAGAAAAATATTTTAAGCCTGATCAATACAATAATCCAGCCAATGCGCTGGCACATGAACTTAGCACAGGGCCAGAGATCTGGCGCGACACGGGTGAAAAGATCACTCACTTTATCGCTTCTTTGGGTACTTCAGGGACTCTCATGGGCACAGGTCGTTATTTAAAGAGAATGAAACCTGAAATTAGCATTGTTGCAGCCGAACCCGATAGCCCTTTTCATGGCATCGAAGGTCTCAAGCACATGGCTTCAAGCATTATTCCCGGTATCTATGATGAAGATGTCTTTGACCAAAAAATAGGCATCAGTACCGAAGATGCTTATGACTACACCTTAAGATTAGCACGCGAAGAGGGTCTTCTATCAGGTCAATCTTGTGGTTGCGCGCTCGCGGCGGCGATCAAAGTGGCTGAAGACCTTGCCGCCAAAGGTTTGGCGGGTGAAATCGTAGCAATTTTCCCTGATGGTGGTGAGAAATACTTGAGCACCATTGTTTTTGCAGATCAAGAAATGGCTGATGGTGCTGGTATTTAGTGTTTATGCACAATAAGAAAGAGTCTAAGCATCAATAAGTTATCGGCATTAATGCTACAAGGCACAGCATCGGGCGTGGGCAAATCCGTTTTAACGGCTGGGTTGTGCCGCCTACTGGCACGAGAAGGGATTTCTGTCGCACCTTTTAAACCACAGAACATGAGCAACAATGCAGCCGTGACATGCGACGGTGGTGAAATTGGTCGTGCTCAAGCACTGCAAGCCTTTGCCTGTGGCCTGCAAGCCAGCGTGGACATGAATCCAGTACTCATTAAACCTGAGTCTGACCAGCAAGCCCAATGGGTGGTATTGGGTCAATCCATCGGGCGTAAACATGCCCAAAACTTCAAAAAAGATCGCCAAGCCTTACTGCCCACCGTCTTGGCTGCCTTTCAACGCTTACAACAACAGTATGATCTTGTCTTGGTCGAGGGTGCTGGTAGCCCAGCTGAACCCAACCTCATGCACAACGACATTGCCAACATGGGATTTGCCCGCGCAGCCAATATTTCCGTTTGCTTAATCGGTGATATTGATAAAGGCGGTGTATTTGCCGCACTCAAAGGCACGCTTGATATTTTAGAAAAAGAAGACCGCAAACGCATCAAGGGGATACTCATCAATCGCTTTCGTGGCAATCGCGCTTTATTGCAGGATGCCATCACATGGATGCAACAACAAAAACCTGTCTTTGGGGTAATACCGTATCTTTCCTTGCGACTCCCCGATGAAGATATTCCCTATCAACTCAACCAACATCAAAGCCAAGGTCATTTTCATATCGCTGTTATTGCCTACCCACACATGAGCAACCACGATGATGTAGACCCCTTCCGACAACACCGCGATATTAATATTCGCTTACTCAGCCATGCCAGCCAACTACAAACTTGTGATTTATTGATTTTACCGGGTTCCAAGCATGTGGTGTCTGATTTAGCATGGTTACGCCAGCAAGGTTTTGAGCAGGCCATCACGCGGCACTTGCGTTATGGTGGCAAAGTATTGGGGATTTGTGGTGGTCTACAAATGCTCGGAAAAAGCATTCATGACCCCCAAGGTATTGAGCAACAAGGCACACACACGAGCTTAGGATTGATCGATAGCCATACCCACATGGAAGAAGACAAAACACGTAAAAACATCGCTATCACCGCTAAATGGCCTGAAGAACAAGCCATCACAGGTTATGAGATTCACCACGGATCCAGTCATGATAGCCATACTTTTCCCTTTAACCATGTCTCCGATGATCAACAAATCATGACCACTTACCTGCATGGTTTATTTGACAGTGCCACATTCCGCCAATCTTTTTTAAAGAAAATAGGCTTAAGCCAAGAAGCCCATGCCGATCAAAGCACTGTGGTCATGCAATCACTGGATCACTTGGCAGATACCTTGGCCACCAACCTAGACCCATTGTTTTTAGAACAGTTGGGATACCCTCAATCGCGAGCAAACACATGATTTATCGTCCACTCGGTCAAACCAATATTCAAGTCAGTGCCATCTGTTTAGGTACCATGACTTGGGGTCAACAGAACAGCCAAGAAGAAGCTTTTGCACAGCTTGATTATGCACTTAGCCAAGGCATTAACTTCATTGACACCGCTGAACTGTATGCCATACCGCCCAAAGCCGAGACCTATGGCAAAACAGAAACCATCATTGGCAACTGGCTTAAAGAGCGTCAATGCCGTGATAAAATCATTCTCGCCAGTAAGGTTTGTGGTGATACCTCATGGGTTCCCCATATTCGCCAAGGTAAGTCACGCCTGCAACGGCAAGATATTCAGCAAGCCGTTGATGCAAGTCTGCAACGCTTACAAACAGATTATATCGACCTTTACCAAGTGCATTGGCCACAGCGTCAAACCAATTTCTTTGGTCGTCGTGGTTTTAGCATTCAAGAAGATGAAAATTGGGTGAGCATTGCTGAAACGATCGATGCTTTATCCGAATTGGTGCAACAAGGAAAAGTCCGTCATATCGGCATTTCCAATGAAACACCTTGGGGTATGATGCAATACCTGAAGCAAGCAGATCAAGGTAAAGAACGGATCGTGAGTATTCAAAATCCTTATGGCTTATTAAATCGACTATTTGAAGTTGGCTTATCCGAAATGGCCATGCATGAACAAGTGGGGTTATTGGCTTATTCTCCTCTCGGTTTTGGTGTTTTATCGGGAAAGTATTTGCAAGATCAACAGCCCGCCAACGCACGCATGACCCTCTTTGACAATTATCGCCGTTATTCTAGCCCTCAAGCACAGCAAGCCACTGAAGCTTATGTTCATCTCGCCCAACAGCACGGCTTATCGCCCAGCCAAATGGCCTTGGCTTTTGTGCATCAACAACATTTTGTGACCTCCACCATTATCGGAGCCACCACCATGAATCAGCTCAAAGAAAATATTGACAGCATCTACATCAATTTAAGTGATAGCGTCATGCAAGGCATTGAGGAAATTCATAACACGATACCTGACCCAAGCCCTTAAATCATGGCTGTGGAACCCAAATATTAGCAAATAGATGATACATTTATTGTCATTTAAGTATGCCTTTGGCTGTGAATAACTGTCCTTGATAAGCTTCAGGCACCGCGCACATACTTGAAGCTGGTCATTCAATGCTTAAAATACTATATTTGTATTCGCGGGAATGGTCAGTATGTGATAAGGGCTACTCACCTCAATAAAAGAAAAGTTTTTGGCGCAAAGGACTTTGTTGAATGTCATCATTTAAACTAGCTTTCGTACCAAATACGATGAAACGCATCAGCAAGGACTTGATATGAAACATGACATCACCCTTCATAGAGAAACACCTTTATCATCTCATACAACATCTTTCACCATGAGCGATCAACAGTATATCAATGCCGTAAAAACCCTTTTATACCCCTTCATGTTTTTGCTCTTATCAGCTTGCCAGCAGTCAACAGAGGAGCCACTTTTAAGGGTTGGAACCAACCCATGGCCTGGCTATGGGTTGTTTTATTTAGCGCGTGATCTGGGTGAATATAATGAGCGTGAAGTCCGACTAATTGAGCTTCCATCTTCGACTGAAGTCACACAATTGCTTCGTTCTGGTCAAATAGATGGTGCCGCTCTGACCTTAGATGAAGCATTAAGTGTGGTCGCACAAGGCATCGACATTAAAATTATTTTGGGGATAGACTTCTCAAAAGGTGCTGATGTCATATTGGCCAAACCAGACATTAAAAGCTTTCGTGATTTAAAGGGTAAAAAAGTCGCTGTTGAAACCACGGGCGTTGGCGCTATTCTACTCAGTGCTGCTTTAGAAGCAGCACACTTACAATTATCTGATATTCAGATCGTTCCAACGATGTCTGACCATCACTATGAAACCTTCATATCTGGCAATGTCGATGCTGTCGTCACTTTTGAACCGATACGCACAAAGCTTTTACAGATCGGTGCGCAAGAACTGTTCAGTAGCACAGGCATTACAAATAAGATCATGGATGTTTTAGTGATCCGAAGTGACGCTATGGCTTTATCACCACAGGCCACGCAACAATTGATTGATGGTTATTTTTCTGCCCTGATTTATTTAAAAGCAAAACCACAGCTTGCAGCGCAGCGCATGGTTCCTCACTTAGGCCTAAGCGTCAAAGATATGTTGGACTCTTACGCATTATTACAAATGCTCAATAAACATGACAATCAAAAATTGTTTAACCATGATGCCGATGCGTTTAAAGATTTAAGCAAAAAAACTGAAGCCATCATGCAAAAACATCACCTTCTTCAACATCGTATTCCAAGCCATAACTTGTTTATTGGGAGCTTTAACGAATGATCATTCATGGGCGAAGTTTAAAATTATATATTCCACTCCTTATCAGTCTTACTTTACTTCCACTGGGTATGGGCTTGATGTGGCAACTATATCAATCCTCACATGAGCAAATAACCAAACACAACCTGCATTCATTCAAATCAGAATCCCTCAGGCTACAAAGAAATATTGAACGCTACTTTCGACTCTCTCTGCCTGAAGATATTGAGCGTGAAATAGCCATTATCATGAGTAATCCACAAATGAGTTATGCTGTTTTAGTCGGAAGAGATGGGCGTATCCAATATGCAACAGACTTTGCCTTAAAGGGACGCTTGTTCACCGAAATCAAAAAACTTAAAAAAATCGATTTATTCACGAAAAGTAAGCAACCTGTCTTTATCGAAAGTCATGATTCTAAGAAAATCTATGCTATCTTGCCTATCACCACTCAAAATCGACCATCCGAACTACGTAGCTTTGAGCAAAGTAAATTATACATGGCCTACGATGATACAATTCAACTTGAACAATTGAATGAAAATTACCAATGGCGAGCATTGGCCTTTGCCTTCGGTATACTGATGATTATGGTTATCTTAATCATCATGTTACGAAAGTTAATTAACGAACCCATTGAAGTGCTGAATACATTTATTGCTAAAGTTCAGCTTGAGAATCAGCAAGAGGAAGGTGACAAAGTAGAATCCCTAGGCATTGAGGGGAAAGGCGAGTTAAGTAGCATGGCTCAAAAGCTCAACAGCATGCATGCTCAAATCAAACATTCTAAATACTTTATCAAGGAAAGTAATGCCATCTTGGCTGGTATGGTCAAAAATACGCCCCTCAAACAATCACTTGAAAGCATTATTTTAATGTATGAAAAAGATGTTTCAGGGTTGCGCGCATCCATCTTATTGCGAAAAGGCAATCACCTCCATCATGGCGCTGCACCCAGTTTACCTGATGAATATTGCCAAGCCATTGATGGTGTGAAAATAGGGCCTAATGTTGGTTCATGCGGCACAGCAGCATTTTTAGCAAAGCGTGTCATTGTTAGTGATATCGCCACAGACCCACGATGGGAACCTTATAAAGAACTCGCGCTACCCCATCAGTTATGTGCCTGTTGGTCTGAGCCTATTATCAACCTTCAAGGTAACGTCTTGGGTACATTTGCCATGTATTATGACAGTATCAAAACGCCAAACGAACAAGACTTAGCTACCATTTCAGCAGGTGCATCGCTTGCACTACTGGCCATCGAACACGATCAACAAGCCTCACAACTCAAGAAACTCAACGATGCATTACTACAAGCTGGTGAATCCATCATGGTCACAGATAACAACGGTGTGATTGAGTATGTGAATGAAGCGTTTACAAAAGCAACGCAATACTTACCTGAAGAAGTGATCGGTCATAACCCAAGAATACTTCAATCGGATAAACAATCTGATGCCTTTTATCAACGCATGTGGACAAGTATTTTAACCACTGGCGAATGGAGAGGAGATTTATGGAATAAGCGTAAGGGTGGTGAAATCTACCCAGAAAGACTTCATATTCGTGCGATGAAAGATGCCAATGAAAGAATCATTAACTATGTCGGTACATTTTCTGATATTTCTGAGCAAAAGGCTGTCGAAGAAGCCTTTAGACAAACTCAAAAGATGGAAGCTTTAGGCACATTGGTGGGTGGTGTCGCTCATAATTTCAATAATATTCTTGCAGGTATCACAGGTACATTATACTTGGCTCGGCAAGTCGGCTCAACCGATGAAGTTAAGCCATACCTCGATTCTATCGATTCGCTGAGTTGGCAAGCAGCCGACATCATTGCACAACTCATGGCATTTTCTCACCAAGATCACCAGCAGTTTAGCAAACTCAATTTAAGCGATATCTTGAAAGAAGCTTATAGCACATCAAAATTAGGCATACCTGAAGACATTCAATTAAATGCAGATTTCAGCGATGAAAAACTTTTTGTGCATGGAAATTCTGCACAACTGCAACAAGTCTTAATGAACCTCATCACCAATGCCCGTGATGCCGTCAAGAAAAGTAAAAAGCGTTCTATCTCTGTTAGCCTACACTCCTGTGATCAGGCACAGCAACACAAATTAGATGATCAGCTTTGCAGCTCACATTCAGGCCTTGCATGCTTGAAAGTTGAAGACAGCGGGACAGGCATGGATGAAGAAACATTGACTCAAGTCTTTGACCCTTTCTTCACCACCAAAGAAGTTGGCGAAGGGACAGGCTTGGGCTTATCCATGTCGATTGGTACCATCGAACAATTTGGTGGAAAAATAGAAGTGAAAAGTACGCGACATGGAGGCTCGGTGTTCTCTGTTTATTTGCCTCTAGTCGAACCACCTTCTGAAACAAGCAGCTCTGAACCTGAAGTCACACAAGAAAAAGGCCATGAGCAACTCATCCTTGTGGTTGATGATGAAGATATCGTCCGTGATATGATGTATGAGTTGTTAACTGTTTTTGGTTATCAAGTCATCACCGCAGAAGATGGGAAAAAAGCATTGGAAATCTACCAAAAACAACCCAATAATTTTGCGTTGCTGCTCACAGATTTGGTCATGCCAAATATGAATGGACGAGAACTTGCGAAAGAAATCCGTCGTACTTCACCAACAATACCCATTATTTTTGCTTCTGGTTATGATATGAAGTTATTAGACATGGACATGATTGGCTTTGAAGATGCCGCTTTCATGACCAAGCCTATTGATATTCATAAGTTACGCCATTTAATTGCCTCTTATATCTAAAATAATGCCATGACTGGAAGATTTCAAGTCTTCCTTTTCTCTATAGTTGAATGCTGGCAGTATTTCCCATTCTCAAGGAGAATACTGTTATCATGTCCAAAGAAAACACGAGTATCATTATCCATGCAATCTCTCAAGCCAAACAAAAAGAGTTCATCCAATTTCTCAATCAAGTCAGCACATACGATGAGACCTTGTTTCAACAACACCAAGAATTCATGGCAAATATCGGTGTAGACTATGCTGTATTGGATATTGACCAAGGCTTAGACTTACACTTATGGGGTCTACCTTCTTATCAATATAACCATACAGACTGGAAAGAATTATATGCAAAATCTCTTGGTATTTTATTTCTTTTGGATATTGATTTAACAGATGAAGTCAACAACATGCAAGCTATCCTGGATTTTTTTCGTCAACAGAAAAAAACCATCATCTTTGGTTTAAGTGGCCAAGAAACCATCACAAGCCAGCAAATTAGCGACCTTTCAACCATGATCAGTGTGCCCACTGAATTACTCATACCTTGCAACACAAAAAACTTAGACAGCATTAAGAACTTAGCCAGCACACTGTTTAATCACGTTAAAAAGCATAATAATATTTGTCGTCGGCAAAAAAATCATCACTCAGACTCTGTGGAATACTATACCAACAACAATCGCAAAGAAGATTTTTTTTAGAGTGACTAAAAATGGGAGGGTTGTACCCCCTCCCGCTTTCATTACTGACCGGTGGTTAACCACCGTTCAGCATCCAAGGCTGCTTTACAACCTTCGCCCGCAGATGTCACCGCTTGACGATAAACCGAATCAGCAACATCGCCCGCAGCAAACACACCCGCAACATTGGTCTTCGTGCTTTTAGCTTCAGTGAGTAAATAACCTGCTTTATCTTTGCTTAATTGCTCACCTACAAAATCCGTATTCGGTTTATGACCAATAGCAATAAAAGCACCTGTGGCACTGATGTCACGCAAAGAATCATCTTTTGTTGAACGCACACGCACGCCTGTCACACCTGTTTCATCACCTAAGATTTCTTCTAAGGTTGCATCCCAAGCCATCTCGATATTCTCTGTGGAAAATAACTTTTCTTGCATGATTTTTTCTGCACGCAAAGCATCACGACGATGTACAACGGTGACTTTCTTGCAAATATTGGATAAATAAATGGCTTCTTCCACAGCGGTATCACCACCACCAATCACCACAACCTCTTGATTGCGATAGAAAAAGCCATCGCACGTTGCACAGGCAGAGACACCACGACCTGCAAAGGTTTTCTCAGATTCTAGGCCAAGGTATTTTGCTGATGCACCTGTGGCAATAATCAATGCATCACAGCTATATTGCACACTTTCACCCTTTAAAATAAACGGGCGTTGGCTAAAGTCAGCTTCATCAATGTGATCCCATATGATTTCTGTGCCAAAGCGTTCCGCTTGTGCTTTGAAGTCCTCCATCATATCAGGACCCATCACGCCATCTTTATAACCAGGGTAATTATCGACATCCGTTGTCGTGGTTAGCTGTCCCCCCGGTTGGCTACCTTGAATGATAACAGGCTTTAAATTAGCCCGTGCAGCATAAATGGCCGCGCTATAGCCACCAGGTCCAGAACCAAGAATAATCAAGCGATAATGTTGTGTCATAAGGTTTTCCTTCTATCTATAAACAATGGCCAAATCATAGTCAGCCATCAGCAACAGTCAAAGCAAGAACCATGTTGCCAAACCTAAAAAAGCAATAAAGCCAACAATATCAGTCACTGTGGTTAAAATCGTACCTGAAGCCAAAGCAGGATCAATATTCAACCGTTGAAGGGTTAAGGGGATGATTGCACCCGCTGTGGCGGCGGCAATCAAATTAATAAACATCGCAATAGCGATAATAAGACCCAAAGAAAAGCCAAGATCTGGGAACCAAAACATCACAATTCCACCAATCAGAACCGCAAATAAGGAACCCGTGAGTAGACCCACCCGCATTTCTTTCAACAATGCGCTTCGTGCATTCTCATAATGCACACGACCCAAGGCAATATTGCGCACAATCACGGTAAGCGTTTGTGTGCCTGCAATACCGCCCATGCTGGCCACAATGGGCATCAAAATAGCCAAGGCAACGATTTGATTGAGCGTGGCTTCAAACTGGCTAATCACAAAGGAAGCCAAGATCGCAGTCATCAGGTTGACCGCCAACCACACACTGCGCAAACGCGCTGTTTGCACGACCGATTCAGATAAATCATCTTCATCGGATACCCCTGCCAAACGATACATATCTTCAGTGGCTTCATCTTGCATCACATCCAAAATATCATCGGCAGTAATACGACCAACCAACACATGGTTATCGTCCAAAACAGGCAAGACCAATATATCATAAAGTGCAAATATACTTGCCACTTCTTCTTGATCTTGGCCTGCAAGGGCAAAAGGGCTATCAATATCAGTCAGCTCAAAAATTCCTTGTTTCGGATCCGCAAACAACAATTTATGCAACGGTGTAGATCCCACAAAATGATCTTGATCATCCACCACATAAACATAATTCAAGTTGTTAATTTCACGCCCCCAACGACGCAACACCAACAACACCTTACTCACCGACCAATCACTGCGAACCTTAAACAGTTCGGATTGCATGAGGCCGCCAGCAGACTCCTCGTGATGGTGTAATAACGGACGAATTTCACGCTGTTCTTCAGGCTCCAACAAGGCAAAAACAATTGCAGCTGTATGACTATCCAAGCCTTGCAAAATATCCGCAGCATCATCAGAGTTCATCGGAGCAATCATGGATTCAATTTCATAAGGCTTAAAAATAGCCAGCAGGCTTTCTTGCATCTGATCGGGAAGTTTTAAAACAACGTCACCACGTTTGGAATTGGGTACCCGAAACAACAAGCGCAAACGATCTTTATCATCACGACACGAGACTAATAATGTAGCAATACCAACATCATGCATACCTTCAAAGTAGTCACACAATAAATTTGGATTTAGATTGCTTAATTCCAGTGCTTTTTCTAAAGATAAAAGGGCGTTTTTATTATGATTCATGCCTATACCACCCCTCCTAAACCTTATCATGTATTTCAAATCTATGTTTTTCGTGGCGAGTTATACCCTTTTTATGCAATGAATCCATTGATATTTATCACATATATAAACATAGCCTTTTTTATCTATATGACCATAGTCTTCGCTAAACATAAAAATAAAGGGGGACTTTTTTGCATTCAGATCAGCAGCAACCCTGCCCTTGTGGCAGTGCAAAAACCTTTGAAAACTGTTGCCAGCAAGTGATTCAGAACGATGATGCGCGTACAACTGAAATACTCATGCGTTCACGCTACAGTGCTTATGTGATGGGCAATGCCGACTACCTACTAAAGAGCTGGCATTCCAGCACACGCCCAGACACCGTTCACCTCCACCCTGTGCAATGGTTAAAGCTCCAGATTCAACAAAGCGAGCATGAACACGTTACCTTTTCAGCTTTTTTTAAAGATCAAGCCAAGCACAAGCTTTTGACAGAAAAAAGCCGTTTCAGCCAAGAGCATGGTCACTGGCGTTATCTTGATGGACAATATGATATTCATGAAGTCAGCCGCAATGAAACATGCCCTTGTGGAAGCCTGAAGAAGTACAAACGATGCTGTGCCAAAGCTCTAAAGTGAAGCCTATCACACCGATACTCTATTCTTTTCGTCGTTGCCCCTATGCCATGCGCGCTCGTATGGCCATCGCCCAAAGTGGTGTGATCGTTGAGCATCGTGAAGTGCTCTTGCGTCAAAAACCAAAGGAACTTTTGGAAGCCTCAGCCAAAGGCACTGTGCCGGTGTTGGTTTTGGGTAATAGCCAAGTCATCGATGAAAGTTGGCAAATCATGCACTGGGCACTGGCTCAGAACGACCCAGATGATTGGCGACACCAAGCCCATCACGAACCAATTGAAGCCTTGATCAAAGACAATGATCACGATTTTAAAACCCATCTCGATCACTATAAATATGCTGTTCGTCACCCAGAGCAACGCATGGAGGTCTACCGCCAAGCAGGCGAAATATTTCTGCAAAACTTAGAAGCACGCTTGCAACAACAGCCCTACCTCATCAATCACAGCGTCAGCATGGCCGACATCGCTATCATGCCCTTCGTTCGCCAGTTTGCCCATGTCGATAAAGCATGGTTTGAGCAAGCGAACTACCCCCAGCTCAGGCAATGGCTCAATCATTTTTTGGAATCGGAATTGTTTAAGACTGTGATGCAAAAACATGTGCTTTGGGAGGGTTAAAGTATAGGAAGCTTACTCCCTTGCTGGCCACCATTGCTGTCGCTCTTCAAAACAAACCCCATCGGCATCACAACCTTGTGCACGAACATCATCAAACGTGATGTTAAGACCGCGTGGTTGAATCGTGTAATGCAAATAATAAATGCCATGACGGGTGTAGATGGCTTCTGAGCTCTTTTTTTTCGGATCAAAAATGAACATCTTCATTGAATGCGCGCCTTGATGACACACGGCAATGAAAACTGGATTGCTATAAAATGAAAGTTCTTTGATAACTATGCCTGTGGCATGGCAACCATCGTCTTCACCACTGCAAAAGCGACAGCCCATCAAGTCATAGGCATAAATGTTTTTTCCATTGTCTATTTGTAACTGGCGACCCTGCATATCATCCGACTTCAACTGCCATTTCCATAACTGTTGATGCTTGAGTGTCGTGTGATGCCATTGGTTTTGCATCACCTCAGCAGCATCAACAGTGCTTATCATCAGCAAGGTGCATACTAACCCATAAATCATTTTCACCCTGTTCCCCCTACCTTATCGGCTGTTAAGCTGTGATTAAAACAATTTCTAGCGTGCTAATTTCAGCCTAAATTATTCATGAAATATTGTGATAATTACCAATAAATGGGCAACCAAGGGCTTGACAGTACTTGCGAGTGATTCAGATTAGATACCTCAGCAGATAATCCAACAGAAAAAAGGATCATTATGTTTATATATTCAAACGACCACAGTAAGATATTCCTTAGCGCCAGAGCAATCCTCACGTCGATACCACCGGCAATCACCATGACTGTAAAAGTGGCTATCGCATTCATTCTATTAACTGGCTTCTCGGCCATCTCTGCCGCAAACCCTCTTCCATCATCAGTAAAACTCAACCTTCAAACCAGCATCCAAACAGGTTCTCAGGGACTCAATAGAATCCCGATCAATCGAGAGGATCCTGCCAGTGATATACCCGGTGTGATGAGTAACCCAGCTATTTATCTGGATGTGAAATTTGCGGATGGCTCATCTTCTCCCAGTGAGTACACCCAAGAGAATGCTGATGAAATCATCTTTGATGATGTCAGCGGTGACCCAAATGATCTCATTAAAATAGTCTGGTGGGATCGGGATTCCGACAACCCCAACCTAGGGAAATTTGCCGCACAACTTTCCGCGACGGGAAAAGGTGTCGGTACGGCCTATCTCAAAGTTTCCTTCCGAGATAACCCGTCTCTCACAGCTTCGGTCAAAGTAGAGGTGATTACTGCAAAGAAAAAATCTCTATCCGATGCTGAATTTCTCAATGCTTGGGCTGAGGAAGTCAAAGCTGGCTTACCCGAAACAATCGGTGAATTTCAACTGACCAAAGCTTGGTCGAGATGTGCCGCTGGTTGTCAGGATACAGATAACTCACCTTATC
>JAUZRG010000191.1 GCA_030950585.1 Mariprofundaceae bacterium | reverse complement strand
TTTTATTCGTTTTATGATTTCGATAACCTTGCAAATATATGGCGGTAATTTCACCACTGCTTTGTGCGCTTTGGTGGTGTTTGATATGCAGCTTGGTATCAAATCGATCCCCTGCTTTGCTATCAAGGCGTTCATACATATCAAAAGCAAGGATAAATCTTTCAAAAAAGAAGGAAAAGATTGCTTGCAAGCTGGGCATATCGTTATGATTTCTATCTTCAATCATCTCTGTTTTGATATATTCCCAAAAATTTTGAATGTTCCGCTCTTGTACACCGCACGATAAAAATCCGCTTAGATCATTGCTTTTGAATATGTTTTTTAAGGCTGATTGTGTTTGAGGTCTTAAGGACTGATACTTTTCATACATCATCAAATCTTGCTCAAAGTGTTTTCTATAAAAATTCAGCTTCTCTTGTAATGTTGCATTATCTGATAATTTTTCTTGAAGCTGGCTTGCTAATGTTTTGTTGGCGGACAGCTTTTCTTGAAGATCCTTCTCTAAACCACTCTTTTTTGAGCTAAGCTGATTTATTGTTACGCTTTGCGTGCTATTTTCTGATTCTTTTTGCTCAAGTGCACGCTCTTTCAAGCCGAGCATGCTTTTGATTTTTTCGATTAGCTGACTCATCTCATCCTTTTCTTGCTCATGGTTGTGAAGCTGCTGCCGAAGATGAGCCATTTCATCATTTGTGGGTTCTGTTTTCTCATCTTCATGAATCAATTTCAAAATTTTTTGTTGAACGTCCTTCTCATCAAGAAGCGTTAATAAGGCTTGTTTATCCATGCCGATACTCATGTGTTTTCTTTTTGAAGTAATTTTGAAGCTCTTTGCTTTCTTGCGGTATATTTTTAGGAGGTGCAATCTTCTTTTGAGGTGATGGCATTTTTTTCAAATTCATACTGGTGAAAGTTAAAAGTTTGGCATCGCCTTTTAGATCCATAAGGTCGGCTTCAATCGCCGCATGAATGGTGAACTTTTTTGCGATGTTGATATGTTCATCAAGCACAAAATCTTCTCTATCCGTTATCACAAGCAAGACCAGTTC
>JAUZRG010000190.1 GCA_030950585.1 Mariprofundaceae bacterium | reverse complement strand
GTTTGGACTCAGGTTTGGACTCAGGTTTGGACTCAGGTTTGGACTCAGGTTTGGACTCAGGTTTGGACTCAGGTTTGGACTCAGGTTTGGACTCAGGTTTGGACTCAGGTTTGGACTCAGGTTTGGACTCAGGTTTTGGCTCGATGCTTTTAAAACTTAAAGTCATGCTTGGCTGTGTGCTTTGCATGGGTTGCGCGGTGCTGGTCATGTTAAAGGAGATCAGAAAACTAAAATGTAGCAATACAGATAAGCTAAGGGTGCTAATGCGAATCACATCCCCTTTACACATGAATGCTTTTAGCTTGCTCATGGTTGCTTGGTCACAATATCAATACTGCTTGCACCAGCTTGGCGTGCGGTATCCATCACTTGGACGGAAAGGCCAAGATTTGTTTGTTGATCACCATGAATACTGACGTGCCTATGTTCGGATGTTTGTAGTTTATTTTGTAAGTACGGCAACAGCATCGCTATGGCGATGATGTGATCATCCACAAGAACATTTCCTTCTTTGGATAAGATAATATGGATATTTTCTGTGTTTGAGGATGTGGTTGAGCTGGTAGCTTTTGGTAAATCAATCGTGATGACTTCATATTCCATGAAGTTGGCGGTGAGCATAAAGAAGACCAATAATAGAAAAACAATGTCGATGAGTGGTGTTAAATTGGGTGCTTGACCACTTTTTCGAGCACCTTCAAACTGCATGAGAGACGCTGTGTTGATGGTGGATTTGTGTGGATAGCTGAGAGTCCTTGTGATGTGGCAGTTGTTCAATGAGTAATGAGGCAAGGCGTTGCATGGATTGGGTTCGCTTATCCACCATACCTTCGAGAAAATGCAGCGCCAATAAAATGGGAATCGCCACAGCCAAGCCCGCACCTGTGGTGATCATGGCTTCCCATATGCCACCTGCAAGCATTTGAGCATTGACCTTTCCACCTGCACTTTCAATGACTTGAAAGTCTTTTATCAGGCCAGTGATGGTACCAAATAGACCCAATAAAGGGGCTGTGTTTCCCATCCAAGCCAAACTTCTTAAGCCTGATTCCATTCTGACAAGTTGTTCACTGCCCACCCGTGTGGCTACACGGGTGAGGTCTTGAATGCCTGTGCTGCTTGCTTGCTGAACAGCTGTGACGATGATGACTTCTGGACTGTTTTTATGACCTTCAAGTAAATCTAAAGGTTGAATTTGATGGTTTATGTTGGGTAGGCGTTGTAGTTGAAACAGCCTTTCAAAGACAATGGCACAAGCGATCACTGAGTAGGCGAGTAATACCCACATCACAGGGCCGCCTTGATTGATTAATGCTGTCAGATCCATTCAATACCCCTTCTCGCTAGAGGGCGAAACATAGGGATATTTGAACGGTTGGAAATTAGGCAAATTGTCGCGCGGCAAATTGTCGCACGTCTTTTTTAAGTTTTAAGTTTTAAGTTTGAGGCCTTAGGTTTTGGTGGGTCTTTTGGCTAATTTGCGTTGTAGGGTACGGCGATGCATGCCCAATTTGCGTGCTGTTTCTGAGATATTTCCTTCACATTCCATGAGAATCTTTTGAATGTGTTCCCACTCCAGCCGTTTGGTGGACATCGGTTGTGTGGCCACCTGGGTGGAGGTATCACCATTGGTGGTGCGGTTGAGAGCAGTCATGATAGCATCGGCATCCACAGGTTTGGCAAGGTAGTGTGTTGCCCCCAATTTAATGGCTTCCACAGCGGTGGCAATGCTGGCAAAGCCTGTTAACACCACAATGTGCGTATGATGGTCAAAGGCATGCAAAGCTTCTACCAAGACCAAACCAGAAGGGCCAGGCATATTTAAATCGACCACGGCACATTCAGGTGAGAAATCTGTCATGACACTCATGGCTTGTGTGACATGATGAGCCACTTGCACCTCAAAGCCTCTTTTTTCTAGGGCTGAGCGTAGTACACGGCAATAGATTTCATCATCATCAACCAATAGTAGGGTGGGCAATGATTCTTGTAAGTTCATGTTTGAGATACCTTTAGGTTGTTTAACGGTAGGTGAATGCGCATGCATGCACCGCCTTTCTCTTGATTAAAAGCAAGAAGCTCCCCTCCCAAGCGTGAGATGACGGCTTGAGCCAAATAAAAACCTAAGCCATGCCCATCTTGTTTGGTGGTGAAAAAAGGTGTGCCAAGTGATTGGGCAACGTCAGGACTTAAACCCATGCCAGAATCACGAATTTCAAGCGTTAATAATGCGTTTGTCCATTGTGCATCCACACTCACTTTTGTCGAGGCATCGGAAGCATTGTTTAGAAGGTTTACGAGAGCTTGGTTAAATGTTTCATCAAGGACAATGATGGGCGCAGGATTCGTTCCGTGCATGCTGATAGTCACAGTCGTATCAATGGTACTTTCTTGCCAACGGTTTAAGCACTGGTTTAGGAATGTTTCTATGCTGTCATTGTGCGAATCTTCTGCCCTTAATTCACCTGTGCTGGCACTCATTTGGCTTAAGGTGGTTTTACAACGCTGAATTTGTGAGCGCATGATTTCAAGTTGATGAATTAAGTCATCGTCATGATGGTATTCGTTTTGCATTTCTGTGCTTAAAATCGCCATTGTCGCCAACGGTGTGCCCAGTTCATGAGCTGCGCCTGCTGCGAGTGTTCCCAATGAGATGACGTGTTGATCACGTAAGTTTTTTTCACGCGCCTCTGCTAATTTACGATCACGTTCGCGCAGTGCTTCGGCCATAGCCACTACAAAAAACAAAATGAGACCGACGCTTAATAAAAAGCTAAACCACATGCCAATCACATGCAGGTTAAAACTGGTATGATGCATGTTTTCTGAGTGCATCATGCTTGGTTCTTGCATTAAGGAACTATTGACCAACATGAGCAAGCTATAACAAAGCAGCGTGATGGCTGCCATGGCCCACACATACGGCTTGGCTAAAGTCGCTGCCACAATGACCAATGGAATTAAAAAGAGCGATACAAAAGGATTTGATGATCCACCAGAAAAATAAAACAAAGCAGCCAACACCAGCACATCAATCGAAAGCTGCATGAATACCTTGCTAGATGAAACAGAATTTTGATGTTTTAATTGATACCAAATACTCAGGTTAAAGAGCATATAAATGAACATCACGATAAACATGCTTGTCATCGGTAGTTTCACATCTAGTAGGGAGTTGGCCAGCACGATGACCATAAATTGAATGAGGATGACGATGCTACGAAAAGAACATAGCCGCTGTGGATGGTCATCGCCTACAGCTTCAGTTGAAGTGTTTTTTAAAAACATATTGGAACCTTAAAGATCATTCACATCTGATGATCGTGTTAAATATAAGTTTAGGCCGTGATGCACTATATGCATCACAGTTATTCAATGCTCTAAGCGAGGTTTAAGCCAAAAAAGCCTTACACTCTTTGATGCAAGCTGCGCATGCATCCGCACATTCTTTGCATAAAGCGTGTTTTTTTTCATGCTTACGACATTGATCTTCACAGTCCTGACACACTTTAATGCCAAGTGTGGTCATTTCACGTAAAAACTTTGAATCATAAGCGGCTAATTTTGCATGAGCGGAACAAAAAGCCATGATTTCTTGAACGCTAATGGCACAATCTGCCAGTGTGGTGTTGCCTAATTTAAAAAGATCTAAGCAGTGGTTAATACAGCTTTCAGATGCTGCTGCACAATGATGAAGTGACTTCGCTAAGCTGTTGCTGGCTGGTGCCATATGATGGTGTTGGTGCTCAGCAGCCAAAGCCACATTGCTTCCCAATGCTGTGGCTGCAAGCGCACCCACACCCAAAGAAGCAGCGCCGATTAATACATCCCGCCGACCTGATGAAAATATTTCTTCTTGCTTGTGATTATTCATAATCTTCTCCTAGTGAATGTATGAAGGCTGGGAAATATAAGAGAAGATATAAGACTTACCATGTGACAAATTGCCGCAGCCAAGGTCAGATGATTGTTTTCTGTATTTAGGGAGCGTGAATCACAGTTCTGGCTCCGCGTGGGCTCGCACCTTTATCACCGAGAAGACGAATAGCGTAATAAACCCAATAAGCACGCAGAGCACTGACACCGTCTTCTCTGCCCATGCTGCATAGCAGTTGATCGGCTGGTTGGCGGTAGGTGTTTTTATCCAGCTTCCCTTCACGCATGAGCTGATACAAAGCATCGTGAACCAATGAACTGCGCATGAAATTTAGTGTATCAATTTCTAGCCCTGATGGACCATCCCAAGCATAGCCTGTTTTAAGTGTGAGTAAGCCTTCTTTGGATAAGCTAATAAAGTCGCTGCTGGTTCCAATATTAGCATTGGGTTTGATGTTGATCTGAATAGAATAAGGTTCCACGATTTGGTATTTATAACCTTCTTTATAAGCAATTTGATGCATCAAAACTCCTTTCTCACTTGATGTTATTCCGTTGTATTTAAAAGCACCACTTATATGTTTTCTTTCCATACATCCAAGGTATCTAAGGCACGTTGTGAGACCGCAGCTCGACGGTCTTTTTTGGCCAAGCGTTTGCCATCTGCTGCACGCACCCATGTGGGCATGATACCAAAGTTAATGTTCATGGGTTGAAAGTGTTTGCCTTGGGTTTTGGAAATATGAGCGAGCAAGGAACCATGCGCAGTTTCTTCTGGTGGAGCAATGCATTGTTTACCCTGATGCTGTGCTGCCATGAAGATGCCAGCCATTAAGCCCATCGCTGATGATTCCACATAACCTTCCACACCTGTGACCTGACCTGCAAAGAAAATACGAGGCTCACTTTTTAATCGCAAACAACCATCCAATAAATCGGGTGAGCGAATGAAGGTGTTGCGGTGCAAGCTGCCTAAGCGGTAAAACTCAGCTTCTTCTAAAGCAGGGATGCTGCGCAAGACGCGCAACTGATCACCATATTTCATTTTGGTTTGAAAGCCGACCATGTTCATTAAGCTTTTGGCTCGGTTGTCTTGGCGCAATTGCACTACAGCATAAAACTTTTCACCTGTGCGTGGGTGATCAAGTCCCACAGGTTTCATGGGGCCAAAACGCAAGGTTTCCATGCCACGAGAAGCCATGACTTCAATCGGCATACAGCCTTCAAAGAAAGGAATGTCTTCAAAGTCTTTGAAACTGACTTGCTCGGCACTCAATAAGGCTTGCACAAAGCTTTGGTATTGCTCTTTATTCATGGGGCAGTTGAGGTAATCGCCTTCGTTGCCTTCTTCTGTGCCTTTGTCGTAGCGTGACTTCCAATAGGCGATATCCATATTCACGGAATCTGCATTGACGATGGGTGCAATAGCATCAAAAAAACTAAGTTGATTTTTGCCAGTTAAGCTTTCAATTTGCTTATAAAGTGCATCGGACGTGAGAGGGCCACTGGCAATGAGAATCAGACCTTCTTTTGGAATTTCAGTCACTTCACCATGAATGACTTCAATGAGCGGGTGAGCGTTGATTTTTGAGGTGATGGTTTCGGCAAATAACGCACGATCCACGGCCAGCGCACCACCTGCGGGGAGTTTGCACTGATCTGCGGTGTGCATGATCAAAGAATCCAAGCGTCGCATTTCTTCGTGCAGCAAGCCCACAGCATTACCTAAGTGATCGGCGCGAAATGAATTAGAGCAAACCAGCTCAGCGAGCTTGTCGGTGTGGTGGGCAGGGGTCATGCGTTGTGGGCGCATTTCATGTAACTGCACTTGAATACCACGTTGTGCCAATTGCCAAGCGGCTTCACTGCCTGCAAGGCCACCGCCAATAATGTTAATGTGTTGCATGTTTATATCCCAAATAATTGTTTTTAAGTAGTCGCTATTCTCTTCGTTTTGTAGAAGGCGTGTCCAGCTTCAATGCCAAACCTTCACCTCTGGGATCGCTTAAGCCGATGACTTCGCCAGTATTTGTTTGCAGAATACTTTGCATGTTTCCGTAGTTACGCATGGCTTTGAGTTGGTGACCTTTGGCTTGTAAGGCTTTGATCTCTGTTGCATTAAATGCCCCTTTTTCATGTTGAATGATGTCGGGTAGGTATTGATGATGAAAGCGTTTTTGGCTTAACCATCTGGGAGCGGCAGGCTCATGGTGCGCGAACTGCAATAGGTTGAGTAAGACCATGCTAATAATGCGGCTGCCTCCCGGCGTGCCTGTGATCAAGATGCCATGTTCGTTGATGGCAAAACAAGGGGTCATGGAAGAGAGCATGCGTTTTTGCGGTTCTATTTGATTGGCGGCACTGCCCACAAGCCCATAAACATTGGCTTTGCCTGCTTGGGTCACAAAATCATCCATTTCATCATTGAGTAAAATGCCAGTCGAAGGAGAGACATAAGCTGAACCAAAACCATAGTTGATGGATAAGGTGGCGCTGACCCGATTACCTTCTGCATCCACGATACTGAAGTGGGTGGTATGATCGCCTTGTTTGATTTGGTCGATGGGTTCCAGTTGGCTGCTTGGCGTTGCTTTATCCATGTGAATACTTTGGCGCATGGCTTGCAGGCGTTTTGGATCTAATAAGTCTTTGGGCAAACTGATAAAATCATAATCACCCATATAGGCTGCACGGTCACGGTAGGCACGGCGCATGACTTCAACAAGCAAGTGAGTGCGTTCGACCTTGGACATCGCGGTTAAATCATCTTGCGCCAACATGCCAAAAATTTCTGCCAATACCAAACCACCTGAGGAGGGCAGACTAGCGGCGATAATTTTTGTGTTTTTATAGTGGCTAATGATGGGCTGTCTTTCGATAGCGCGGTATTTGTTCAGGTCTTTAAGGCGAATGAAGCCACCGTCACGCTGCATATCCTTCACTAGTTTTTTTGCTGTTTTACCGTGATAAAAATCGTTGGCACCAAATTTTGCAAAGCGTTGCAAGGTTTGGGCTAATTGCGTTTGACGAATAAGTTGGCCTAATTTAGGAACCTCGCCTTCAGATAGAAAAATATTTTTGGCTTCTGACTGCAACAAAGCTTCTTTTCGCCATGTGGCCAAGCGTTGATAATGGGGACTAACAGCAAAACCTTCTTGGGCATATTTGATCGCATGTTGACTAATCTTTTCACGGTTTAAACGACCATATTTTTGAGAGAGGTGATCAATGCCAGCAATCAGACCCGGTACACCAGCAGCGCTGGCACCATCAATGCTCGATGCTTTTTGATAGACCTCACCATGTCCAGCCAAAAACGGCGAGGTTTCGCGGGCATCAATCATGGTGTATTTATCTTTACTGGCTTCATAAATCATAAAAAACCCACCACCACCAATGCCCGCGCTGAAAGGCTCAACCACGCCAATACTGAGAGCAACGGCGGCAGCGGCATCAAAGGCATTGCCACCTTGTTTGAGAACATCCAAGCCAGCTTGGCTTGCTAGGGGGTGAGCACTCACCACCGCCGCTTGTTGGGCATGCAGTATCGTGGTGCTGTATAGAAAAAAGCATAAGAAACCATATATATATCGCATATCATTGATTCTCCTTGCGTGAAGACATCATAGATAGACAAAACTTGCAATATTGGGCTTGTGTCGCCTGTGTGTTGAGAGCTTTATTTAGCGTTTTAAGCGGATGCTAAGAAGGCTAAACTAAGGCAAATAATGAGTATGGAAGAAAGAAAACAAGCAGCAGCTGTTAGGTGTGTATTCATATAAAAAGAAGTCTTTTTTGCTGATTTTTGTTGATTCTTTTTCATCTGAACGCCCCTTTACTATGGGTTTTAAGCTAAGGGCGATGATGCTTCAAATATGTGTCGTGCATTACACTTGATAACATGTGAGTGAATTTAATAAGAAAGTAAGTACAACCATCCAAACATCGTTACAGCAATCGCATTGTCACGAATCCATGCTGGATATGCCCACCAATCTGTTATTTCTCTTTGCCAAATCATCGGTGCATGTCGCAGACCGTGTAAGGCAAACAAAGAAGCCAAGACGACACTACCATCAGGAATATAGATCAAGCCATGTAAAATAAAATGAGCCTGTGGCGCGAGAATACATTGCGAGCCAATCATGATTGTTGTGCTCATCCACATCACACCGATGCTCATTGAGGCTGTGCTACGCATGCCACCCAAGAGGCTATCACTGACACTGGATACAATGAGTAGAATCAGTGCCAATAATAACCAAAAATCAAGGCTTGCACTGGCCGTGATATTGAGAAGTGGTATATACACATTGATAGGTAAAAGGATGATGGGCACTGCTAAGAAAATGCTCATCATGATATAGAGTTGTCGAAAAGATTGTTGGGATGGGGTGAACAATGGTGAGTTCTGCTTAGCCAATTGGCACCATCATGTGTTGATAGGAAACATCGGTGGTGATGAGTTCTGGTTGGCCTTGTGCTGTCCAGTTGTGAAAATTCAGGCGAATAGCCATGCGGTTACCAGACACTTCAGGAACCACACCTGCACGCACTTGTTCACTGCTCAGACCAATGACCAATAAACCAAGGTTAGGCGTGTGTTCGGGGCTAATGCTATCAACGCCATTGCTAGCTGTGGCTTGTTGCCAGCTCACAGAATCATGCAGCATAATATCTAAATCTTTTACGGTGATGATGAGTGGCTCTAATAGTTGCATAAGAGGTTGATGCAACTCAGTCATTTCTTGCCATAATAAATGAAAGCCTTGGGGGATGAGGTACTTATGACCTAACCAATCATATTGTTGAATGGAATGACTGTAGCGGGTTAATAAACTGTGTTCGGATAAGGCTTTGGCAATCGTTTCTTGTTCATCGCGGAGATGTTGCACTTGCAGATCCATATTTTCACATGCGAAATGGATATTTTCAGCAAATTCAGGGTGATTGGCTGCCAACTTTTTTAAATGCTCTTGTGTGGACACGAGTAAGTTGATGACTTCTGGAATGGCTGGATGACGACCTTGTTCACCAAGCACAGAACATCTTAGATCAGCACCCGCTTGCAACCATGCGTAGGCATCTTGACTCTCAGCAAGGCAGCGTAAGCTGTCACGAACCCGCAAAAAGGCATGCATGCCTTGATTGAGAGGAAAAGAAAAAGGAATAATTTCGCTCATTGTTGCTCCAAATAGGGCCAAGATCCCTGTTTTTGAATATGCCAGTGTTGAGAATATTGGCCTTGCCAATCTTCCCAACGGTTACAGGCAACGATCACCATGCAACCATGTTTTTTGATCCAGCTAATCATATCTAAGCGCAATTCTTGGCTATCCGACACAGGAAGACAAGCAGTTGGGTTATCCAGTAACCATAATAACTGACCGCTTAAACTCATCGTTGCCAAACGTAAACGAAGTGATTGAAGGCGATTTAACTGTGATAGCGGGGTTTGTGGTGTGATATCATGCAGTCGCCATGTTTGGAGAATTTGTTGCATGCGGCTGTCGGTGCATTGAATTTTAAGGCCATGATTTAATTCTTCTGACACATATTGCCCCATCCACAAGGGCGGTTGTGTATCAAACATCATATCAGCTTGCGGAATCGTTGCTGTGATGGATGAGGGTAGGGCATATAAACCTGCCAACTGTTTTAAAAAATAGCTTTTGCCAAAACCCACCCCACCTGTGAGTAGAATAAGTTCACCTGTTTTCACCTCCAGCCTGTCTGCTGTGTTTTGCAAAGACAGCATGGTTTAGACCACAATAGTGGTGATCGAAGGTGTGCTTAAATCTTTTTTCTTATTAAAGCCTTGAACAATAATGATATAGTCTCCTTTCTTGGCTAGTTTTAATTCAATCGCAATACGACGTGCTAACTGTAGTGGGTCTTGTTGTTCGGTGTTCTGTTCAAAAAAAGGAATCACCCCCCAGCATAAGTTGGTTCGGCAACAGGTCTTCATATGTGGAGAAATGGCCACGATGGGTGCAGCTGGTCGTGCTGAACTCATGGTGGTGGTGGTGACACCCGTATTGGAAATCACAATAATAGCATGCACGGATAATTCGCGTGACAAGGCTGCGGTGGAGCGAGCCACAGCAGCACTAACAGGATTATTGGCAGATTGATTATCTATTCTTCTTTCTAAAATGGAAAAAGCACCATGTAACCATGCATGTGATTCTGCTTGTCGGGCGATGCGATTCATCATTTGAACGGCCGAGATGGGGTGTTTGCCTGAGGCTGTTTCAGCTGAGAGCATAATGGCATCGACACCACTAGAGACGCTTTGAGACACATCTGCGACTTCAGCTCGAGTGGGGCGTGGGTGTTGGGTCATGGATTCCAACATTTGTGTGGCCACAATCACAGGTTTAGCATACTTTTTAGCAAGGCTAATGAGTTCCTTTTGTACCACTGGAACCTGCTCAATATCGAGCTCCACGCCAAGGTCTCCGCGTGCAATCATGATGGCATCGGCTTCTTGGGCGATTTCCTCACTGTTTTTTAAGGCTTCAAGACGTTCGACTTTGGCAATGATGGGTACATTTTCCCCGTGCTCTGCCAATAGTTCTTTCAATTGAACAATATCTTGGGCGCAGGAGACAAAAGATAAGGCGAGCATATCGATGCCGATGGATAGGGCAAAGCACACATCATCTTTGTCTTTCTGGGTGAGTGGTGGCGCAGTGATATAGCTATCGGGCAGGTTCATGCCTTTGCCGTTGCTGAGCTTTCCACCTTGGATAACGCGGCATAATAAATCTTGGCCTTGAATGCTTTCGACACAGAGTTCCAGTAAGCCATCATCAAGAAAAATACGGTGTTGTGGTCTTAATTCTTGGTGAAGTTGGGCGTACTGGCTTGGAATAAGCTTGTCTTCTCCCATGACTGGGCGGGTGGTGACTGTGATTAAATCAGCTGTTTCTAGCTGAATAAAGCCTGCTTGGAATTGCCCCACACGAATCTTTGGGCCACATAAATCTGCCAATATCGCGATATGTGATTGGTGTTGTGCAGCAACGGTGCGAATACGTTGAGACATGAGCCGATGCATATCGTGGGTACCATGCGACATATTGAGGCGAAAAACATTTGCCCCTGCCAAGATAAGTTGGCTTATTTTTTCTTCTGAACTCGTGGCAGGGCCGACAGTCGCAATAATTTTTGTGCGACGGTAACGCAGCTGTTGGTCATTGAGGTTAATGCTCATGGCGACTTCCTAGCGAATCAATGTAGTGGCGAATATGTGCTGCATCCCAGCCTTGTGAACGCCACTTTTGTATACTAGGGGCTTTGTCTTGTTTAGACCATTTTTCATCATTGGGTGCATAAAGCAGGCCATGATGTGTGTATGATAGACTAGGTAAATCCAGTAAGGCTTGCAAGATTCGATGGATGCCTGTGAATGATTCTAGGTCTTGGCCACGAATCACATGGGTGATCTGTTGAAAGGCATCATCAATGACCACCGCTAAATGATATGAGGTGCCAATATCTTTGCGAGCAAGGATCACATCGCCATATTCTTGGGCGTGTACGGGGTGTTTTTTACCCAGATAATCGTACCAATAAAGAGGCTTATTGATGTGCTGCATGGCTTTGTGAATATTTAATCGCCATGCCACGTTCTGGGTGGCATGGCTGTGTTTATTCTCGCGGCATGTGCCTTGGTAGGGGTCTGCATAGGGGTAAGTCTTTTGATGGTTTTCTAAGGTCTTTTTGATTTGCGCTCGGGTGCAGGTGCAAGGGTAAATGAGTTCTAAGTTTTTGAGCTTTTGGAGAGCTTGTTGATAGGCAAGCTTGCGTGACTGTTGATAAAGGGTTTCTTCATCCCATGTGAAACCAAGCCACGTTAAATCTGTGATGATCGCTTGGCTAAATGGAGGTCGGCAACGTGTGTGGTCAATATCTTCGATGCGTAAAATCAGCTTAGCATGATTTTTTCGTGCCCAGTCTTGGCATTGATAGGCTGAGTAAATATTGCCGATATGCAAAAAGCCTGTTGGGCTGGGCGCGAAACGTGTTTTCATGCTTTGGGCTGAAGGAGAATTTGCCCTTTTTCTAAACGTTCGGGGCGAAGCAATAGCCAAATTTCATCGTCTTCTTCTAAAGTAAGATCATTATGGCTAATAAACATTTTATGTTGGCGCATCACCATGAGCACCTGAACACCATGAGAAATCGTGATGTCTTCTAAGCGTTTGTTGATTAAATTGGAGTTGGCTTCGATGTGCAATAAGTCATACACCAAGCGTTTGCGAAAGGCTTGGTCATTCCAATAGGTGAAATGATAAGGCTTGGCAAAAAGACGCTTCAAATTGAGCTGACGAATCATGCGTTCGTGCTTTTGACTATCCCCATCCTGTAAGGTGACATAAAGGTTTCTGACATGAAATTCATCGTAAATCATGCGTGCAATGAGCAAATTATGGTCAGCTGAACCTGTCATGATTAAGGCGGTAGTGACTTCTTCGGCATGAATCAGTTCCATAGAAAAGGGGTCAAGTGCATTGCCACACACAGCGGTATGGCCTGCTTCTTTGAGGGATTTGACCATTTCGGCATTTAGATCCACAAAACGAACCTCATGCTCCTGCTGAAAGACACGGCCAAGCTCTGCACCAATTTGACCACCACCGACGATAAGCATGGAATGATCGTCGCCACCATCCACATGCAGGTAGCGGTTTAGCCAACCTGCAATAATGCCATAGACCAAGACGGAAAGGATAATGATGATGTAGAGCAAGGCTTGAATTACTTCTGTGTTTTCATGACCTGCGTCAAGCAAAATGATCACAAATAAAGATGCTAGTGCAGCAACCACGACCCCTCTAGGTGCCATGCAAGCCAAGAACCAGCGTTGGTTGACGCTGAGGCCTGAACCTATGGTTGAAATCCATACCAATAGAGGGCGAACCACTACAGCTAAGAATATAAACAAGACCACGCCTTGCCAGAGGTAATCAATTAAAATATTCAAATTGAGATTGGCTGCAAGCAAAACAAAGAGCACAGAAATAAGCAGTGTGGCAAGGCTGGCTTTGAAATGTTTGAGTCGAAGAATGTCGGGTAAATCGGCTTTT
Source organism: Mariprofundaceae bacterium (assembly GCA_030950585.1). Taxonomy (GTDB): domain Bacteria; phylum Pseudomonadota; class Zetaproteobacteria; order Mariprofundales; family Mariprofundaceae; genus JAUZRG01. The sequence continues at coordinate 6,565 of JAUZRG010000190.1, read as the reverse complement.
TGCATCATCATACCTGTGACCAAAACAGCCAATAAGCCTGCTTGGGGACTGATGCCATCTGCGATGATGAAGATAAACCACACAAAACCCAAAGAGGTAATGGTGCGCAACTCACCATCTAAAAACCAACTGCTACCTAAGGCGCGAATCAGAATCCATCCTCCAACAAGCCCCACGATTGCACCCACAGTAAATGTATAAGCGGTATCGGATAGGAGCATACTGAGATTTGGGTTGGGATGAAGCACAAATTGCAGCATCACAATGGCAACGATGGCTCCCATTGCTTCCACCAGCATGGATTCACCGATCAAAATATGGCGTAAATCACGATCAAGACGAATTTGTTTGACGATAGGTTGTACCACAGTGGGGCCACCAATCGAGACAAGTGCGCCAAACAAAAAAGCCAAAGGCCAAGTAATATCCACCAACAAATGAACCAATGTACCGCCTAGAATAATGCCAAATAATGGCCCTAAGAAAACCAAACAGCTAATCATTCTGCGATGTTTGGTGATGGCTTTGATGTTGAGATTGAGGCCACCTTCAAACATGATAATCGCGAGACCAAGCTCAATGAGGGTGTGAAGTGCAGGCGCAATGGATTCAATATGCAGGAGATGAAAGCCAAAGGGGCCAAGAATCATACCAGCCAAAAGCCATAAAAAGATGGGTGGCATGCGCATGCGTGCTGACAACACTTGCGCGGAAATAGCGATCATGACCCCAATGGTGAATACTGCGGTTTGGTTGGTTAAATCCATGCTTTTATCCCCTTAACAATGCTTATTCAAGATGAGTCAGGCCTTTGAGTACCATATCGGTTAAGCTGACCATACCAATAATTTGGCGTTTCTCATCCAATACGGGTGCGCGTGATAATCCAAAGCGTAAAAAAAGTTGAGAGGCATAACGAATATTCATCTCAGCATGCACGCTAACGGTGGGTTTATTCATGATTTCATACAAACTAACACGATTAGGTGAACGGTTTTCTGCAATTAACTGAGCAATATCACCAATCACCACAATACCATATTCATCGTGTTCACTGCGTTTATCAATAATGAGGGTTTTGGTTTGCACATGTTGCATGCGTTTCAGGGCTTCGCGCACCGTGCATAAACCATCCATCATATCGAAGGTGGTTTTCATGACATCACGGACAAAAATTTGATTGCTCACAGTTGCTCCTCTACTTCTTCTAAAATCGTATGCATTTGTTTGTTTAAACCAATAACGTCTTCGACATCAATTTGAAAGGCGACACCACAGCCCGGTTTTTTATCAAATTCAGCGACTTGCGAAATACACTCGAGAATATGGCGGCTTAAATGCTCTTCAACAAGAAAGAGCAACATTTCACGTTGGGTTTCCAAGGTTAAGCCAAAAAAACTTTTGTGAGGTTTCAGTCCTTCACCACGCGCATCGCTAAGAACCGTGGTACCTGTGGCACCTGCATCACGCGCGGCTTGAATCACTTTACTGGTCGATTCTTCTTCAACCATGGCAATAATGAGTTTAAAATGCATTACTTAGCTCCTTCTTTTTGCGATAAATTGGCTTAACTGTGCATAGCTCAGCACCCCAATAATGGGGCATGCACATGCAAAAGCGATGAGGCCAAAGCCATCCATAATGGGGCTACGGCCGGGAATGCTGCTGGCAAGACCAATACCCAAGGCTGCCAATAAAGGCACAGTCACCGTGGAGGTTGTGACACCACCTGAATCATAAGCCAGAGGAATGATCTGCTTGGGTGACATAAATGTTTGAATGATGACCAGCACATAGATGACGACAATATAAATCCATAAGGGTGAACCCGTCACAATGCGGTAACAGCCCACAGTCACGCCAATAGAAACACCCAAGGCGGCTGCAACCCTTAAACCAAGGGCGGAGATGGTGCCACCAGATATTTGTTCGGCTTTTCTGCTGACAGCAATCAATGAAGGTTCTGCCATCGCGGTGGAAAAACCAATGGATAAGGCAAAGACATAGACCCACATGAAGTCATGCCATTGCACATGGTTTAAATCACTTAAACCAAGAAATTCAGGGGTGGTCAGTTGTTTGGCCATGAGTTCGCCCAGTGGAAAGATGGCTTTGTCTAAGCCAACCAAAAAGAAGCTTAAGCCCAATAAAACATAAAAACTACCAAGGGCAACATTCTTTTTGTTTTTTAATGGCTTGCGTAATACGGCTTGTTGAAAGAAAAGCAAAATAGCCAAGATTGGCAATAAATCACCAAGGGTGGAAACGGTGGTGTCCCATAAGGTCATCATCATAGCGATACAATCCAAATGCCATACATCATCACAAAGAGCACAGGCAATAAGGAGGCAAAAGCAATGAGGCCAAAGCCATCAAGCATGGGGTTACGCCCACTCAAGGAGGCCGCCAAACCAACGCCTAAAGCGGTGACCAGTGGTACGGTGATCGTTGAGGTAGTCACACCACCAGAGTCATAGGCAATGCCAATGATTTCCTTGGGTGCAATGGCAGTCATGGCAATGACTAAAACATAGCCAGTCATGATACACCAATGCAGCGGCCAACCTAAAATGATGCGCAAAACACCGAGTAGAATGGCGCAACCCACTGAAAAGGCAACGGTATAACGCAAACCAGATGCATATTGTTGCATGGCTTCGAGGTTGTTCTCAATCATGCCGCCTTCAGCTGCAATTTGAGATGCTTTGCTGGCAATGGCTATCAATGCCGGTTCTGCAATGGTGGTTCCAAAGCCCAGTAAAAAGGCAAAGACGAGCAACCAAAAAATATTACCCTTGCGTGCAAAGGCATGGGCTAAGCCTTCTCCCCAAGGAAAAAGAGCCATATCTAAACCGCGCACGAAGAGAGCAAGACCAAAGATAATCAAGATCAAGCCCGAGATGGTATCTGTGACATTGGGAAAAGGTTGTTGCAGCACCAAGACTTGAAAGAAAAGAATGACCGCGACAATCGGGGCTAAGTCGCGTGTTGCATCTAAGAGTGGGCGAAGGGCTGTGAGTAGTGTTTTTTTCAAGGTTTAAGTACTCGCCATCATGATGCTGTCATATGTTCAATGAGCTGAGACAAGGTAAACGCATGTTTTTCATCGTCACCACGCAAGCTAATGATTTGACGTGCCAACTCATCTTCACCGATCACAAGGGTGTAACGTGCTTGTTCACGCGCAGCCCGTTTGAAGAGGGCTTTGGACGAACCAGTGCCACAGTGACTGATATGAAAGCCTTGTTGACGCAAGGTGTGTGCGATTTGCAATGAGAAAATATGGGTACTGGCACCCAAGGCCACCACGGTTGCATCAATTTGGGGGCTTTTTACTTTACCAGCGAGCAGCATACCAAGGCGTTCTAAACCTGAGGCAAAGCCAATCGCCGACGTTGCAGGGCCACCTTGTTGGGAGACGAGGCCATCATAACGACCCCCTGCCAAAACGGTGCCTTGTGCGCCGAGTTCTTCACTGATGAATTCAAAGGCGGTGCGGTTGTAATAATCTAAGCCGCGCACAATGCGTGGGTTCACAAGGAAAGGAACGCCTAATTCCTTAAGTCCACGTTGCAGGGTCAGGAAGTGAGCATCACAAATACCACACAAGTGCTCAGTCATTTCAGGTATATCTTTAAGCAAGGCTTGGCAGCTGGCTTGTTTGCAGTCCAAAATGCGCAAGGGGTTGGTGCTGAGGCGTTGCTGACAAGTGCCACAAAGTTCATCTTGGCATTTTTCAAGTTCTTGGGTTAATTTTTTTCGGTAGTCAGGTCGACAGTCTGGGCAACCCAAAGAGTTGATTTCTAAACGTGTTTTGATGCCAAGTTCATCGAGAAAAGAGGAAGCCATCGTGAGCACTTCAATATCTTCGATAGGCCCAGCAACACCAAACCATTCCACACCAATTTGTTGAAATTGTCTTAGACGACCTTTTTGAGGACGTTCACGGCGAAACATGGGTCCCATATAAAACCAGCGTTGGGTGCCACTGCGGCTAAGGCCTGCTTGGAGATAAGCCCGAACCGCACCTGCGGTTCCTTCAGGGCGTAAACAAATATCATCACCATTGCGATCTTCAAAGCGGTACATTTCTTTGCTGACAATATCTGTTTCAGTGCCAATGGAGCGCACAAAGACTTCGGTAGATTCAAGGATGGGAAGGCGTACTTCGCGTGTGCTATAACTGGCAAAAATACGGCGTGCAATTGTTTCAATGTGTTGCCATATTTGGACTTCATCGGGCAAACCATCATGAATACCACGAATACTTTGTAGTTTTTTACTCACTTTGTTCTCTCTGTTGGCGTATTTTTGCAGCACGGACTTCAGTTTCTTCGACAAGACGATCAATCATCGCCGATGCCATGATTTTTTCAGCAGGCTTACCATCTTGATATAGCAAGTGTTTGGGGTAGCCACCCGTAATGCCTAGGTCAGCTTCACGCGCTTCTCCAGGCCCATTGACCACACAACCAATCACCGCGACATCTAAATTTTCATGAATATGGGATAAGCGTTTTTCGAGTTCTTCGACGATGGAAATGACATCAAATTTTTGGCGTGCGCAGGATGGGCAAGCGATTAAGTTCACGCCACGGTGACGCAGACCTAAACCTTTTAAAATCTCAAAGCCGACTTTGATTTCTTGCACAGGATCAGCGGCTAACGACACACGAATGGTATCACCAATGCCTTCACTGAGAAGTAGACCAAGGCCAATGGCTGTTTTGATGCTGCCCGCAAACTGGCTGCCTGATTCTGTGATACCTAAATGTAGAGGGTAATCCACAAGGGTCGCAAGTTTACGGTACGCCTGCACAGTCATGGGAATATTGCTGGCTTTTAAGGATATTTTGATGTCATAAAAATTCAAATCTTCGAGTATTTTAATATGATTTAAGGCAGATTCAACCATAGCATCCGCACAAGGTTCACCATATTTTTCAAGTAAATGCTTTTCGAGTGAGCCAGCATTGACACCAATGCGAATGGATACACCTTTTTTTGCAGCGGCACGGCATATTTTTTCAACCCGTTCACGGTTACCGATATTGCCTGGATTCAGGCGTAAGGCATGCACGCCAGCATCTAAAGCTTTTAAAGCCAGATCATGGTTGAAATGAATGTCGGCAATGATGGGCAAAGGGCTGCGCTTAACAATGCTAATTATGGCTTCTGCTGAAGCGTCATCGGGCACAGACACACGCACAATATCAGCACCAGCATCGTGAAGTTGCTTAATTTGTTGAAGGGTGGCCTCAATATCGGTGGTTGGCGTGTTGGTCATTGATTGCACAGCAATGGCAGCACCGCCACCAATGGATACATTGCCGACCGTGATTTGCCGCGACTGACGACGCGCGTGCAATATGGAATCTCGCATGATTGTTTCCTTTTTTTTTGACTTAAAATGGTGTGCTACGGCATTTTTAATCGAACCGATGGTGTGTGTTACGCTTAATCAAAATATCGCTTTTAGACGATAGAATGGTCTTCCCCTCATGTGTAAAGCATGGGAATCGTATGTGGAAAGCTAAGAGTCTGTCAAACGAGCTGATGGATTGTTTTTTTTGTTCTCTGACTGAACCTGTGTTTCTGAGCCTTGTTTTAAGATGTAGTTTTCAACCATTGGCCAAAAGAGAGCTTGTTGCGTAATATCATCGTGACTAGCACCTGCAAAAACATGGCGTTGACTCACACCTGCCCATGCTTCTTCTAAGGAAAAGGCGTGTTCAGGCGGGATGAGAGTGTCTAATTCCGCGCTTAAAAACAAGGCGGGGGTCTTGATGTTTGGCGCATGAGATAAAGAATCAAAGCGATGTCGAATCATCCACTTGACTGGAAGCATCGGGTATTTTCGTGCACCAACATTGGTTAAAGTATCGTAAGGTGTCACCAGTATAATCGCCACCACAGGACGTTGTGCCGCCACTTGAACGGCAATGCCTGAGCCGAGGCTCCTGCCCATGAGAAAGACTTCTTGTTGGGGAATGAGTTTGCGTTGATTGATGATGGCATCAAAGACAAATAAGGCATCCGCAACAAGGCTGATTTCAGAGGGGTTACCCGTGCTTTTACCATAGCCTCGGTAGTTAAGCATCAGCACCGAATATTTTTGTTGCTGCTCAAATAAGGGCATATAAGAGGAAACTTCTTCGCCATTACCACCATAATAGATGAGTAAGGGAGCCTTTTTTCTGTGAATGAACCAGCCATGCAATGTTTCGCTTTGATGAGAAAACACCATTTCAGACGTTCCATCTTGTAAACGGATGTTTTGAGACAAAGGTTGTGTGGCAAAAACAATGCTATCTTGATTAAGATAAAGAAAAATCAAGATTAAAACATAAATGGTAACAAAGGCTTTTAAAGAAAAGAGAAAAATATCATACATAGGCTTACAACACTGACATGGTTTTGAGCATCCGTCTTGCATATCAATCACATCTTGACATATGAGCAAAGGCATGGCCTGATTCGCGTCTAAATGGGGCCATAGCTCAGCTGGGAGAGCGCTTCGCTGGCAGCGAAGAGGTCAGCGGTTCGATCCCGCTTGGCTCCACCA
>JAUZRG010000019.1 GCA_030950585.1 Mariprofundaceae bacterium | reverse complement strand
GCAGCATTCGCCATCATGACCTTTGCAGGTGCAACAAACCCTGGTTCTATATGCATAATTATTCTCCTTTTGTTTATGCTGTTTAAATCGTTAACTTTAAAATTCAATACCTTGTTGAGCCTTGATGCCCTTTTCTTTGTAGGCATGTTTGATCATTTTCATCTCGGTCACCGTATCGGCAACATCAATCACTTCTGGCGCAGCATTGCGGCCTGTGAGAATCAGGTGCATCCAGCTTGGTTTTTCTTCAGCAATAAATTGGGCAATTTCTGCACCAGAAATCCAGCCATAACCACTGCAATAATTAATTTCGTCAAAAACCAGCACATCATAGTCATGAGAACGAACTTTTTCTTTACACAGATCCCAGATAGCACGGCTCGTTTTAATATCTTGTTCGGGATTTTTGGTATCCCACGTAAAACCATCGCCGAGCGTATGCCATTCAATATTTTCAAATGATTGCGCAGCTTTTTGCTCACCCGTTTTCCATTTACCTTTGATAAATTGAATCACGCATACCTTCATGCCCCAAGCGGCAGCACGAAACACCACCCCAAAAGCCGAAGATGATTTGCCTTTGCCATCGCCAGTATGAACCAAGGTCACACCTTGTCTATTTTCTCTTTTTTTCATAATAACCAATCCAAATTGTCTGTACTTGGGAAATACCAGTGCACATACGATGCACGTAAACATCGGTAACGCAAGCCAGTATCTCCTCTTCCTTCTAAAGCAAAAGCCTGTGGGATACCCACTTCCATCAACCGTTTGGAATGATGAAACTCATGCCCTTTCACACCCTTAGCTTGTTGCCGATAACCTAAAGAAACCAAGCGATCTTGCATCTCAACATCAAAAGGAAGCAACCCCGCCATGGGCCAAACTTGCCCTGCTTGGTCGCGTAAGCTTTGACCCAACACCATCATGCCGCCGCATTCTGCCAAAACGACTTGATCAGCCTCAATCACCTCACAGACAGATTCCCATGTGGCAGACTCGGATAACGTTTGGGCATAAAGCTCAGGGTAACCACCGGGCAACCAAAGCATATCTGAAGCGGGCACAGCTTCACCTGCCAAAGGCGAGAAAAAACTTAATTGCCACCCTTGCTGTTGCAACCAGTCCAAATTGGCTTGGTAAATAAAACAAAAGGCCGCATCACGCGCAATCGCAATGGTTTTTTGAACATGTTGATCAGGAGCACGTTCAGGCATTAACCTCATCGCTCGGCCTTGGCTGATAAGCTGTGCTTGGTCTATATAAAAATGATCTGAAAAATCGGGAATACTCACTTCTTCTGGGCGTTGCAAACCTAAATGCCGTTCAGGCAATGTCGGCGCATTCTTCTTCATCCAACCCACCAGTGGTGGCAAATCATGCTGATTGAGCATCTCGGATAAAAGCTCAACATGGCGCATACTACCCACACGGTTGGCAATAATGCCGTGAATCATCACACCCGACTGAGCTGCATAAGCACAAAAACCAGCGACCAGTGCGACAATCGAACCACTCATGCCCTTCGCATCCACCACCAAAAGAACGGGAATGGATAAGACACGTGCCAAGTCTAAGCTTGAACCTTCTTGACCAACCCCTTTGGCACCATCGAATAAACCCATCACACCTTCAATGATGTTCCACTTGGCAGCATGAAAAGCAAAGGTATGTTGCACCATCGCTTCACCCATCATGCGCGTATCAAGATTGTAAGATGTTTTTTGTGTCGCCACTTGATGCCACATCGGATCCAAAAAATCAGGTCCTGCTTTGAAAGCCCGAACATCACAGCCCGAACCCATCAGCTGTTGCAGCAAAGCAAAGCATACACTGGTCTTACCACAGCCAGACTGTGTACCAGCTAGCATAAAATTATATTGCATAGGCATCAACCCTCACCCCGAGGTCATGGAATTTTATCAGTATTGGGGCGGTCTCCTGACTTATCTTCAACTGTCGATGTTTGAACCTTCCCACCTATTGGCAGTGGTCATGCTGTTTAAGGCATTTGAAACATCACATCTGATTTACAGTAGCGGGGGCTGTGTTGGACTTTCACCAAACTTCCCGTACACCCAAAGTGAAGGCGCAAGGTAACCACTGCCACACACGCAAGCAAGCGACATTGCTTTAACATCTTGGATTACGCACCATCGCCATCATGTTTGAACAACTCTTGCTCTTTTTTATTTCTCTCACCGCCAATACATTCTCTTCCTTAGCGGGTGGCGGCGCTGGCTTAATTCAATTACCTGCCTTATTGATGCTTGGCCTACCCTTCAGCATTGCCCTAGCCACACACAAAGTTGCAAGTGTTGCCCTTGGTTTAGGCGCTTGTGTCCGTTATTTCAAAGAAGACCTATTACAGCGTCGCCTTGCTTTATTAATGCTGTTTTCAGGCTTACCCAGTGTGGTGCTTGGTGGCCTTCTTATTGTACGCATTCCTGACCATATCGCCACAGTATCCCTTGGCATACTGACCATAGGGCTGGGTATTTACTCTGCTCTAAACCCGAACTTAGGCAATTCAAACCAGCCAAAAAACATGCATACGAAAGGCATGATCCTTGGTGCTTTTGGTCTTTCTTTTATTGGTTTCATCAATGGCTCACTAACCTCTGGAACAGGACTATTTGCAACCATGTTTCTGGTACGCTGGTTTGGTCTCGACTACAAACATGCAGTGGCCTATACCTTAGTCATCGTGGGTGTTTTCTGGAACGGCACAGGTGCCATCGCCGTTGGATTACTGTCTAATATACAATGGAATTGGATGATTGCACTTCTGCTTGGTTCTTTTCTTGGTGGTTATATCGGTAGCCACCTCGCTATTGTTAAAGGAAATAAATTAATCAAAATATGTTACGAAGTCATCACAATTAGCATCGGATTAACTTTAGTCTTAAGATAGAAAAATACGCAGATGAATCAAACTCAAGTGTGATCTAGGTCATAGCAAAAGAATAAACCACAAGTGTAAGGTGTTGACCGTTAATTTGACATTGTTTACTATGCCTGATTAAAATTTAATTTATATGGAGGTCAAATTGAAAAACTTACTATTAGCAATCATATTGACAATGGTTTTATTCACTCTTCCAGCCATGGCTCAAGAAAAGCATGTGGCTATTTTTAAAGATATCACAGGTAGCATTGAAGTCCTACGCGGTAATGAAACACTGCAAGCAACATCAGGCATGCAATTGTTACAATCTGACAAGATTCATTCTTATGAAGAATCTTCTGCTGGTATCGTTTTCAACGATGGAACACTACTTACCTTAGGTGAGTCTACTGATATTGAAATTAATCTGTATGTGTTTAAACCAGAAGTACAAAAATATGCCTTTGACCTGAACGTTAATAAAGGGCAGGCTATTTATTCTTCAGGTAAAATTGGTAAACTATCACCTGAATCTGTTGATATTCGTACACCTAGAGCTGTTGTGGGCGTACGTGGAACACGCTTTATCGTTAAAGTTGACTAAAACGACGACTTCAAGCCACATGGCTTAAACACTAGAACCATGTGGCTTTTAGAAGAAGTGATGTTCAATAGGGGAGATAACGATCATGCATAGCTTAAAACACCTAAGTCGCTATCGACGACTTAGGTATACAGTTGAGGCTATAACAACCACTAGGTTTACAATAGCTCTTATATTTTGGATTGTTTTCGTTATATTGTTACCATCTTGCACCACCGTTCCTGTTCATACCAATTACCCACAACTCACCGAAATTAAGAAGATGATTCAAGATGCCAAAAATGCCGATGCTGAAGATTGCGCACCCCAAACCTTGGCCTCTGCTGTTTCTCTTTTATACTGGGCAGCCCATGAGCTGGATGAAAATGGTGCCGAGGCTGCAGAAACCGATGCCCTATTTCGCGAAGCCGAAGCCTATGCACAACAAGCCAAAGAAAAAGCCGTGCACAATTGTTCCGTACCGAGAACAACCGTTATCTTACTGCCTGATGAAGATGGTAAAGTTGGAGCTATTATTGTAAAAACCAAAAACAAAGAACTACTCATCAACAAAGCTTATCATTTCTCATCTGTGATTCGAGAAGAAGACACCTTAACCGACATGGCAAAAGGTGATAAAATATATATTGACAAAAAATTTGAACAAATTATTAATTCTCAACCTTTAAAGCCAGCACATTTTACATTTTTATTTACAACAGGAAGTACCGAGCTTACACCAGCATCCAAACAAACATTACCAACCCTGATTCCAGCACTTAATGCACGTATCCCTGCTGTGATTCATGTCGATGGCCACGCTGACACCATGGCTTCTCAACAATTTAACCTAACACTATCTAAGAAACGCGCACAGCATATAGCTACTTTCTTACACGATACAGGCATTAAAATACACCGCATTCATTTAAAGTTTTATGGTGAAAACCAATTAGCAGTTTCAACAAAAAATGACATCAATGAGCCCAAGAACCGTCGTGTTGAAATCATGATTTACTAAACGGTGGGTTTCTTTGAACTTTTCATCCTCTAACCAACTCTCCTTGAAATGGATTAACCTTATCTTTTTTATTGGGTTATGTGTCGCAAGCTTTATTAGCCTTTTATCCTATAGCAACGTTGGTTTACTTGAAAAGTTAGATAACATCTTTCTTGATCAATTTATTCAACAAACAGCTTCTGGCGAAAAAGCCAAAAACACACTCACCATTGATATTGATGATGTGAGCCTTACCGCAGTCGGTCAATGGCCTTGGCCTCGCTATAGAACAGCTTCCCTCGTTAAAGATATACTTGCGATGAATCCATCTAGCGTTGGCCTTGATATTTTATTTTCAGAACCTGACCGCACTGCCATCATTCACATACAGCGAACCCTTCAGCAAGACTTTGGTCTTAAGGTTGAGTTTAGTGGGATACCAAAAGCACTCACCGATAACGATGGTTACTTAGGCTACGTTTTATCAGACCCTCGCGTTGTGGGAGCCAAGTATTTCTTTTTTGATCATCAAAACATTATTGATGTGATCAAAGCCCCTGCCTTTAAAATTGATGATCAAACAAAAGACATGCTTGATCTACATGATGCCCCTGGTGTGTTGAATAACACCTATAAAATATTCTCACAATTAAAATTCACAGGCTTTCTTAATAGCCAACCTGATAACGATGGTATGTTGAGGAAACTACCTTTACTCATTCAATACAAAGGCGTGATTCATCCTCATTTATCACTGGCTGTTTTTATGCGCTCACAAAACCTACATACAGCAAGTATCGAATCGAGCACTTACGGCCCTGTGATTCATGTGGGTAAATATCGCATTCCCATCACACCCAAAGGCTTTGCTTTTTTGCGTTTTAATGGCGTTCCTAGCCTTTACGCTTCAATCTCTGCAATGGATATTTTAAACGGAATCGTTAAACCCTCTGAAATAAAAGGAAAAACTATTTTTATCGGCTCATCCGCTACCGGCTTAAAAGACCTGTACCATACCACGTTTGATTCCCAATTCCCCGGTGTTAAAACCCATTCCGTGGTGGTTGAGAATATTTTATCCCAGACCTTTATTATAACACCAACATGGTCTACAAAAGCAGTGATTGTATCTGTTTTTGCAACCGCCATTATTATTTCTTGTTTATTTACCACATTGAATGTTGTGAGTCTTTTTTCAATAGGTTCGATGCTTTGGAGTCTTTTGATACTTGGCTTTAGCCTTTATTTTTTTCAAAGCGAGGGCGTTTTTCTTTCGCCAGCGAGTGCCATTTTAACGGCTATTGCCTTATTTAGTTTTTTTGCCACAACCCGCTTTGTGATTGAAAGAAGACATGCAGTTAAATGGTTAAAACAACTTGAAAATGCACGACAGGTCACGATGGAATCAATGGCTGCTGTTGCAGAATCTCGTGACCCTGAAACGGGTGCGCACATCAAACGTACCCAGCACTATGTGAAAGTGATCGCGCAACATTTGGTCAAAACAAAGCATTTCATCGATACTCTCGTTCCCCAATACATCGACCTTCTTTATTCGTCAGCTCCCCTACACGATATTGGAAAAGTCGGCGTACCTGATCATATTTTAATGAAACCCGGTAAGCTCACTGATGAAGAGTTCGTCGAAATGAAAAAACATGCTGAATTTGGTAAAAGAATCATTTTTAGCACAGCTGAAAAAATTGAGGGTAATAACTTCCTACTCTTAGCAGGTGAAATTGCAGCATCACATCATGAAAAATGGAATGGCTCAGGTTATCCCGAAGGTTTAGCAGGCGAAAACATCCCTTTATCTGGAAGAATTATGGCAGTTGCAGACGTTTATGATGCACTCATTAGCAAGCGTTGTTATAAACCAGCTTTTTCACATGAGAAAGCATGTCGTATTCTAAAAGAAGGACGTGATAAACATTTTGACCCTATCATTTTAGATGCTTTTTTTGAAATCGAAGATGACATCAAAGCCATCGCTGATAGCTTTCAAGATCCTGATGAACTCATCGTGGGTGATCTCTAAATCGCAACAACCCAAGCAACTTATTTTCACTTTCTTCACTGACACCAACCACATCTGGCGATAGATTGCGCGCCATGTCTTATAAAGTGCTGGCTCGACGCTGGCGACCCCAACGTTTTAATGACCTCATCGGGCAAGATGTCGTGGTACAAACCCTTCAAAATGCCTTACAACAAAAGAAAACAGGTCATGCTTACTTATTTTGCGGTATTCGCGGTGTTGGTAAAACAACATTAGCCCGCCTCATGTCGATGGCTTTAAATTGCGAGCAAAGCAAAAAAAAAGCAGAACCTTGCGGTTCATGTGCCAGCTGCCATGCCATTACAGAAGGTTCAACACTTGATATTTTAGAGATGGATGCAGCCAGTCACACAGGTGTGGATGATATTCGCGAACTCATGGATAATGTACGTTATCCACCCGTCAACCTTCGCAATAAAGTCTATATTATTGATGAAGCACATATGCTGTCTAAATCAGCTTTCAATGCCTTATTAAAAACCTTGGAAGAGCCGCCTGAACATATTGTGTTTATTCTTGCCACCACAGAAGCGGAAAAACTACCCGTCACAGTGCGTTCTCGCTGCCAACGTTTTGATTTGCGTTGTTTAAGCATTGAAGAAATACAGGCTTACCTTAAAAAAGTATTGCACACAGAAAACATTGATGCACAAGATCAAGCCTTATTTGAGATAGCCCGTGCCGCACAAGGCAGTGTGCGTGATGCCCTTTCACTAACCGAAAGAGTCATGGCATTTGCAGGCCATGTTCACCTCAAGGATGTGCAACAAAGCATTGGTTTACTGGCTGACATTTACCGTTGCCGTTTATCCGATCATATTTTTCAAGGTCAATCGGAAAAAGCGATTCTTTGCCTGCGCGACATTGCCAACCAAGGCCATAGCTTACACACCAGCTTACAATCATTATCAGAACTATGGCATCAGCTAGCTTGCACCATGATTAGCCCAAACTTGGTTGAGAGAGAAGTTGATTCTCAAACCCGCACTTGGCTCACAAAATGGCAAGGTTGCTGGACACACCCACAGCTTGATATGCGCTATCAAGTGCTTATCCGTGGTTTTGCTGACCTGCACCTCATGGATGAACGTTGTGGCGCTGAAATGCTTGTCATCCGCTTGGCTGGTTTACAACTTCTTGATGCAAGCCAAAGCCCCATAGAACAAGACATTCCCACACACAAAACCGCGACTAAAATAACCACACCAAGCCAACAATCCCCACAAGTCCACCCTCAAGAGGTCGTGGCTAAAACCGTCACACCAACCAAAGAAGCCATCACAAAAAAAGAACCATCACCCGCGATTACTTTAGATCTTTCACCCCCAAGCACGCAAACCATAACCAAGCCTCAACAACTCCAAGCAGAAGACATCAAAGCCCCTCACAATTGGGAAGAAGCTTTGCAAGCCTACAGCCGAATCAAACCGGGTCTTGCGGCACAACTTGAGCAAGTGGCTTATGATGATGATGGCACAAGCATTCACTTGGCTCTTAGCGGCCACTTACAGCGTATGATCGGTTCAGAAGAACGCAAAAATTTTGAAGCATGGTTTCAACGTCCACTTCAGTGGCAAGCGCAACATCAAAAAAAAGTAGATAGCGTTTCTGTTCAACGCCAAAAACGTCAACAACAAGAAGAAGAAAAACGCTACCGTGATGCAGAAGAAAACCCTCATATTAAAAAAATAACTCAGAAATTGGGAGGACGTATTATCGCTGTGCACCCTCCCGGACAGGAGATCTAAATGAACATCATGAAAATGATGCAAAAAGCCAAAGAAATGCAAGAAGAAATGAAAAACATCCAAGCCAAAATGGCTGAAGTCGAAGTCTTTGGTGAAGCAGGTGGCGGCATGATTCGCGTTCGCATGGGTGGAGATCGCTCATTACGCCAAATCAGTATTGACCCTAGCTTATGGGCAGATCAAGATAAAAGTTTGATTGAAGACTTGACCGTTGCAGCCGTGAATCACGCTGTGGCACAGGTCAACGAAAAATCAGAAGAAAAGAAAAAAGAATTGTTATCTGGTTTACCTTTACCACCCGGCTTTACCCTTTGATGCACATGCCGCTGCCACTTGCAGCAGTCATTGAGCAGCTAAGTAGCTTACCCAGTATTGGTCCAAAATCAGGTTTGCGTTTAGCTGTTCACCTTTTAAGCCGTCCACCCCAAGAGGTGCAAGAGCTTGCTAAATCCATCGCCAATTTACACCAAAAAATGCGCTTTTGTGAGCAATGCGGCGGCTTTTCAGAACAAACCCTATGTCGTATTTGTGCCAACCCAAAACGTGATCAACAAACTGTTTGCATTGTGGAACAAGCTGTTGATGTGTTGATGATGGAGCGTGGCAATCATTTTCAAGGTCGCTACCAAGTCTTACATGGCCGCCTTTCACCTGTGGATGGTATTCACGCCAGTGATTTATGGCTAAAAAGCTTAGACCAACAGATCGAACAAGGTAGCATCCAAGAAATCATCTTGGCCACCAGTGCCACCGTAGATGGCGAAGCCACAGCCCACTGGCTCGCACGACGTTACCAAAGCAAACCTTTACAAGTTTCACGCATTGCCCGAGGTGTGCCAGAAGGTGGTGAATTAGAATACCTCGATGAACACACTCTAAGCCGCGCTTTACAACAGCGCATACGTTGGGAATCATGAAAAAAAAGTTTGAATGGAAGACAAAATCAACAAAGAAAAAAAACACGCGCGAAGGTGTCTTTTTAAGCACAAGGCGTGAATTTGGTTTTTTTAAACCTGACGATGGTGGTGAAGATTTATTTATGCCGCCTGACCAAATCCAAGGCTTGCTACACCAAGACCAGATTTTAATCGAAGAAGTCGAACGCCGTGGCCGCACCACCGCTCAAGTCATCCGTGTTTTAAAACGCAATATTGATGTTGTTTACGGTCAATATATCGCTGATCAAGGCATTTTGAAACCAAGAAATGAACGCCTACCCAGCTTTCCATTTAATAAAAACAACCTTGAATTAAACGATGGTGACTGGGTACAAGGCGAGCTTGAAGACTCAGGCTATGTCAAAGCCAAGAAAGTTCTGGAGATGCCACCCAAGCCTTCTGCTCTTGTGAGTATGCTGATTCACGAAATGGGTATTCGCCGTGGCTTTAGCGAAGAAGCCAAGAAAGAAGCGAAGCATATTTCTGAGCACGTAGACATGACGGCGGCTCTTGAAGGCAGAGAAGATCTACGCCAACTGCCTTTTGCCACCATCGACGGCGAAGATGCCAAAGATTTTGATGATGCGATTTGGGTCAAGCGTCATAAAACAGGCTTTTCAGCCATTGTGGCCATTGCCGATGTATCCTATTTTGTACATCCAAAATCAGCACTAGATAAAGAAGCTTCTTTGCGCGGCAATAGCTTTTACTTTCCCGACCGCGTGCTTCCGATGCTTCCTGAAGTTTTAAGTAATGGCTTATGTTCACTTTGCCCTAACGAAGACCGTCTTGTGATGGCTGTGGAAATGACTTTTGACAAAACAGGCAAGCGCACCAACATCAAGCCAATGCAAGCGATCATTCATTCGCATGCTCGCCTGACCTACCAAGAAGTCGATCAATTTTTACGTCAAAAAGAACACAATATTGAGCATGATCAAGTGCGCGATATGTTACTTGATGCCCAATCTTTATTGCGTCAACTACATGGCCAACGTCGCAAGCGTGGTGGTTTTGATTTAGACATCAAAAAACATCGTGTTATTTTAGAAAAAGATGAAATCAAAGGTATGGCTTGTGAAGATCGTTTATTGGCACACCAACTCATCGAAGAGCTTATGCTTGCTGCCAACACAGCGATTCTTGAAGTTCTCCATAAATCAGGAAAAGAGACCCTTTATCGCGCTCATCCCCAACCCCAAGCCAAAGACATTAGCAACCTCAATGACTTCCTTAAACCCTTTGGCATTCATATTGGTGATAGCGACAATGAATCCGTGCAAGCCCAAGATATTGCGCAACTGTTGGCTCAACTCAAAAACATGCCTATTTCAGTCGTGGCTCAAAAACTGATTTTGCGTGCCATGCAAAAAGCAATCTATACCACGGATCATGATGGCCACTTTGCCCTTGCTTATGATGTCTATGGTCACTTCACTAGCCCTATTCGCCGCTATGCTGATCTCATTATTCACCGTCAGCTGCGTGCTTACTTGGTGAAAAAGAACCCTCTCATCAAAGACCTTGAAAAAACAGCGGTTCACATCAACGAACAAGAACAAAAGCAAAACCGTCTTGAATGGGATGCATTTGCCGTTCTATCAGCGCGTTATCACCTCAAAGATATTGGCAAAGAATTTAATATTCGCATCACAGGCATGAATGATCGCCATGTGTTTGCACTCCTTATCAGCTCAGGTGCTGAAATGCGTCTTGATATGTCTCGTCATTTTGCAGGCTGTAAAATTGATAAACAACGACAATGTTTAGTCGATAACCAAGGTCAATACCGCTTGGGCTTAGGTGATGAAAGCCAAGCCAATATTGCAAGCATTGATGTGATGCGAGGTTATATCGAAGGCACACCTGTGTGAAACGATGCTGGTGCCTCATCGTTAGCTTGTGATCACCATGCGCATCAGGCCCCCGAGTCGCTGATGCCATTTAACCCCATTCTTCACGCATGAAATCATCCTAAATAGGTTTTTTTCATATTAGCTCAACCCAATCCAACCGCAACCTGTAATCAATAAAAGGATAGTGACTATGCAACAAGGTAAAATTTTTCTCGTCGGCTTTGGCCCAGGTGCGCACGAACACATGAGTCTACGTGCCTTAGAAGCCATTGAAGCAGCCGATACTGTCATTGGTTATTCAACCTACATCAAACTCGTGCAACACCTATTGGACGACAAAGAAATAATCCGCAAAGGCATGACTGAAGAAGTCGATCGCTGCCTGGAGGCATGGGAACATGCTAAGCAAGGTAAAACGGTCGCGCTTATTTCTTCAGGCGATGCGGGTATCTATGGCATGGCAGGCCCCACCTATGAAGTTCTTTTTCAGCATGGTTGGACACCAGAACATGCCATCAAAGTTGAGGTTGTACCCGGCACCACTGCACTGAATGCGGCAGCGGCCTTGGTTGGCGCGCCCCTCACCCATGACTTTTGTGCTGTGTCACTCTCAGACTTACTCACACCTTGGCCAAAGATTTACCGTCGCATCGAAGCGGCTGCAAGCAGTGATTTTGTCATTGCCCTTTATAACCCTAAAAGTGGCCGTCGCACCCAGCAAATTGTCGAAGCACAAAAGATTCTATTGCGACACCGTGACCCTCAAACCCCTGTCGCTGTTGTAAAGTCCGCTTATCGCAAACGTCAAAAGGTTGAAATGACCACCTTAAAAGATATGGCAGACTGTGATATTGGTATGCTTACCACCGTATTAATCGGCAATAGCAGTACCATCATCAAAGAAGGGATCATGCTTACCCCGCGTGGCTATGCGAACAAGTATGAGGATCTCACAGGCCAAGCACGCGAAGGTGAAAAAGCAGGGCGATCTTTAAGCATGGGCTTAGATGGCTGGATGCAATGCGTGTGTGACTGGATGCAACAAAACCCTGAAGCTTCTCTTGATGGGGCAGCCAAGCACTTTGACATGCCACTAGGCAGCATTTTAGAAGCTGTCAGCCATAACCCTCACAGCGAAGGTTTCCAAAGCCTTGCCATTCAAAACTTCGATAACATTTTAGAATCAATGATTAAATGGGGTGAAATACGTGCTGTGGTACGCAGTGAAACAGGTGCGACGACAGAGTGTTTTGTCTATGGTAGACAGCTACAACAAAAGCATGAGTGGCTAAATGTTAGCAACGATTATTTCCACTTACATATTGATTGTTCAAAAATAAGCGTGAGCTACCTATGCCAATGCGACAGTCGGCACTACGCACTGCATTGCATCGACCAACACGGAAAACTCATCGCGCGTTTTATGATGATCAAAGTAGATGGCATTTTTTACAACTTTTTTCTCACAGCCTTTTTAAAAGCATGGGAAGAACAAAGCCAATAAAAAACGCTTGGCACTTTATGACGCATCAACGTTTCAATCTTGCATCATAAAGTGCCAAAGCATAAAAGAATAAATATGAGCCACGACAGGTATAAACATGGACAATGACATTCATTACAAGAACAACCCATTACACGGTGTTGGCTTAAAAGAGATCTTAACTAAAATCGTTGATGAGTATGGTTTTGAAATGCTCTTTGCCTATTTAAATATTAACTGTTTTAAAATCAACGCAAGCATTGATTCCAGCATCAAGTTTCTTAAAAAGACAGACTGGGCACGCGAGAAAGTCGAAGCGTTCTATTTGTATAGTTTTAAAAACTTACCCAAAGCCTCTGCTGAACAATTCTTATTACCCCCTAGGGAACGCATCATTCCAGAAGGGGAGTTAACAGGTATGCCTGCAAAGCTAAGCTTTGAGAACGCGGAACATTTGCGCGCACAACGTGAAGCGAAATTCGATGAATGGAATCAAAAGTCAAAGCATCGACCCGCAGAGCGATCAACAGAACGACCAACTGAGCGACCAACTGAGCGACCAAACAAAGACGTTGACCCATGGGCTAAGTGGAAAACTAAGCATGGAAGGAAGGGTGAATAATACCTAATTTTTCATGCCTGACCCTGGGCCAAGTAACCTGAAAATGCAGGGTGCAATAACCAACGGGCATTGCACCGTATGAATTCCACGATACCAAATGACTTTATTTTAGCTGATAAATTTTGGTGTAATGCCTTTCAGTTATTACACCCTACTACAGGTTACTCGTTCATTGCGTAACGAGGATAGTACTTGTGGAATATCGTACATGGGCTCTGGATCTTCCTTCGGTTCTTTTTGTCCAAAATCAACACTAAAGAAATGGCCTAGAGCCTGCTACTTTTTGGCGAAGGTATTGTGGTTGTGTGTTCTGTTTTTATATCTGCCAACTCTGTAGAGACAAGGCATGCCTTGTCGGTCAAATACCGTCACTCCTGTAGCTTTTTATCGGGAGTTAATTTTTTTCTAATACCACCTAAAATACTCACCAACACTGGGCTATATGGAGCCAAAAGATGATCTTTGCCTACCTCTTTGAAGTCTTCTAATAAAATCTCAATCAGCTCATCTTCAAGTAGCTCAATCTCTTCTGGATTTGAACCACCACCGTATAGCAACGCATCCACGGCTTGCTCCCTACAGTTTATAAGTCTTTTACTATTGAGGTTCAGCACGTCGATGGATGTTGAAGCACGAGGTGATAGACCTTTGACGCGACCCGCAAGGTAAAATTTGAGTTCTGTTTCACATGCATCCATCAATGGTGTGAGTGGAAGCGGTTTGGATTGATGCGCCCTATCACATTGATTGGGTGTGGTACAAGAAGCGACGATATTGGAAAAGTCCAAGCCTCGATTGGGTGCAATGGCTTTTGCTTCAACGTGCTCATTCATACTATTAGAAGCATCAATGCGCTGGCAGCAATAGGCACAGAGACCAAATTGTTCGTCGATGTTCACTTGCCTCACGTGTTTTCTGACTTGGTGAGAAAGCTCTTGATAGGTTCCTGTTGGGTTTGCCTTTTTCCAAGCAGTCAGGAGCTTTGGCTCAGAGCCTTTACTGATTTTTCTCAAGGCGCAACTCCAAGCGTCTTAGCAGCAACTCTGCTTTTGTTATTTCGATATTGCCTGAAGGCAAAGACTCCCTAAGCTGTGACAGTAGTTCTCTCGCATGCTGAAGGTTTCTGTCTTGCATCGCGTCCATGAGATCATCCAATTGGGTTTGGATTTCAGTGTTGCGCACATCCGTATTCATCACCTGTGACAAGACCTGATTGGCATCCAAACCAAAGGTGTCATCCATGACTGAAAGTTCACCATCGTTAAGCACATAACACAGCACATCTTTTGCCTCGCTAATGACCAGCGGAGAGTGTGTTGTTAGCACAAACTGGCAGTTAGGAAAGGTGTTGCTCAGTCGCGCCAGCAAGGTGCGCTGCCATTGGGGGTGTAAGTGCAAATCCACTTCATCAATCATCACAATACCATCGCCGTGCAATGGGTTTTCGAGGGCTGGATTCATCATCGCCAAGCGTTTGGCAATATCACCGACAAGTGCAAGCAATGACTTTTCACCCTGTGAGAGCTGCGCCACATTGAGTCTTTCACCCTGCTTATCAATGGACATGTGCAAACGCGGTTTCCTGCGAATACGCAAGTTGTTAAATCCCGGCATAAAGGTGCTAATGGCTGTTCGGACGGCGGTTAACTGGCGGTCGAGGGACGAATCTTTTACCTTGGATAGTATTTCCCAAATATCCTTATTATTATTTCCTAGCCTTTCTTTGAATATGTCAAATACTTCATTTGAAATACCTTGTTCGTTTTCCGTATCTTCTCGTTCTCGAAACCATTCAAAGAAACGGCGAAAATCAACACCACGATTCAGAGAGTCATCATAACCATCAATCTGTTGAAAAGAATGGCGGTTATTTATCTTCAACGGAATGTCGATCACGCTTCGTTCCACAGGGTAAAAAGCCAGCAAAGGCAAGGACGACGCATCATTGGCCGACATCTGAGCTTTGTAGTGATTTGCTAACTCGGATAGCTCGCTTAACGCACTACGACCCTCGCTTTGATGGCCTTTTATCGTCTTGGCGATATGCCAAGAAAACAAGGAGTCGTCTAAACGTGCCCGTTTATCCCATACGTCAATATCGATCACTGCCGTTGATGCTTGGTTGTTAATCACATCTTCAGAAATAGGGCTTCCACTACCTTTCTCATAGCGGACTCTGCCGACAAACCAGCTTAACGATGTTGCTAGAGCATGGAGCAAGGTTGTTTTCCCCGAACCATTATTGCCGACCAAAACAGTCATGTTGGATGTCTTGTCTTTCGTGGGTGCAAGCGGGATTTCAAGATCTGAAAACCGTCCAACGTTCGATAAACGAAACTTTTTTACTTCCATGAGCGTGATTCACCTTTACGATTTAAGATATTCAAACTTCGATTAAGCATGCGGGCATCAACCATCGCAATGATCATACCTTTTTTCAACAACACCATACTGCTTCATCCACCAGCCTGATGTCTAACATCTATTTTACCCGTGACGGCGGCGGAGATTAACACATAAGTCGCATATGTAAGGTGGAAGAGCGAAGCGTCATCCACCACTAACCCCGCCAATCCAATCCACAACCATCATCTTAATCACTTTTTGTTTACACCTTTCTCACTTTGTGTGCCGTATGACGCTTCGCTCTTACGGCCTACACGGCCAACACCCTCGTCTGCACAAAAAAAGGGTCAAAAAATAAAAAGAAATCAAGTATCATATCGACGGTTATAATCAAACTGCATAAAATCAGGGTTTAATAATGGATTTTCTACTATGATTACTATTGAGCACAACAACAGCATCAGCTTGGTTACCTTCACCCCCGACAGCCAAACACTTGTCACCTCCTCCTTCGACGGTGCAACGGTGCTCTGGGACTGCAATACTGGCAAAGAACAAAAACGCCATGCAACAAGCGACCACTTTCACCACGCACGCTTCAGTCCAGATGGTAAGAATATTCTTCTATGGTCTGTTGCTTATCGCACGGCCTTACTGAGCGATTTTGAAACCTTCGATTCACAATGTTATTTCAGGCACTTCGGTCGTTTGGGGGCAGTGAATTCTGCCGCGTTTAGCCAAGACGGTAAACGGGTACTTACCGCCTCTGGTGATGGTAGCGCTGTCATATGGTCAACAAAGGACGAAAGTAAACTGCAAACCTTTAAACCTGAAACGTTTGGAGGCTTAGAAGTTGCTGTTTTCAGCCCTGATGAAAAGCAGGTTTTTACCATAAACGGCAATAAAGAGGCCTGCATGTGGGACGCGCTCAGTGGCAAGCCCCTCTATTGTATTACGCACACTAAACAACTGTGGCAGGCCTCTGTTAGTCGGGATTGGCAACATATGCTGGCCAATTGCGGTGATGAAGCCGTTATGTGGTCTACCCATAGTGGTGAGCGAGTTGGCGCATTTAAATACCAAGGCTTGGACAAAATCAACCAAGCGGTGTTTAGCCCTGATAGCAAGTGGGTTGCTACCTGTAGCTCTTATGATGCTGAGGCGACCATTTGGGAGCGTGATTCTGGTGAAAAACGTTGTGTACTGCCTCATGACCCTCAGGAGTCTTTATGCCCTTCGGCACCGACGTTCTGCGCTAACAGCTCTCTTGTTTTGTTACTGAGTAAGCCGAATATGCTTAGCTTGCACGATCTGAGCGGTGGTCAGACCCATGCGCAGTTTGAGCACAATGGTAAAATTGATCAATTTGGGTTTAGTTCCGATGAGCGTATGGTTTGGGCGCGATGTAATGAGCATAATAAGGTTTCGATTTGGCCGCTTTGAATGCTGCAGCCTTTCGGAGTGCAAACTTATCCCTATTGAGCTTGACACAAACGCATAAACTCACTCAACTTTAGCAAGTTACAACTCTGTTAATTAGGGGATTGTTCCGTATAATAATTAGTTGGAGATAGAAAAAATGAATATCGGCACACAATATAAACCAGACGGTGAATTCAAAGCACAAGCCAGACTCTTTCAGTCAAAATATCGAGCTGAAGTTTTGGAAGTTGATTTTCAAGATTATGGAAATCGTTTAACCGATCCTGATGCAGAAGCGATGTTGAATTATTATGACAAACTCAACTCAAGAGAATCTCTTAGGCAACGCTATCCCAAATATTCAAGAACACGTGATGCAGATTTATTAAGAAGCGAACACATACCCTTTAATTTATTAGCGCCTTTAAATACCAACCGTGAAGTAGCGACCAAGATTATTTCCGATGTTTGGAAAATTGATTGCGCTGAAATCAAGTTAATTGAAATAGAATATGCACCAAAAGAAAAATATTTGAATGATGGGACAGCCTTTGACACCTATATCAAAGTCATTCTTAAAAATGGAAGATCATGCGGCATTGGCATCGAAGTAAAATATACAGAACAGTCCTACCCCATTGGGAAAAAAGAATCGATCAATGTTAAAAACCACAATTCTTTGTACTGGGAAACAGCAAGAGAATCTGGGGTTTTCAAAAATCCAGATGATGAAATTTTCGGAACGGATGAATTTCGTCAGGTTTGGAGAAATCACCTGCTCGGATTGAAAATGATCCAAGAAAAGGTTGTTGATGAGTTTTACTCCATCACTCTGTTCCCAAATGGAAACAACCATTTTCACCATGTCATTCCTGAGTATATTTCTAAACTGACAGATGAGGCAAAGCCAAATGTTATCGGATGCACATTTGAAAAGTTCATTTCCTCAATTAAAGGCTCATCGAAATTTGAAGAATGGAAAGAATGGTTGAATCAAAGATACATCACAAAAAACCTCTAAAAACTGGGATAAGGCCTTCATATGGGGGTAATGGTAAGTCATTCATTTTTTACAGTATTAATCACAAAACATATCATGCCGCAGGAGCTAAATATGAAATATAAAATACTTTTAACCGACATTCCGCATGCCAAACATCATTTTACTTATTTAAAAAACTCTTTGTTTTTCAAAAGGTTAGGAGAAAAAACCATTTAAGTATTATGGCTTTATACCAATAAACATTGGAATTTTTCTGATTAACCCAAAAGTATCATCACGGTATCAGTGTGGGTGTAACCCTCAGTTCAGAAATTTTTACAGGTCTTTTCATTAACCAGTAATGAAGATTGAAGGTGTATTGACCCTTGAAACAAGCAGTCAGCTCACCTTCATCAAGGTTCAAACCCAAAAAATACTATGCTCATCCGTATCCACAAGTGCCAAAAACGCTTCTAAGGTCTTCACTTTTGGCATCGGTGAATAAGCATACCACTTCAGGTCTGCGCGTACCCAGTACAACTTCCAGCATTGTTGAGACTTCACAAAAGTTGCTTTTGCTATGGGGACTTCGATTCCTTTCTTTGTCTTAAAGTCTTCAAAGATCATTTCAAATATAGATATACTTTGATTTTTTAAGCGAAAACTGATGTCCACTTTGTCCCTTATCTCGACAGGTGGACGGCGTGTCTCAACAAAAAGTCTTGTCATCTTTTCGTATCGTTTTATTTCAAATTCACTAAATGCCATACTATTCCTTTCATATGCGTGAAACCCACGCCGTCATCATTTTTATGTGTTTTTTGATCTTGTTTTATCACTTAAACTTCAATCATCGGCTCGATCACCGACTCAATAGTCTGCTGCATCACCAAGCGAGCATCACTAAGATAATAGGCTTTTCCTGTGCTTATACTGAGATAAACGGCTTTGAGCATCGGAGAGAGATCATCTTCTTGGCTTAACTGGCTGTCGGCAAATGATTTTAAACGGGAGAACGTCATCAAGGCGGATAGCTCGTCCGCTTGAATATGAGCATATGCCCCTTCTTTGTCATCGCCACTATGCGCAATCAATGTTGCGATACAGCTTAAACCTTCTGGGCTTGTGCTCCAGCTATTAAATAATTTTTTAACCCGTTTAGGGCTTGCTTGTACCAACACTGTATAGATCGCAGCAACATCATAAAAATGAATTAAATCATGATGTTGCAAATGCTTGACCATCAACGTACACCACTGATCAACCAAGTCACTGTAATCCTTGCCATACAACCAAACTTCTTTTTTCAAACTGGGGTCATCTGTGGCAATAGCGTCATTTTGAATCATCAGCATTTTAATGAGTTCAGCACTCACAGCAAGGCTTTTTGGATTTTCAATCAGCTTAAAAAGGACATCTTTTTTATAATCTTGCTTGGCGACTAAACCCACACTTAGCCACACAATTTGCCTAAATGGATCAAAGTCAAAGGGTCCTTGTACAGCCCCAACGAAGGATTCAAGGTATTCAGAATCTAAGAATACTTCATACACAGCATTTAAAAGACTAATCACATGCGAAGCTTTTATTTTATTCAAATTTTGCTGAAGAAGCTCCAGCAATCGCTCCACAAAGTCTTCGTCAATGGCTCTTTGTAAATAATCTTCTCGGTCTGTTTCACCATTAATAAAAGAAATAATATCAACATCTGAAGCAAAACCCAATGGCACCTGATAATGCAATGCCGTATACAAACGTTTTTCACATGCCACACGCCCGCAACGATCATAGTCTTCACTATAAACCGCCGAAAATTGACTATCCACCAGAGGAAATAAATCATACACAATGCAACGCACATGCTCTTGGTTTCTTCTATCAACCTTCTCAAGCATGGCTTCACGTGTGTCACGATAGCGTTTAATCACTTCTTCTCTTTTTTCAAAGACCATTTTTTCATCAAATTTCCGCCCCACATACATTTCAGGGGCTTCTTTCAATGATTTATAAATACCTTGTGCTTTGATTGCCAATACCGCCAAACAATATAAATCAGTAAAGCAAACTTCACCTTCAATGCGAGATAAAACAAAGCGTAAATGATTAAAAATACGCTTTAGCTCACGCGGACTGCGCACCAAATACTTCAGGTGCTTATGATAAACATAACTTAAACGCTTTTGATCTTCAGCAAAGAAATCAGTCAACGAGTCTTCAGATAAGCTAGCCAATTCAATATTCGCGAGTTTTTGCATGTCTTTGGGTGCAATCACAGGCAATGGAATCCGCAATTGAACAACCTTATCAATATACTGCTCTGCCTTTTTAATACCATAATTCGCCAAAGCTCCTGCTAAATACTCAGGGTCAAAAGACAATAGAAAAGAAACACCGGGAAAATCAGCCACAACTTTCACCAAGCGAATCACTTGGAAAGCTTCATCGGGTGTCAAACGATCAATATCATCAATAATAACAATGATAGGCTGATCCAAGTCATTTAATGCGCTTCTAACATTGCTCTTACGATGAAAAACATCGACATCTTTGAGTTTAGCCATTTTTTTAGAGGCATCACCAATCACACCTGAAAGGCTATTCAATGTTGAGGCCCAAGGTTCGACATTTGGCATGAACTTCATGGCATTAAACAATTGTGAATATGCCAATATTTCCTTGGCTGCTCGCAGGCCTTCTTTGGGATTCTTGGCCACATCCAGCTGGGATGAAAACTGAATCAAGAAATCTTGAATCAAAGCATCTGCTTTTCCCGCCAACCAAGGGTTGTATTCAACAATAATGGGTTTGTTTCCACGGTTTGAAGCGGACTTCTCCACAAGGTTGATCACGGATGTTTTACCATACCCCCACTCTGCCTCAAGAGAAATGGTCAAACATTCATCATCTGGCTCAAGCATGAGAATATCAGCGACACGTTGAGCAAAGCTTTCACGGTTTAATCGGTCAGGCTCATTACTCATGCCTGTAATGGGCTGATCATTTTGATAATTCGTCATCGTATTCCTCGTACCTATTTCAATAGAATAGATAACTTAAAATTCATCCACAATGGGCAATTCACCCACAAGAGGTGTTAAGTATGTTAAAAAGTCTTCGGTAATGTCATGACCATTTTCATGAATCCATGCATCCTTCATTTCAGTCGATTCCCGTGCCACAGAAGATAGCGGTGTCATAAAACAGTCACTTTCATAGGGTTTATCGCTGAGTCTACGAATGGCAACAGAGCCACTGCTGGCTTGTTGAACGGCTTGCTCAACACCATAAGTGCCAACCATGCGCGCTTCTTGCGCATCCACTTCAGAAATCACACCTGGAAAACTACGTTGGAGATAACCAAAGGTATCCGCCCTGACTCGCATCGGCTCTGAAAAAGCATCTTTGATCAGCGCAGATAAATAATCGCCCAAAGCACCCGTACCCGAAAGTTGAACATTGCCATGACTATCTTTTTCATTTGAACTTAAGATGGGGGTTCCTTCTGTATCAGAAATACCTTCTGACACAGCGATCACACAACGACCCCATTTTGCATGAACTTGACGCACATCTTGCTGAAACTGTGCTCTATCAAAGGCACGTTCAGGCATATAAATCAAATGAGGCCCACGACTTTCATCACCTTGACGTGCAAGAGCGGATGCAGCCGTGAGAAAACCTGCATGACGACCCATCACCACATTGACCTTAATACCTTTCAAAGCGCGATTATCACGATCATCGCCCATAAAGGCCTGTGCTACAAATTTTGCAGCTGAAGCAAACCCGGGGCAGTGATCTGTTACTTTTAAATCATTATCAATGGTTTTTGGAATATGCACTGTGCAAAAATCATACTGCGCTTCTTTGGCCATTTCTGAGATAATATGTGCTGTTTCCGCTGAATCATTGCCCCCAATATAAAAGAAATAACGAATATCGTGTTTTTTAAAAACCTCAAATACGCGCACACATTCTGCTTTACCTGGTTTTAAGCGCACTGATCCCAAAGCTGCTGCGGGTGTAATGGCAATGCGTTCTAACTTGGCTAATTCATAAGCACTTAAATCAATAAAATCTTCATCCATAATACCCTGAATACCATGCTTTGCACCTAGAATACCTGTGATATTCTCTTGAGATTTGGCTGCTATAATGGCACCAATCAAGGACTGATTAATCACGGCTGTTGGCCCACCTGATTGACCTATCAGCATCTTTCCTTTCAACTTTGCATTCATCTCACTTCTCCACTCAACAAAGGAACATTATTTTGGATCTTCAAATCGTCCGCGACATCATACAAAAAGCAGCCCAAGAAATCATACTTCCATCTCTGAATCGTATCACTAACATCAATTTCAAACATGATGGATCTGTGGTGACCGAAGTGGATTTAAACACACAAAAATCCATCCGACTTGCCTTGCAAGAAAGCTACCCAGACATTGGTTTCATGGGTGAAGAAATGAGTCAAGCGCAACAGTTATCCATGCTCGACTCCAAACGTTTTTGGTGCTTAGACCCTCTCGATGGCACAGGAAACTATGCCGCTACGATTCCACTATTTGCCGTCTCTTTGGCCATGATTGAAAAGGGAAAACCCATTTACGCATGGATTTATGATCCCATTCGAGACGAATGTTTTATGGCACAACGTGGTCACGGTGCGACATTAAATGAAGTGAAAATTCATAGTTCTCAAGAAAAAACGCTGCAAAATGCTATTGGCTTTATTGATTTCAAACGTCTTAATGAAAGTCAATCACGCTGCTTTAGCGCCAAAAAACTTTACAGAAGTCAACGCAATATTGGTACTTGTGCCTTAGAATGGGCATGGCTTGCGGCTGGGCGTGGTCATTTTATCGCACATGGTGGCCAACACTTATGGGATTATGCCGCAGGTTCATTAATTGCAGAAGAAGCGGGAGCCGTCATCAGTGACTTTAAAAGTCAGCATCCTTTTCATCAGCTACAGTTATCAAGCCCTATTTTAGCAGGGGCAAACCCTGCGATTCATCAGCAACTTATTTCAAGTATACAGAAGCAATGATTTTAAGAAAAAACAGCCAACCTCACCCTTAATAGGTTTTTTATTTGCAAAAACAGCCCCATTTTCAAGTAAAAAAATAAGTAATAAACCATCCTTACCATACATCATGGACATTATTTTCATCATTTTGGCTGACAAATTGGAAACGATCTCCTAGTTTTCCGTCGGTTTGAAAAGATAGTCACTATGGAGCACGCATACCGTGGATAACAAAACCCCGCCAATTGAAATCAGTAAAGACGAGATGCAAGAGTTACAACGTGATATGCGATCCGCTCGTATTCATGCATGGGTAAACAAATATCAGCAACAATTATTTGTTGGCCTAATCATGCTTATTATCATCATCGTTGGTGTTGGCATGTATAAAGAAAGACTTGTCAAACAACAAGAAGGTGCAGCAACCTTGTTTCACCAAGCGATGGACACTGCTGATACTGAAAAAAGACAAGACTTTTTCAACGAAGTTGTCACAAGCTATTCAGGTAGCTCTTATGCAGCAATGTCGCTCATGATTTTATCATCGATTGATAGCAGCAAAAGCAAAGAACATTTGACACAGCTATTGGCACATTCCAAATGTACTTTGGAAATGACATGGCAAGCTCATCTTGATCTTGCAGGTATTTACATCAATGAAAATAATATTGAAAAAGCCAAATCTGAGTTGGCATATCAAGTTGGAGAAGATTATGCTGAACTGCGCTACTTCCTACTTGCTCAAATTGAACAAGGTGCAGACGCTAAACGAGACCTTTTAGAAAAAGCTCAAGAAGCAATTTCTCATGATAAAGCTCTTCAAAAACACATTGAACAACTATTATTAAAACTTAAATCAGCTGCATGAACCCAATGATTCTTTTTAGGTTTCTCCTCTTATTTAGCTTATTCATGCTGCAAGCCTGTATGTTTAACCAAGGTTTACATAGCAACTGGCAGAAAAATGTTGACCAACGTCAATCCGCTTCTGCCTATGGTTATAGTATCCCTGCGGTGCATCAAGACAACATCATGATTGCAGGCCAAGATGCACGCTTGCATATTTATTCACCCAATGGCTGGGAGCGTCAACGCATCGCACTCGATGCACCGTGCGAAGGTGGTATCCTTGCCCTTAAAAATGGACAGGCTATTTTATCTGACAGCCAAGGTACGTTGTATGCCGTTGATACCAAGCAAGAAAGTGTTTTATGGCGATATAAATTAAGCTCTGCATCTTTGGGTCATCCTGTGGCTTTTGGGCATGACATCATCGTCCAAACCGCTGACAATCACATCTATCGCCTCAACGCGAAAGGTAAAAAACAGTGGAGCTACGCGGGTAGTGTGGGTGGATTAGGTATGTATTTTGGCTCTTCACCTGTTGTTCAGGGTCAAACTATTTATGCCATTTTAAACAATGGTGATGCTGTCGCACTCAATGCAAGCAATGGTGATTTGATTTGGCAAAAACAATTAAATATTGACCCTTTCGCTCAGGTTTTAAGTGAATTACGCGCACCCGTCGCAGATCCTATCATTGCGGGTAATATGTTAATTGTGTCCTTTTACCAAGGTGAGCTTCGTGCCCTTAATTTACAAACAGGTGATATTATTTGGAAACGTCATTTTTCACTGAAATCAAACCCTCTGCTCCACCAAGGCATGCTCTACTTCAGCACGAGCACAGGCGATAGCCTCGCGATTAACCCCAAAGACGGCGTCACACAATGGAAGCAGCATCTTAGTTCTGCTGAAGTTGTTGGTCCCGCACTCTACGATCAAAAGCTATGGTTCGCCGATCACAATGGCCAAATCTACGCACTAAGCACAGAAGGAAAGGTACAACAAACCATGCGTATACCCGCAAGAATTGACCGAGCTCCCGTCAGCTCCGCTCATGGCATTTTAATTCGCAACCACCGTGGTGTATTGCACTTGGTAAGCCAATGAGTATTCCTGCCATTGCCATCGTTGGTCGCCCCAACGTTGGTAAATCTTCCCTTTTTAATCGCCTCCTCAAGCGTCGCCAAGCCATTGTTGGCGATCGCCCTGGTGTGACCGTTGATCGTGTTGAGCATGTATGGGACGTACATGGACAATCCACCATTCTTGTCGATACAGGTGGTATTGGTGAAACACCTCATGGCACGATGCAAGATGCCATAGATCAACAAGTACAAGCAGCTTTAGATGTCGCACACATTGTCTTTTTTGTGGTTGATGGCCAATGTGGCTTAACCACAGTTGACCAAAGTATTGCCCGCAAACTGCGCCACACAGGCTTACCCATCATCTTGGTTGTCAATAAAGCCGAAGCTGAAGGCAGTGAAATGGAATTTCACCGCCTAGGAATCACCCAGTTGATTCCCACCTCAGCCGTACATGGCAAAGGCATCAAAGAACTCCTTCACGCTACTTCTCACCTTCTTCCCAAAGAAGCAGAGGTCAATGAAGAGGATGATGAAGATATTATCGCTAAGATTGCCATCATTGGTCGTCCTAATGTTGGAAAATCATCATTGGTCAACCGTTGGATAGGTCGTGATCGCATGGTGGTTAGCCCTATCGCTGGTACCACTCGTGATGCCATCGACACTGATATTGCACATCGCGAAGGCAAAGTACGCTTGATTGATACCGCAGGCCAACGCAAACAAGGTCGCATCAATGATGTGATTGAATTTGTTTCGCGCGTCAAAGGCCGCCAAGCCTTGCACCGCGCCCAAGCCGCTGTGCTATTACTTGATGGCGAAGAAACCATTGTTGAACAAGACATGCGACTGATTCAAATGGCACAAGATGAAGGCTCTGCCTTGGTCATTGCTGTGAATAAAAGTGATGCGATGACAGAACAAGAAAGCGAACGCTATGAGCAACGTCTCAGCTACCGTATGCGCTCTCAACATGATTTGAAAGTATGTCATATCTCCGCTCAAACAGGTCAAGGTTGCAAAGCTTTACTCAAAGCAGCCATCGCTGCTGCCAAACGCAATCAATTTACCCTGAGTACAGGTGAGCTAAACCGTTGGTTAGAATATGCTGAACAGCAACAGTATGTACCGCATCGCAAAGCGGGTGTTATTCGTTTAAAATATGCCACTCAAGTCACAACCAACCCGCCTACCATTAAAATATTTAGTAATCGCCCCACTAAAATCAAAGAAACCTATGTTCGCTATCTTGAGCAAAGTTTTAAGAAAAACTTTGACTTAGCCGCTGTGCCTGTTCGTTTTATTTTTGATGGTTCTACGAATCCTTATATGCCTGACCCCACAAAAAAACATATTCCTGACCACAAAAAAAAATAAACCATGCCAAGTTTTGAAAAAACCCAAGTCATTAACTGCTCCACAGCACAGATGTTTGATGTGGTGATTGATATTGAAAAATACCCTGAGTTTTTACCTTGGGTCACCAAAGCACATATTCTTTCATCCACCCATGATGAATTAAGTGCTGAGTTATGTGCAGATTTTGCAGGTATTCAACAAAGCTTCCAAACGGTAGATCGTTTTTTGCGTCACAAGCTCATCGAAGTTCGTTTATTGCAAGGACCTTTTAAATTTTTACAATCCTTATGGACTTTCGATGATTTGGGCGAGAACCGTTGCCGCGTTCATTTTTCCATTGATTTTGAGTTTAATAATCGCATGCTCAGCCTTGTGGCATCGCCTATTTTCAATAAAGCATGCCAATCGATGGTTTGTGAATTTGAAAAACGCGCCTTAACATTGTATAAATCAGCTTAATATGTGGATTACAGTGGTCTATGCTTTACCTGAAAAGCAAATTTTAGAGCAACTCGAACTTGCTGATGGCAGTACAGCTCGCCAAGCCATAGAGCTAAGTCGTATTCTTGAAATACACCCTGAAGTTGATTTGAAGATCAATAAAATAGGCGTTTTTTCAAAAGTAATAAAATTAGATGCTGTCGTTTATGACGGTGACCGCATTGAAATTTATCGTACTTTGCCTAAGAAAAGCCGTAGTCCTTATGCAAAAGAGAAGAAAAAAATAGCTACTCCGTTAAAAAATGATGGGAACTGAAAATCAACTGAGTACCCATTCACAACGTCACATGTTTTTAATCATATGGGTGGCCTTGTGGATGTTGACTTTATGTATCCCCAGCCATGTCCTAGCCAACGCGACCACACAATTAAGTCCTTCTTACAAGATTCAACTGGAGTACTTAACTGACCCTAGCCTTCAAGATACGATTCACCAAGCTCGTCGCAGCACTGCTTGGCAGCAGACTAAAAAAAGATCTTTCGGTTTTCAGGAAGCAGCCTATTGGTTTCACTTCACCTTACCTAAAAGCACACAAATAGAGCATGTTTTAGAAATTCGTTACCCCTTTCTCAATCATATTGGCCTTTATATTTTTCAAAATAATGAACTCCTACAACGCTTTCATGCAGGTCAAGAATACCCCTTTGCCAAACGACCTATTTTACACCGACACTTTGCATTTCCACTGACCTTATCGCCAACAACAGAAACGCATGTCTATTTTCGTGTAAAAAATAACGGCATTATGCAAATCCCACTTAAACTATGGTCGACACCAGCATTCCAAAAATCAAAACAAATTGATAATATCTTACAAGGCTTTTTCATCGGAGCCATGTTGATTATTGTTTTTTATAGTTTGATTTTATTTATATCCATTGGTTATATAGAATACTTTCATTACTTCATTCATATCTGTTGTTTTTCTTGCCTATTACTCATCACCTCAGGCTTGGGTTTTCAATTTATCTGGCCCAAACATGCAGAACCCAGCAACACATTACTTATCATCTTCTTAATGCTGGCAAGCTTATCCGCTTGCTTGTTGAAAATGGCTTATTTAAAGCGTCAAAAACAACTAACTCATGCATTATCAACATGGCTTAGTATGCTTATCACCTTCTCTGTGGTGGTCATGATGCTTGTCTTTTTATTGCCTTATGTGGTCAACTTAATCATTGCTGTGGGTCTTTTGCTCATCGTCACACTGTCCTTACTGTGTATTGGTATTCAGCTTACCAACAAACACGACACATCCATTTATTACTACACTATTTTTTGGCTTCTCTTTTTATTACTCATCATCTATGAAGTAAGTAGTAAACTTGGTTTTATTCCTTTATCCAATATTGACCACCTTTTACTTCAACTCACAGGCCTTTTAGAAGCAGGCATTCTCATTTTTTTATTAAAACTTCATATTCAGTCCGAACAAAGCAAAAGGTCTGCAACTGAAGAGACATTATCCACCATGCAAAAGACACAACAACAAGTCTTAGAAAAAAGCATTCAAGGCCGCACCATTCAACTTGAAACACAAGTTGAAAAATTACTAAAAGACAACGCTGAACTCAATCGTATCAATCAATACGATAGCTTAACCAATGTTTTTAACCGCCATAGCTTCAACCTGCGCTATAAACAACTCGTGAAACAAGCCATTCAAGATAAAGAAATCTTATCCATGATCATCGTTGATATTGATCATTTTAAAAACTTTAATGATAATTATGGTCACCACACAGGTGATCAATGCTTACAAAAAGTCGCACAAACCTTACAATCAGAAGTCCATCGCTCTCAAGATATGCTCTTTCGCTATGGTGGTGAAGAGTTTGTTATTCTATTACCCAATACCATTAGCCGTGGCTCTTATACCATCGCAGACCGCATGCGCACTGCTATTGAAAACATTCACTTTATGGTGGAAGGAAAGCGTGTGCCCATCACTATTAGTGGTGGCGTTGCCTCTTTATACCTTCATCAAGAAGAGGATGCACATACGCTTTTCAACTTTGCCGACACAGCTTTATACGAGGCCAAAAACTCAGGACGAAATCGCGTAAATATCTTCACATTATAATAAAAACCATGATAAATCATCATGATAGCAGCACATCTTCTAAAACAAGAAAAATATCCTAAAAAACACCCATGTTTAAGAATTGACTTTCAACAAAGCAACGACAAGGTTTCGCTTTTTGGTCAAGGAGACATCATTGAATCCCAACGGTAAACGTTATTTTGTACAAATTCGCCCAACCATTCCAGCTAACCTCGTTCGCTTAGAAGAACTAGCTTACGACTTATGGTTTTCTTGGAACACTAAGGCACGCGCTTTATTTTACACCATGGATTCCGAACTATGGGAACTATGCGATCATAACCCGCTATTGTTTTTACGTCGTATTAACCAAGATCGACTTAACGAAGTCTCAAAAGATCGTTCTTTTTTGGCCGCATATAATGGTATATTATCCTATTACGATTCCTATAAAACCGAAGATAACCAATGGTTCCCCACCACGTTTGATGATGCCCAAGAACACAGCATTGCTTACTTTTCAGCTGAATTTGGTCTGCATGAATCTCTACCAATTTACTCTGGTGGCTTAGGTATTCTTGCTGGTGATCATTGTAAATCAGCCAGTGATTTAGGCTTACCTTTTACAGCTGTTGGCCTTCTTTATCGCAATGGCTACTTCACCCAAACTATCGATGGTTATGGCAAGCAAATTGCCACCTATCACGATAACAAATTCGGTGACTTATCTGTCGCAAAAGCCAAAAACCTACAAGATGAAGATGCGATTATTTCTATTTCTTTGCCTGATCGCGAACTTCAGTTGCAAGTTTGGGAAGCCCGCGCAGGCCATATCCGCATGCTTTTATTGGATGCTGACCTTGAACAAAACTCAACTGAAGACCGTACTATCACCTCACAACTTTATGGTGGTGATATTGAAAACCGTATTAAACAAGAAATCTGTCTCGGTGTGGGTGGTGTTCGCGCCCTAAGAGCCACAGGTCGTGCACCTACCGTTTGGCATGCCAACGAAGGCCATGCAGCATTCACTATTTTAGAGCGTATTCGTGAATACATGCACAATGATCAACTTTCATTTGCACAAGCCAAAGAGATGACAATCTCTGCCACTGTTTTCACCACGCACACCCCTGTTCCTGCGGGTCATGATATTTTCCCGATCCATTTATTTGATCACTACATGGGTCATTATGCCAATGCGCTCGGCCTTTCTATTGATGAACTACACAACTTGGGTAAAGGTGACTTTGGTCATGGCAGCGAAGGTTTTAACCAAACAGCCCTAGCCATTCACGGTTCTGCTTATCAAAATGGTGTTGCCAAACTACATGGTGAAGTCTCTTCTGACATTTGCCAAGATATGTGGCCAGATATTGAGCCAGAAGAAAACCCCATCACTTCAGTGACCAATGGTGTGCATGTAACCACTTGGTTGAACCAAGAATGGATCAACCTTTTTGATCAACAATTCGGTGACCAATGGCGCAGTCAGTTATTAACACCTGATTTTTGGAATCAAATTCATCAAATTTCAGATTCTCTTTTCTGGAGCATTCACCAAACCATCAAACTACGTTTGCTCAACCATGTGGAAGAGATTCTTGAGCAACAAGCCACCCGCAATGGTGAAAGCTTACGTTTAACACGTCGCATGACTGCTAATTTCGATGTTCGCACCTTGGTCATTGGTTTTGCACGTCGTTTTGCAACTTACAAACGTGCCTCTCTACTATTTGAAGATGAAGCCAAATTACTTGAGATTTTAGATGATGTGGGTCACCCCATTTTATTCCTATTTGCAGGTAAAGCACATCCCGCCGACCATCCCGGTCAAGCTTTGATTCGTCGCATTCACGAAATTTCACGCAAACCTGAATTCATCGGCCGTGTCTTGATGGTCGAAGGTTATGATATGAGCTTGGGTCGTTACCTAACCTCAGGTGTGGATGTTTGGTTGAATAACCCACGTCGTCCTATGGAAGCTTCAGGCACATCAGGCATGAAGGCAGCCATGAATGGCGTACCAAACCTTAGTATTCTTGATGGTTGGTGGCCTGAAGGTTTCCACGATGACAATGGTTGGGTCATTGGTGGTGCCCATAGTCATGAAAATGATGAGATCGGTGATGCAGATGATCTTGCTTCGCTTTACGATACCTTGCGTTATGATGTGATTCCAACCTATTACCAACGCAACGACAGTGGTTTTTCAGATGCTTGGGTTCATATCTGTAAACAAGCGATGATTCGCAGTATTCCACATTTCAATACAGACCGCATGGTCTCAGAGTATGCCCAACGCTTTTATGTGCCAGCATCTAGGTCTGCTCAGCTGATGGCTGCTAATCAATTCTCTGAAGCGAAAGCATTGGCTGCTTGGAAAGAAAAAGTATCTAACGGCTGGCATAAAGTTGGCTTAAGCAATGAAGGTGCAACACTGGAAGGCACACGCTTCCAAGGTGATTCACTTGAAATTCGCGTTAAAGCCTATTTGCATGACTTACATGAAGATGATGTTCGCATTGAAGTTGTGAGCTACCGTGCTGCACCAAATGCGACACATCAGCGCGTCGGTGTGACTGAAATGACTCATACAGGCGATCATGTTTATAGCCTCACGTTGGCGCAAGAAATAACAGGTAATATTTATTACCAAATCCGTATCTATCCAACCCATAAAAACTTGGCTCATCCATTCTCTATGGGTCTTTTGAAGTGGTTACACGACTGATACTTTTTTAGAATAAAGAATAAAAGCACATAAAAAAACCGCTGGACCTAAGGTTCAGCGGTTTTTTTATGCCTTACTTCAAATGAATACGCATGTGTTGATCTTCGTCAGACACCCTTCATTTTTTTACAACTTTTTTGATCACGTTAATCCCTACTCAACATATTCCTACAACTCAAAACAATGGCCTAAATCATGATGTCTTTCAACACCCATTAACTGACAAAGACACCCTCACTTGCCTATACTCCGACCACCTTAGCTAAGGAGTCATTCCATGCACATGCCAGCGCACCGATATAGCTTTAATATTTTGATTCAAATGCTCATCGCTATTCTTGTCCTCTTGACCTTAGCTTTTGCGGTACAAACATGGTTTTTACAAACCTATGTGCAGTTTCAGGCCACCCCTATCGGGATCATCATCAATAGTGTAATTGTTGTGGTTTTTGTGATTGGTTTATTGCATATTGCTTATCTACTCACACGTTATATGCATGAAGAAAAGGCTTTAAGCCTTTTTCAAACCCATAGCGACCAACGTGACCCCTTAGAATCTGTGCCACCCAATAGCTTTATCTCACAGCGTTATCTCATCATGCAATCTTTATATCAACAAAAAAGCAGCATTAATCAAGCGGCACTGGCTGCCAGCTTAAGTGCCATAGAAAAGGCCAAAACTTATGTGCCACGTTTTATCAATAACACCCTTATTTTGCTCGGTGTCTTTGGTACTGTGGTTTCATTATCAATGGCACTCACAGGTTCAGCTGGTTTATTGCAATCAAGCGTCAATGAGGAGGGCATGGGTATGGTAATTCATGGTATGTCCACCGCTTTATCCACCACCATCACCGCTATTTTATGCTATGTTTTTTTTAATTATTTTTTCAATGCGCTTCAACATGCCCAAAGCCATATCTTTGCGCAGCTAGAAAACATCACCAGCCTTTATCTCATTCCTGTCTTTCAAACGGATCATAGCCAAGTCAATCATCATTTGGTTGAGCTCATTCAAAGCCTCAAAGACAGTGTGGCTGAACAACACCAAGCACGTAGCGAGCTACAAACACAACTCAGCCAATCTCAAGAGCACATGCAACAATGGGAGGTACAAATGAATGCCTTGGCTCAACACAGCCAAGCCATTGCTGATGCACTTAAACTACATCAACACAATGAGGATATTGGCTTTGCTGACTTACATCAAGTTTTGGAACAAATGACCATCCTGCAAAGCAATACTCAGCAACAAAATAGCCAAAATTTACAGCAGATACAATCACTCTTACAACAAGGCTTTCGTTTAACGGACACACCCTTATGAATCAGGGGTTTCCTGACTTATCCGCTGAAACAAGCCATCATGATGAAAGCTTCTGGCCATCCTTTACGGATATTATGACTGTCATTATGATGATTTTTTTATTGGCTATGTTGGTGCTACTGATGAGGAA
This sequence comes from Mariprofundaceae bacterium, assembly GCA_030950585.1. Classification (GTDB taxonomy): domain Bacteria; phylum Pseudomonadota; class Zetaproteobacteria; order Mariprofundales; family Mariprofundaceae; genus JAUZRG01. Next base: position 9,263 of record JAUZRG010000019.1, on the reverse strand, counting down.
TGTCGATTTAATCGAGCAACTCAAACAATCCCTGCAAGTTCAATCACAAGCCCTCACACAACAACAACTCACCCAACAAGAAAAACAACAATTACAAAAAAACCTGAACGCCATGCAAATCCAACAGCAGCACTGGTTAGATCAATATAGCCAATTACAACAATTTCATGCTGAACAAGGGCAACATCTAAAAGTTAAACAACAACAGTTAGCTTCCTTACAAACCCTATTAGGACAAACACAAAGCCAGTGGCAACAAGCGCAAGAGCAATACAGCATGCTTTACCAAAGTCATCACCAGTTACAAGATAAATACACTCACGTTGCCTTTTTTGCAGCACAGTTTCATCAAGTACAAGATCAATATAGTCAGCTCATCAACAAGCACACTCAGCTCTATAGTCAATACACCCAACTAGGCATTCAATACAGTGGAAAAGAACAACAATGGCTCCTGCAAGCTGCCAAAGATGGCATGCATTTATCACAACTAAAAGACAACTACAGCTTATTGGCGCAGCAATACCAACGCCTGATTCGTCCTGCGCGCAGTAGTGCGGATAAATATGTTGTCCAAGTTTATTATCAGAAACAACATCATAAACAATCTCTATCTTACAACCATCCTGAGCTTAGCCACGAAACACCAATCTCTCAAGCCGCATTAGAAAAAGCTTTAACTACTTTAAAAAACAAGTATGCAGATCAATTATATGTCAAAATCATCTTCGCCCAAGATGCTCAAGTGTCTCATCAGGACGCATGGCATTTCACACAAGATATATTGAAAAAATATGACTATTATTATCAGTGATAGACAAAGAAGCAGAATAAGAGCACGCTTTTAAGCTCTACTTACAAAGATAAAAACCACAGCATCACACATTAATATGGGAGGTTAGAGCATGTTTGGATGGGAAGTATTTATTCCGCTAATGATCATCTTACTCATCGCGATTGCACGCATTCAAATGCCACTTTGGGCATGGCTCAGTAGCACAGCTTTTATGCTCAGCGCTGGCTTTTGGTATCAAATTCTCAGCTATGGCTATCTAGTGAGCTTAACTACGCTCTGGTTCACCGCCTTTCTCATACACATCACACCTTTACGAAAAGCGTGCTTGAGTATACCCGCCTTGGCTCACTTACAGCGCATGCTACCCCCAATTTCAAAAACCGAAGAACAAGCCCTGCAAGCAGGCAGTGAAGGTTGGGAAAAAGAATTGTTTCAAGGTAATCCACACTGGAAAACCTTGCACCAATACCCTCTTGCCACCTTAGATGAACACGAGCAACAATTTCTAGATCATGAAGTTAATCAGCTATGCGGCATGCTCAATGATTGGGAAATCAATCAAGAGCTGAACGATCTCCCACCTGAAGTCTGGGATTACTTAAAGCAACATGGTTTTTTCGCACTTAATATTCCTAAAGAATATGGTGGCAAAGGCTTTTCAAGCACAGCTCATTCCCATGTCATTGTCAAAATTGCCAGTCGCAGCGTGACTGCTGCGGTCACAGTCATGGTTCCCAACTCACTTGGGCCTGCTGAACTATTGCTGCGTTATGGCACCACCGAACAAAAAGACCATCATTTACCCCGCCTTGCTTCAGGCCAAGATATTCCTTGCTTTGCCTTAACCGCCCCCACAGCAGGCTCTGATGCCGCTTCTATCCCTGATACGGGTATTGTCTGCAAAGATATGTTTGAAGGTGAAGAGGTATTGGGTCTACGCCTAAACTGGGATAAGCGTTATATTACTCTAGCACCCATCGCCACCTTATTGGGCTTGGCCTTCAAAGCAGAAGACCCTGATCACTTGCTGGGTGATACCGTTCACATTGGCATGAGTTGCGCCCTGATTCCCACCGATACCACAGGTGTGCAAATTGGCCATCGCCATCAACCCATGGGACTGGCTTTTTTAAATGGACCCACCCAAGGCAAAGATGTTTTTATTCCGATGGACTTTGTCATCGGTGGCCAAGCACAGCTCGGAAATGGTTGGATGATGTTGATGGAATGCCTTGCAACAGGCCGAGGTATTTCTTTGCCCGCTCTATCCGTGGCCAGTGGCAAGTTATGCAGTCGCTATGGTGGTGCTTATGCGCGGATGCGTGAGCAGTTTCATCTACCTATTGGCCGTTTTGAAGGGGTCGAAGAAGTTCTGGCTCGCATTGCTGGTTTCACCTATATCATGGAATCTGGCCGTCAACTCATGCTATCCAGCTTAGCAGCAGGCGAACATTCGGCGGTTAGTTCTGCGATTATTAAATGCTATCTCACCGAATACATGCGTGACGTAGTCAATGATGCGATGGATATTCATGGTGGTCGCGCCATCTCCGCAGGGCCAAGTAATTACCTTTCTTTTGCCTACCAAGCCATTCCTGTCGGCATCACCGTCGAAGGTGCCAATATTTTAACACGTAGCCTGATTATTTTTGGCCAAGGCTCCATTCGCTGCCATCCCTACCTGCAAGCTGAAATCAACGCAGCACGCAATAACCGTGGTCATGAGGCTATTAAACAGTTTGATTCCTTGCTCTTCTCTCATATTGGCTATGTATTTAGCAATATGGTGCGTGCTTTTGTTTATAGCCTAAGCCGTGGCAGACTCGCGCCTCATGATGGCACTTCTACCGCCCACTATGCCCGTCACCTTTCTATGTTGAGCGCTATCTTTGCAGTTTGCTCTGACTTCACTTTGCTAACCCTTGGTGGTTCTTTTCGCCGTAAAGAAAAGTTATCAGGTCGATTTTCCGATGCCTTAGGCCATCTATACTTGGGAAGTGCTGTGTTAAAGCACTATCAAACCAGCCCTGACCTCGAAGAAGATAAACCAGCCATGCAATGGGCCATTAAACATTGCCTACATCGCATTGAGCACTCACTCGATGAAATCTTACGCCACTTCCCTAGCCACTGGCTAGGCAAAGTACTACGTTTGATTTTGATGCCGCTCGGCAAACGTTTTCGCGCTCCCCATGACAACTTAGGCCGCGCGTTAGCTGAGCTTTTATTGTGCCAATCAGACTTTCGAGAACGCCTAAGCTCAGGCATGTACATCAACCAAGATCCAGAGGACTGTACTGGGAAATTAGAGCATGCCTTACCCCACATTATTCTCGCCCAAGCCATTGAACGTCGTTTGTATCAAGCGAAAAAGAAAATACCACAAAATTTAGATTACCGTGCAGGTTTAGACCTATTGCTAGAACAAGACAAAATAACCCAAAAAGAGCTGGATCAACTAATCAAAGCCAGAGACCTTCTTGCCTCTGTTATCGCTGTTGATGCATTTAATCATGGAGCTAAACATGAACAAAGCTAATCAATCATCTCATCAAAAAACTGACATCATTTCCAATGCACAAAATTTATCCCAGTTATTCTATCAACGTGTACAACGCACACCCCACAAAACAGCATGCCAATATTACCAATCCAAGCTGGCCATGTGGGCAAACATATCTTGGCAAACCTTAGCCGATCAAGTCGGGCAGTGGCAAACCATGTTACAACAACTTCCTTTACAAGCTGGCGATCATGTGGCTATTAAGCTAGAGAATGGCCCTGACTGGCTTATCTTTGACCAAGCCGCACATGGACTAGGCTTGGTTGTCGTCCCTCTATACGTCAAAGATAGGGCTGATAACTTAGCTTATATTTGTGAACACGCAGAAGTGAAACTATTATTACTCAGCGATGAAGCGGCATGGCAAGACTTAGCTGACGTTCATGATCAGTTTCAAAATATTCCCATTTTGCTTAATAAAGGTAAAAAAGCTCCCAAGGGAGCACAACTTGTCTCAGAACTATTAACAAAAAAAGAAATTTCCTTTCAAGTCAGCGATGCAAAAGGAAACAGTCTAGCCAGTATTGTTTATACGTCAGGAACGACAGGTCGGCCTAAAGGTGTGATGTTGTCGCATCAAAACATGCTTGCCAATGCCTTTAATGGCTTGCAAAGCGTTGATATTTATCCGAATGATTTGTTTTTATCTTTTCTGCCCTTATCTCACATGCTTGAACGTAGCATTGGTTATTATTTATGTGTGATGTCGGGAGCTGAAATTGCCTATAACCGCTCTATCGCCCTACTGGCTGAAGATATTCAACAATTAAAACCCACCGTGATGATTAGTGTTCCGCGTATTTTCGAGCGAATTTACAATAAAATGCAAATTAAAATGGCCAGTGAATCCTTTTTTGTGCGCAAGCTATTTCAACTCAGTACCCATGTAGGCTGGCAACGCTTTGAATACCAACAACAGCGTACGGCATGGACACCAAGCTTAATCTTATGGCCACTGTGCGATAAGTTGGTCGCGAGTAAAATTAAAAACAAACTCGGGGGTCGTTTACGTGTGATCATCACAGGCGGTGCAGCCTTAACCCAAAGCGTTGCCCATACCTTTATCAGCTTAGATTTACCTATTGTACAAGGTTATGGCCTCACCGAAAGCAGCCCTGTGATTTCAGTCAATCGACTTAAACAAAATCAACCCAGTAGTATTGGTCTAGCCTTGCCCAATGAGCAAGTCAAAATTGGAGTCAATGACGAATTACTGACCAAAGGAGATCACGTCATGCTGGGCTACTGGAAAAACGAACAAGCGACCAACGACTGCATTGACGCTGAAAATTGGTTACACACAGGCGATCAAGCACGTATTGACGACAAAGGTTTTATTTACATCACAGGTCGATTAAAAGAAATCATCGTCTTATCCAATGGTGAAAAAGTCCCCCCCTCTGATATGGAAGGCGCAATCACGAGCGATCCTCTGTTTGAGCAAGTGATCATGGTCGGAGAAGGAAAGTCTTTTTTGAGTGCCTTGGTGGTTCTTAACCCTAAAATTTCAGCACCTATGTTACAGTCAAATGATATTGAAAAAGCTCTTCTTCAACGTATTGCCGAGCAAACTCGTGATTTTCCAGGTTATGCCAAGATTAGAGCCGTGGCCATTTCACCCGATGCTTGGACGATGGACAATGGTTTGTTAACCCCCACGCTGAAAATCAAACGCGCTAAAGTGCTGGCGTATTGCCAAGACCTCATTGATCAAATGTATCAAGATCATTGTTAAAAAGTTTAAGCAATATCTTTAAAGCACGTCACTTTATTTCTTCCCGTTTTTTTTGAATGATAAAGGGCTGTATCTGCATCTGAAATCATTGATTCAATGCTTGCATGATCTAAATACGCCACAATTCCGATAGAAACCGTACAGGAAATCATTTGATTTCCTTTCAAAAAAACTAGCCTTATGCTGTGCATATTCTGAAATATATGTTGTGATAATTTCAGATCGAGAAAAAATAATATGCCCTTCATTTGTGGCAAGTAAGGTTGCTTTAGATAACTCACCAATGGCAACTTCATGCATAATATCAGAACGCAATATAGACCACTCAGCGAGGAGATCTTCCAACTCACGTACCTTAGCTAGGAGGCTGTCCGATAATGAAGATCGTAGCGAGGGAAAGTGAGATTGAGTTGTATTTTCGCTCCATTTGAGGCGAATAGCAGGGACTATTTAACGATAATGGGGTGGGAATCCGACCAATATCCGCTTTTACGCAGTAGGTTTGTCATTATCGGACAGCCTCCTAGTACTATTTCTGAGGGGCTTAGCTAAGCTGGGGGGGTCTATTGATGGTCTGGTTGTTTTTTATATTGAATTGCAAGAATTTTAAAGCGAAGACTTTCAGCATTTTCACTCAATGAATAATCAACAACCAAACGATTATCTGATTTGAAGTGTTTTTGCTTTCTTTTATACATCATATTAAACATGTTATAAAAATCACTTTTAAATGCTTCAGAGTTATTTCCTGATTGCGCTATAGCCTGATTTAAATAGTCTTGTTGTTCTTCCTTTTCCATTAAAGAAGCATTCCAACAGATAATGGACATCGTCATAATTTTAGAATTTATATCTGTATGTTTGATTAAAGGCTGAGCATAATCAGTGATAACTTCAGATAATTTATTATTTAAACCTTTGTGCTGAAAAAACATATGATCATCCATCCTATTATTTTTTTCCAAATCATAAAACATTCACTTCCTAAATAAATTGAAGATATGACTATTCTTTAGTTCACCATTCTCACGTAAAGCAGCAAACAAAAACACACACTAAATACAAGCCACCTTTTACCTCAAAACAAGTAAAGACAAGAGGAAGGAAGCCTGACACCTATTTCCCAATTTCTGACACCAATTTCAACGCTTGCCCGCTACAGTATCCCAAGTATAAAAGAACCATATTATCCGCAAAGGAGAAAAACCAGACAAGCATTCAATAGCACCAAGTAACTTCTAATTTAAAGAAATTTTCTTCGTTTTTTGTAGATACGTTTCACTTTCTATATCTTTAGATACCACATATTCAATCTCTGTCGGTGATACCACTCGGATATAAACCATCGCCTCATCATCTGTTTTTTCTAAGTGTATCAAATGTTTATGAATATCTTCAGCCTCAATTGGAAGTTTATTGGTGCTTGCCATTGCGCTGGAAGTATAAAAAATCTCAAATTGATCAACGGTGGCATCAATAAACTCAACCCATGTTTGGTATTTAACATCTCTATCAATGACAAATTGGAACTTTCCCTTCTTGCTGTAACCAAGGTAAAATTTAAACTGTATATCATCTTCCATATTATGATCGATGACCCGTATTTTACCGCCTTTCCGGCTGCGAATTAGACCGAAAGCAACGCCTGTCTTTCCTGTTGGTTTTTCAAGGTTTTCATCGTTACCCTTGAGGGGTTCAAACAGTTTGTACACGTCTTCTTTATGGGTATTTTTTTTGATCAGTTCTTGTTGTTGTTGGATTTCTTCATCAAAAATACCTTTGAGTATGGATGATTTACTGGAATTACCTGCCAAAAAGATATTGATTTTTTCTATATCCTTTAAGTCAATGTCTGGGTTGTTAAAGGCGAGCCTTAGTTGTTCAAAAAAAGCAATCACACCTTTTTGTATCCGTTGATATAAAATGCTATCCAACACATCCTTATCCACGGTTATCTCAAACCCTGCATTTTGTACACCCTCGATATTCGTCAGATTGATACTAAGCGTTCCATTATCATAACTACCTTCTTTATCCTCATGATTTTCCCAAAACCCCCTTAACGCCTCCATCAATGTTTTGGTATTCATTCTGGCTTCGCTGGAATGGCTTAACAGTGTTTCACTGCCTGAAAAACTATCTTTTTCAGGGTGTTTTTCAAACTGTATAGAGGCTTCTAACAGTGCATCTTTGTTTTGCTTAAACATTTCAAAGGCCAAAAGCTCAAGTAGGTTTTCACCGCCAAGATAACGATCACCACCCGCCCCAAAATGCTCAATAGCATAATCATACCTGCGCTCTTTTGCCCCATTGGCTTCTCTGTAGATACCAAAGTCGAAATCAGTCGTACCACCACCAAAATCAAACACACCATAAAAAACCCTTTCCTCACCTTCTGGTTCAAAGCCAAACGCTTCAAGGGCTGTCACTGCATAGGCCGCTGGCTCACTCGCCCCAGCTTCCACTTTGAGTTTTTCAACATCGCTATTGCTCAGTTGAGGTGGTAGTGATTTTTTGATGCCATGCTCAAAGCTTTGTAGAATCTTATTTCTAATCGCTTTTTCATAGGTCACAGGAAAAGAAAGAATATAATTCAGGTAAATACCATGGTACATATTGTTGATATAAAGACCCAAATAATAAGCATAAATCTCAATGGGGTTAAATTCATCAACAAGATGTAAAAAAGGTGGTAAATCTTTGCTAAAACCATTCTTATCAATCAATTTTAGCTGTCTGTTTTTATCACCTGCCCATTGTTTTAACTCATCTAAAAAAGTATTGAATGTTATAGAAGCACTGCCAAGCAGCGCATTACCTGCCGTATGTGAGATATTGATGTCGCTCCACTGGGTCTGTGGTTTCAAGGCTTGGGCATCATAATCATGCATAAACCTTTTAAGATCGTTAAATGCCATAATGGTTGGATTTTCATAGTGGTAGGCTTCCACTTTTTTATCCAATTCACCCGTACCTACCCGCATAGGGTGAATAGCAACACTATCGTTCTGATACATGACCACCGTGCTTTTCGTGCCAAAATCAATACCAATCACACCATTATTGATATCGACACTGGGATCTCTTGCCACCAATTTTTCTGTTAATAGAATGACTAGATCATCATTGTTTTTTGGCACATCGGCTTGCCATAAAGACCAATGCCCTTGCTCAATATCTTCAAGTATTTTTTCATTGTATGGTTTGAGGTCAGCGCGTTCTTTATCTTCCAGTAAAAGCTTATTTGTGAGATACTGAGCTGGGAATGTCAGGTCTTGTGGATTTTTTATGGTTATATGGTTGATCTCAAAAAAATCTTCCACCTCATAGTCATAGCCATGCACCAGCGATGCATACACTGGATCATCTTTCAATGCCTGTGGTATCAATCCCAACACCACCCACCTCAAAAAAACTTCTCGATGTGAAAGTATAAAAGCATTGTTTTTTGTTAGCCTGACAAGCGGCACGGCATAACCAGTGGTAGCATCCTTTAAACAGCTATCGTCGCAATTATAGCCTTGAACCTTATTATCTTTTTTGTATAGGTGGTCCTTGGAATATGCTGGTCTTCCTTTATGTATAGCAAAAGGAGCCGCTGTAATACCTGTTAATGATATTGTTAATTCTGTTTTTGTTGAAAGATCTAAGTGCTCTTGTGCATATTTTTTCTGAATCATCTGCCTTACTTCTTCCAGTGACTCGCCTGACCTCAAACAATAATAGAAATCCTCTCTACTCCGCATCAAACCCAGCCAGCAAGCCTTGATTTTATGGTCATAAACCAAGTCGTTTTTCATCACCACCCATCGGTCGTGATTCAACAAAGCCTGTACTTTTTGAAACGTCGACTCCAGAAAGGTCGTGGAATCGCCACTTAAAAAATCTTGCCAAGCCAGCAGAGGTGTTTGTTGATCCAGACATACCGTGTCTATCAGTTTGGTCTTGGCCTGAAAGGCTGATGCAGGTGTTGCTTCTGTGTGCTTGTTTTCCATGTTACCCCACCTTCACAATGGATTGTTTGATGATTTTATTCGTTTTATGATTTCGATAACCTTGCAAATATATGGCGGTAATTTCACCACTGCTTTGTGCGCTTTGGTGGTGTTTGATATGCAGCTTGGTATCAAATCGATCCCCTGCTTTGCTATCAAGGCGTTCATACATAT
>JAUZRG010000189.1 GCA_030950585.1 Mariprofundaceae bacterium | reverse complement strand
ACAATGCTGATACAATGCTGATACAATGCTGATACAATGCTGATACAATGCTGATACAATGCTGATACAATGCTGATACAATGCTGATACAATGCTGATACAATGCTGATACAATGCTGATACAATGCTGATACAAAGATTATCGTTATTTTACGTAATCCAATTGATCAGGCTTACTCATCGCTTTGTCACCTTTTACGCGACCGAAGAGAAGTCAGTGAAGATTTTGTTTAATTATTATCAGCAAGTAGACAAGCAGAGCGATATAAATGGCCACTTTATGTTTCGCTACCTTGAGCTGGGTAAATATGATGAGCAGCTTGCCCCTTATTTTGATTTGTTTCCCAAAGATAATATACAGGTTATCATGTATGATGAACTTGCTGCACAATATAGAAAGTATATGCCAAAAGTGATACAGCATAGGGTAAAGACGTGGCTTCCTAATGTCATAAGAAAACATGGAAATCAAGCCTTTTCTCCTCCACCGTTGTCGAAAGAAGCGCAAGATATATTGCGCATAGCCTACGCTCCACACATGACAAGACTGGAGGGGATGATAGGCAAGATCCTTGTTGAATGGAGGAATAGGGAGACTAATGAGAATGATTCAATATTTAAATGCAGAGTTAAAAGAAGTGCTGGAGTATTTTAATTATCATGTCTAAACGCGTCTATTTTGTCATCACGACTTATAATCAAGAACGATATATCAAGGATGCCGTACGTGCTGCCTTTGCACAACAGTTTGAACCGCTAACTATTATTATTTCAGATGATTGTTCTAGTGATGCAACCTTTGACTTGGTGAAGCAGGAGGTCGCTGCCTATACGGGTGAACACCGTGTTCTATGTAGGCAAAGCAGCCAAAACCTAGGCCTAGCTAGACATGCTAATGCACTGAATGACTTCATCGGTAAAGACATGGGAGAAGCCGATGCGGCTTTAATTATAGGTGCTGCTGGAGATGATATTTCATTGCCAGAGCGTACAGCTATTTTGTATGAAAAATGGAAACAATTAAACTTTGCAGATGTCTCTCTTTTTTCTGCTATGCAAACGGTTGCTGAGGATGGTATCACACTTGTAGAATTCTATGGAATGGACTGCTCTAAAGATAATTTGACGGCTGCTGCCTTCGCGAGTGGAACATTCTCGGTCTATGGGTGTACTCAAGCTTTTAGTAAGGGGTTGTTTGATACTTTTGGGCCTTTATTTGAAAAAGTAGTTCATGAAGATGCGGTTATTCCCTTTCGTGCAGCATTGCGGGGGGGGGTACATTTTATTGATAGGCCATTGGTTTGTTATCGTCGCGTTTCAGGTAGTGCGTGGAAGGCGCGCTCTCAACGAACAAGCAAGGATGCGCGCTTGCAGTTTCTACGTCATGCATCTGGTAATGTTGCTGTCGCAGAAAACCAATTCGCGGATTTGCAACGCTATTTGCAAATAGATACTAATATTTCTCATGAAAAAATTGGGTGCCGATTACAAAAAAAACTTGACCACTATCGTTATGAGGCGCGTCTTGCACAAGCATCATCTCATGTAGAACGCTTGATCATCATGTTGGGTGCTGTACGAGCGAAAGTTCCAGTTCGAAAAGTTTTCAAATGGTTTTCAATTTTTTTCATGCCAAGTTTCTATCAATATATTACCATGAGGCAAGCAAAGAAAAAGAGTGATCATGTCTAATTTCAAACTAAACCCAATTCGGATCCTCTTATTTGAACCTGAATATGCTGGTCACCAAATGGAATTTTTGATGTTATTTGTCAAACGTGTGATACAGGAAAAAAACATAGATCTTTCGCTCGTTATTACCGCAGAATTATTAAAAAGGCTAAGGGTTTGTATCGAATGGAAAGAGCTTGAGATACAGCATAAAGTGAAGTATGTATTGCTTACAAAGCTTGAGAAAAAACGTTGCAATCATTCGCTATTAGCGCTACGCTCATTTTGGCTGTGGTATACATTGCGCACTTGTTTGAAAAGAACACCGGTAAATTTTGTGGTCAGTATGAGAGTAGATCACTTTCAGTTAGCATTAGCATTCCGATTGCCCTTAGCTTCTTCTTTAATTGGTATCTTATTTCAACCATCGTTACACTATGTTGAATTAGAAATGACTTCTACCCCTTGTACGATGCGTGAACGTATCAAGAATATACGGCAGCGTGTGTTGTATTCAGCCATGTTAAATAACCCCGTGATGCATACACTCTTTACACTAGACGATACCTTTGCTGGGTGGGGTGCGACGCAGCTTTCAGGTGGTGAAAAAATTGGTTATATTCCTGACCCCTCTCACCCTGAGTTGAGTCACTATAAAAATACCATGATTGCCAATCATTTGCCAAAGGGACGCACTATTTTTTTATTGTTTGGGGCATTGGCACGCCGGAAAGGTGTGTTTTCGTTGCTTGCAGCATTGCGTTTACTCTCGGTCAGTGAACGACAAAATATTTGTGTTGTTTTTGCAGGTAAAATTAATGAAAGTGAACGGAAGTCTTTCCAGCAGCAAGTTACAGACTTGCAGGTAGAAGACGTGGATAGTTGCCTCCATATTGATGGGTTTTTACCTACAGAAGATCTGATTACGCTATTGCGCCAATGTGATGTCGTTCTTGCTTGTTATCAGCACTTTGTTGGTTCCAGTGGCATTTTACTGTGGGCAGCAAGCGCTGGAAAACCTGTGTTAGCACAATCATATGGCTTAGTGGGGAGATGGGTCGTTGATAAACAACTTGGGATGAGTGTCAATACCAGCAACCCAGCGGAATTCTCCCATGCTTTGATAGCATTATCTGATGAGAATATACGTCGGAACTGTTTTAATAAGGGAGGGCTTGATGCTTTTTCCTTAGAGCACCATCCAGATTTTTTTGCAAAACAGATTGTTTCCACAATCATCGAGGCGCCATCATTATGATTCAACAAAATATGCGGAGTATAAAAAAGCTATCAGCTGAACTCCTAAAGGAGGCTATTTGGAGTTGTTGTAAAGTTCAGCCCAAAACAACCACCCATTCTTTATTTTCATCTCGACGTAGTGGTAGTACGATGCTTATGGAGGCGATTGCTTCAAATTACGAAATTTTGCCAATGGGGCAACCTTTTGCAAGCTATAGTGCTTCATCTATGCAGTTAAAGCAGATGCTAGCTTTTTTGCAGCCACATGGGCATATCATCTACCCTGATCAAGAGGCTTCTAAACATATGCTTCATTACTTTGATTTGTTACTTAAAGGGGAGCTGATTGTCGGTGCGCCTTGGCGTTGTTGGCACCATTCCTTTAGACGCTCTAGTTCACGTGTTGCACTAAAAATATTGGCTGCAAAAGCTGTGATGGAAAAGCTAGCAAGTCATAGTGGTGGTTCTGTCGTATATTCGACACGTCATCCTATCCCGCAATCTCTTTCATTGATGCGGAACCATTGGGGTCTTACGGTGCAAGCTTACCTTGGAAATATAAAATTTATCGAGCGAGAATTAAGTCAGAAACAATATGACTTATGCATGGATATTGTAAAGAACACATCACTTTTGAGAAAATATGTTCTGAATTGGGTGCTAGAAAATTTGATGGCAATTAGGGCTATGTCCAAGCATCCTGAATGGCTTTACCTCGATTATGAACGTTGTGTACTGTATCCTGAGGAGTCATTGCAGAAATTACAGCAGCACTTACAATTACATGATTTTGAGAAAATGTTAGCAGCAATACAAAAACCATCACGGAGCACAAGAAATGCAAGTACAAGTGTCACTCGAGAAAAAATAGCGACATCAGATCAAGCTTACCTCGTAAATCGCTGGCGTAAGGATATCTCGCTAGATGATGAGTTGAAAGCCATGCAGATACTAGAGGTTTTTGAAATTGACCTTTATCGTTATGGAGAGGATTTACCTATATGCAACGTTTAGGGCTATTGCGCATAAGTCTGGTAATGCTATTTCTGTTTGGTATATATCTAAGTATCAAAATTCCTCCAAGTAGTTCAATGACACCCCCTGCTAGCTTTGCTGGTCTTGCTGCGTTTGGCCTGTTCTTTCTCAACTTAGGCCGTATTCGTCAAAAGCACGTGTTACCTCTAGTGCTAATCATTTCCATTGCTTTTGTATCTATCCTGTTTTCACCTGAGCCGAAGCATTATTTCTTTGATCGCTTCAAAGGACTCCTATTATTTTCTTATACGTTGGGTATTGCGTATATGTTTTTCTTGGAAACATCACGATGGTCACGTGAGCAGTTAAGCAACTTATTTCTGTTTTTTATTATGTTTATTCTTATTGGGTGTATCTTAGAAAATTATGCTGGATTAGGCTCTATTTCAGATGCTTTTCGTCAAACCGTATTTGCTAGTGGCGTTTATGATGGCGATGAGCGTGACATGTGGTTTTCTGGTATTATACGTCCTAAGCTGTTCACATCTGAACCCTCTCATGTGGGTAAGTTTTTTATCTTGTCACTGATCGCTTGGTTGGCATTATCAACTTATCGATGGCGTTATGCTTTTTTTATCGTTTTTTTTGCTCTTGGTTTTTTTCTAATTCGCAGCCCAATGGTGGCGATGTCTATCCCTGCAGCTCTTTTAGTTTACTTTTTTTTAGAAAGAAAGAAAGGTGGGGGCGTTCATCGCCAAATTTCGTTTGTATTTTCACTTATTACCTTTGCTACAGTAGGTGTTTTTCTTCTTTTAACCTTTTCATTCACTCTTCTTTCTAATCGTGTCAATGCAGTAGAATCTGGAAGTGAAGATAGCTTTAATATCAGAATCCTGACGCCTGTTTTTGTGACTGGGTTTACGTTGCAAAAAAGTCCTTTGTTTGGTGCAGGTATTAGTGGAACCGAATCTATTTGGCCAGAAATTCGTGCTGGATTAAATGCAGCAGGCGTTAGAAAGGCTAACGACTATCAAGATTTAGATAAGTTGCTGAAAAATGTGTTTTTTATGCACTGGATTTATTATGGGTTACTTGGTGGTGTTATCATGCTGTTTGCATTACATCGCTTTATGTTGGTGATGGGGGTGAGACACTCATTATTCTGTTTCTTGGTAATATCTGTTTTTGCCAATACCATGGCAGGGCCACACTCTCCGCGTTTTTGGACATTTTTTGTTGTAATTATGCTCATATCTCAAACGATTGCACGGGAAAAGAAAAAACAACAAGAGGAGACAGAAATTATTAAGTTCTTGGAGTTAAAAGATGTCCGCTAAAAATTCTGAACGGGTACTCTTTATTACTCGTGAATATCCGTGGCCGACACATACTGGTGCATTACAATACTCAGCGATGCTATTGAGGGCGTTGGCGCAGCAAACATCATCACTTCATGTATTGTGTTCAGAATCTTGCGTTCAATCAGAAGTGGATGATATGGATGAGCTGAACGATGTGATATTTCATCAATTTCAAGAAGAGTCACTTGATTGGAAAAAACAGTGTTTCACGAATCTTCCACAAGCGACACTTCGTAAGTTATCTGCTAGCGGTGTTGGCAAGTTACAACAGTTGTTAGAGCAGCAGTGGTCATTGATTGTGGTCGATCACATTGCTTCAGCGTGGAGTTATCCACTTCTTTGTCAATATCGTAAGCAAACACAACAATTGCTTTATTGCACCCACAACGAAGAGTTTAGTACTCGCCTTAGCATTGCGGCCAGTGAACAGTTTATTAAAGCACCAATGCACTTAATAGATGCTTGTCGTGCCAAAGGTGCAGACGCACATATGTTTGAACTTGCAGATGCTGTTACTTGTATCAGTAGTAATGATATGTCCGCCTATCAGCGGTATCGTTTTGCACAACAAACACCTTTGCATCTTCTCTCACCAATATATACAGATGTACCATGTCATCAACGTATAGTAACTCCTAAAACGCCGCGCATAGTTTGTTTGTTGGGTAGTTTTATCTGGTCAGCAAAGAAACGTAATTTGTTGCTTTTTTTGCAGGCTTGCACACCTTTGTTCACGAAGCATGCTATTCAAATTAAGATTATTGGTAATATGCGCCAAGAATTTCGAGAAAAATTACAACGGCGATGGCCAGAAGTTCATTTTACGGGTTCGGTTAACAATATTGCTAGTTATTTAAATGATGTACGGCTTGCCGTTATTCCTGAGCAAGCGGGGGGAGGCTTTAAATTGAAATCGTTGGAATATGTTTTTCAACGACTGCCAATTTTTGCTTTGAAACAGGGTCTGGTTGATTTACCACTCGAAGAACAGCATTCTGTACAGTTATATGCCGACTTACCAAGCCTTGCAAAGGGAATTGTTCAATGCATTGATGATGATATGTTGCTTAATAACATGCAGCAAAGAGCTTTTGATGCATGTACAGCATTTATAGGAATGGAGGCTATGGTTCAGAAGTTAGAGGAGGTCGTATATGCTAGTCGTATGTAATGGTGCGTTTAAAAGTGGCTCGACTTGGGTATATGAAATTGTCAAAGCAATAACAGGCTATCCTTTGCCACCACAACAATACCTTAATCCATACGATAGCCTTCCAGATTATAAGAAAAACAATGATGGAATTGTTGCTGCGGTAAACCCGAGCCAATTACAGTTGTTATTAAATAGTCGAATTCACCATTCATCCAGTTATGTGTGTAAAAATCATTTGCGCGCAGTATGGCAGCAGGAACTGTTATCTTCAGATCCTGATTGCCGTATTGTAGATGTTCGCCGTGATATTAGGGATGTAATAGTGTCTGCTTATTATCATGATTGTCGAGCATATCATTTTTCGGGTGACTTTCGTGCGTACTATTGGTCTTTGGGTCGGTTACGGGCTGTGCAGGTTCTATCTCATTATAAGCTTTGGCATAGCGTGGAGGAAAATGTATATGTTCTCAATTATCAGCAACTCAAAGATAACTTTGTTAAGGAAGTACAGAAGTTAGGAATATTTCTAGGCTTCACCCTTTCTGAGCAGCAAATACATTATATTCAGGAGCAGACATCTATTGGTACGATGCGAAAGAAATGGAATGAGCAAAAAAGTAAACAGCCTTTTTTTCGTAAGGGTATCAGTGGTGATTGGGAAGAACATATGGATAGCGATATATTATATGACCTTGAAGACTTACAGGGTAGTAAGACTTTAGCGAGGCATAGAAAGCTGTGGTCTGGAATTAAGGCAGTGAGTTATATCCCTTCGCTGTTGTTGCTAGAAAAAATGTATAGAAAACTAACCAAGTGAAGCAGGTGCAAGATCAACCGATATTTATTACAGGTTCGATACGTTCGGGGACAACATGGCTGGGAGAAATGTTGGCATTTTCAAAACAGACTGTTTCCATTTATGAGCCTTTTAGTCTTAATACTGGAAGATTTGCCTTTGATGAACTGGCTAAAAACTGGTTTTCTTATGCACCTTCTATGCCAAAGGAACAGGCAATAAAAGCGTTTAAAAAGGTTATAAATGGAAAAACTGAATTGGTTTTTCGTAGAAAACAGGTGCAGCGTTACTTGCCATTCACGCGTCATAAAAGGAAGATTATTAAGGATCCTATCGCGTGCTTTTCTGCTCCATGGCTTGCTGATCATTTTAATCTCCGAACCGTTGTTATCATCCGTCACCCAGCTGCATTCGCCTTAAGTTTAAAACGTGTTGGTTGGTCGTTT
Source organism: Mariprofundaceae bacterium (assembly GCA_030950585.1). GTDB lineage: Bacteria > Pseudomonadota > Zetaproteobacteria > Mariprofundales > Mariprofundaceae > JAUZRG01. The sequence continues at coordinate 953 of JAUZRG010000189.1, read as the reverse complement.
GATTTTTCAAACTTATGGCAGCAAACAGGTCTGTGGCGACATTTTCCTGAACAGTGGCAGTTAGCAATGCGCAAACAACCAACCGATATTGTTCAACAGGCAACTTTATTGTGGAACTGCACTTACTCTTTCTTATTAGATGCTTGTGAGCAACGTCCAGATTGGTTGCTGTTGAGGCATGAGGATTTATCCTTAGACCCGTTGCAACAATTTCAGGATTTGTATCAAAATCTAGATTTACAGTGGGATAAACGTGTTGAGAAGCAAATAATTGCCCACACCTCTGGTCATTTGTCTTCTCAGCCTAAGTTGGGACAGGTTCATAGTTTAAAGCGTGATAGTGCTGCTAGCCTTGAGCGTTGGAAACATGAATTGACAGCAGCAGAAATCACATTTATTTTACATGAAACTAGAGATACAGCGCAGCGTGTTTATAATGATAAGGACTTTTTCGTGTGACAGGAGTTTGGTACTGGGCTTCAGCGATTTCAAGTATTCTTGACAGGGTCACTTTTGTTAGATTTTGTCCATGCTATCTTCAATGATTCAAAGTGTTTATGTATAAATTCTATCATCGCCGTATCATATTCAAACTCTATAAACATACTAAACGGGTGTCTTTCGATAGTGTGACATTTCATCTCATCCCTTCATAAGCTTAAAACTCTTTATTTTTAAGGCTGTTAGGTTGTCCATAAAGATTCCCCAACGTCCAGATATAAGCTGAGAACGCAAGAAAAGGAAGGTTTCGGCCATTTCTTTGAGCCAAAATGATCCTAGGATCTGTTGACATTTGGACAGTGAGCTTGAGGCATTAATTTGTTTAGACTTCACCTTTGTGAGGTTTTTTGCATGTGTAATACAAGGCTTATTGATGATCAATGGGATAAAGTTTGGATTTTTTTACAAGGACAAACAGGCATTTATCGCATTTCAGAAAAATCATCTCGCGA
>JAUZRG010000188.1 GCA_030950585.1 Mariprofundaceae bacterium | reverse complement strand
CTAGTCACGGAAGACATCACCTTGCTTTAGGCATCTTGTTGCAGGCGCTGTCGAATTTTGACCATTCGGGCGAAGTTGTAAGCCGTCAAATAATTCCCCTCTATCACGTATGCCGTAGCGGCAAAGATCCTTGGGGTGGCTATCGCAGTGGCTTTGAAGCGCGTACACTTTTGCACCTATCTGATTACGGCATGCCATTTGCCCCCAAGCTTGGCTCCGTAGCCGAAGAAGTTGAATTAAATATATCTGTTGAAAGATATCAAGGAGAAGAAATAATGACTGAAAACAACGAGGGTGGCAAAAGACCGCTCATATTGGAATTAGAAGCGGGCACACATTATTTGTGCAGTTGCGGCAAATCTGCCAATCACCCGTTTTGCGATGGCTCACATGCAGATACAGCGTTCACACCAAACGTCATCGAGATCACCGAAAAACAAACCGTCGCCCTATGCCAATGCAAACACAGTAAAAAAGGTGCCTTTTGCGATGGTACGCACGTAAGCCTACTGTAAACTCATTCCACACCATCAGCGCAAGGCGGCTTTGGATCAATTAGGTCGTAGTGATATTACCTTGATCATCACAGGTGGTTTGCGCATGCCTGAAGATTTCATCAAAGCGATGGCACTGGGTGCGGATGGTATTTCCGTGGCAAATTCAGCCTTGCAATCGATTGGCTGTGTGGCGGCGCGCAACGCTTCACAGCGGGAAAAGGCATGGTGCATTCAGAAATGCCTGATGGTCATGCGGCGGGCATTCAACTGTGGATTAACTTGCCGAAGCGTTTGAAAGGCGTTGAGCCTGAATATCAACAAGTCGATAGTATCCCCCAACACAGCCACAATGGTGTGCATATTCAAACCATTGTGGGTGATGGTGGTGCGGGTTGCATTGAAAACAGCAGTCGAGTATTTGGATGTCAGTTTAGATGCTGGTGCCACTTGGCATAAAACCATCACCGCAGGTTTCCGTGGTTTTGTGTATGGCGTGACAGGCTCGATGTCTGTGAATGGTAAAATCTTGGATGCAGGCTCAGCATATTTTGTCGAAGATGAATCCAAGATCACCCTCACATGTGAGGGTGCAGCACGTGTCATGTTCTGTTTTGGCAAACTACATGGTGAGCCGATTTATCAGTATGGCCCGTATGTGGATTGAGGGGGTGAGTTGAAGTGCCAAAAAAAAACCTACCTCTCATTGCATCATAGGCATCATTATTGCAGGGTGTCGAGGCTTTTCCTTCTGATCCTTTTCTCTAAAGTAAACACGGAATAGATAGCCTAGAAACCGATTGTTTTTGGTAAAGGTATTGATATTTTTCGTTGGGAAATCGTGAGTCAATATATTTAAATGAGTGTCAAAAAAGGTGAACATTGAAAAATCTTGAAACGACCACAAAAAACGGTGATAAAGTGGCGGCTTATATCATCACTAAAAAGTTATCCATATCTATTCATGAATTGATCATTTATTCAAAAGAAATCAATATCAAGATAAGGTCTCCCCAATGCCTCTTAGATATAGACAAGGCGAATATTTTATTTGAACATATACTAAGCGCGCAACTTAAACTTTCGTTTTCTCCTACTGAATGGCAAAGCAATTCGACAGTGGAGGACTACCAAAACCTGATTGAATTCATTCATAAAGCATTAAACGCTATAGACAATCAAATATCAAAAAATAGCGATACTTTAAATCATTCCAATAAAGTTTATCATGAACTTCAACAGATAAAAACAGAAGATAGAAACTTGATGGAAATTAAAATATATCTCCTAACAAAGTTTGATTTTTCACTTGAAGATTTGAGAGACAAGCTTTTTTTCATGAAGTCTCAAGCTTTAGAATACCTCGATAAAGTGGATAGCACATTATCTATTTTTGATGATGTAGAACTATCATTGCAAAAAATAGATTTTAATTTTACAGCCACAAAAATTGTAAGGCTTTACGAAACGCAACTAAAGAAATTAGATAACTTTTCAACTATAGATACGTTTTTCATGGCACTGCTCAAGCAATTTAAGCTCGTGCAAAAGACACAAGAAAAATTCACGACAACAGATAAAGGTAAATTAGAAACAGCACTGAAAGATGCTTATTTAACAGAGCATTTAGAGGCGGTCTATCAAGAATGGGAAAAAGAGACCGATAAAATAAATCGGTTTTATATTCAGTTGATCAAAGGCTATTTTATAGGTCAAATATCTCAACATAGCCTATTAGAACTTTTCAATATTTTACATACGATCAAAGATAATTTGGAAGATTTCTATCTCACGATTCGCTCTGGCATCATCATTAAATATAAAGAAAACCCAAAAACCAAACTACTTCAAGAAATTATAGTCAAAGATAGAACGTTTAAAATATACAAAAACTCTCAATCAAGGTTCATAGAGCTTTTAAAGGCCGAGGATTCTAAGGTAGGCTATAGATTTTTAAATAAGGTTTTAAGTCAGTTGTTGGATTTCAAAATAGAAGAACAAAGCAAAGGTTATGAAGCTATCTATCAACAAATGGTCGATTTACACGCTTTAAATTTAGAAATATATCTCAATGACATCGAGATTTATGGTAAAGAGTTGGAAAAGAAAGATTTAGAAATATCAAAGTTGATGTTCAAAATGGAAACAGACATACAAAAAGAGAGGGAATAATATGGGCTGGTTAGGTGATTTATGTAGTGCAGGTGTAAGTCTGGTTAAATCAGTGTTTGGGGATGATAGTTCTTCTAAAACACACAATTCGACAAGTAACTCAACATCGAATACACAAACGATCTACGAACCAGACAGAGTCAAAGTAGCCGAATTAGAAAATGGTAAAATGGACAGAGCCATTGAGGCACAAAAAGAAATTATTCAGATGAATAGTGAGATGCAACTCATGATCATGGAAGCGCATCAAAAAGGATTTGAACATAGTACCAAAATCCTTAAAGAGATGATGCAAAGTTTAAATCAAATCGCACAAGAGAGATTAACCTTAATCGAACATGGGCATTTTGAAGTTGTAGAAAAGATTGAAAAACTTTATCTAGGGCTAGAAAACGAGATAAGAGAAGGCAATGACCGTTTTAACATGAGTCAGTTACCAAGCATGTTAGAGATGTTGAGCAAATTTGAAGCAGGCAGTGCTTCTGCAAGGCTTTATGAAAAATCAGTTGATAAACAGATAGAGCTAAACGGTACATTTTTTACGCACAAATTAGCAGCATTACACGAAAGGCAAAAACTCATGGTCATGTCTGCCATACAATCAAAAGAGCAGGTCTTAGAACAATCATCTCAAATTGTCTTAGATCGCATGAAGTTTTTAGATCAACAATTGGAACACCAGCAAAACATGCCATGCATCCCAAATCAACCACAACCGATGAGATTAGATGTATCAAATCCTGATGACATCGAAGTCAAATCAATCGAGGAAAAATAATGTCAGTATTAAATTTATTGAAAAAAGTAAAAGTCCAAACACTCAGCTTTGAAAAGCACCCATGCAGAGAGCTAGAACAAGAACAAATGATTCACTATCTCAATGGTCTAGTGCTGATTACCCATGAAGATGGATCAGTCTGTGACAAAGAGCGCGAATACCTTTCGATTCTCATCAACAGCTTTGGGCTTAGTGAAGATATGTTGGAAACATTTATCAACTTCGCAGAAAATCCTGATGAAAAAATGATTTTGGACATGATGCAATCCTTTGCAACCAGAGATATAAAATACAATTTCATGGTCGATGCCATGATGATTGCCAATATCGATGGCGCGTTTGACGATGCTAA
>JAUZRG010000187.1 GCA_030950585.1 Mariprofundaceae bacterium | reverse complement strand
CATAAGTGTCCTAAAATAATAGATAATGTATAAAGTAACCATCAAAATTAAATTCTTAATTAAACTAATATATAGAAAAACAATATTTTACGCAGATCACTTATACCAAAAACTTTTTGATATTATCTTACAAAAAGATTTTTCTGAAGAAGTAACATCCTGTAATTATAAACAAAGTAAACTATATGAAGTTAAAACTATCTTTAAAACTCTGAACACAAATCACAAAGTTTTTCTAGATGTTGGTAGTGGCAAAGGAGCTGTATTGTTTTTAGCTAAAAAGTTTGATTTTATAAAAATATATGGAGTAGAAATAGATGATTGCCTACACTCTATTTCAGTATCAAATTTCAAGGACAAAAAAGATAACAGAATTAAATTAATAAACTCTGATATTTTCAAGATCAATAAGAAAACATTAGATTCTGTTAATATTTTCTATTTATTTAATCCTTTCCCTTATAATGAAACAGCTCGTTTTGTTTCCTTGGTAACTAAAAGCTATCAAAGAAATAAACGAGAAATTCAAATTATTTATACATGTAGTAAATATAATTTTTTATTTACTCAAGAAAATATATTTAAAGAGATGAAAGAAATTCATTTTTTTGTATCTAACTCACCAACAATAATATTTACGAATCAAAGTGGCCAGAGTTATGACTAACATTGGTAATCCCCCCTAAAAAGCATGGTGTTTAGAAACGAGTAGTAGTAGGGTGTAATAACTGAAAGGCATTACACCAAAATTTATCAGCTAAAATAAAGTAATTTAGTATCGTGGAGTTCACACGGTACAATGCCCGTTGGTTATTGCACCCTACATTTTTAGATTACTTGCTAACCCTCTTTTACCCACAACGAACACCTTGTTCATAGATCGAAAGTCCCAAAAGAAAAGTTGGTGCAATATTTTGGTTGAGTAAAAGGGCTCAAGAATCATATTGATGGTTGTGTCTGGTCTCGACCTTCCACCGGATTACCTATGGTAGGGATGCCCCTTGTGGGTACCCTTTTTTTACGGTGGTCATCTTGCTTGCGATGGATAATCCTGTGTTTTTTTCATGATCGGTTATCGGGTATCCACAAGGGGAACCCCTACGGTGTTTCTTCATGATCTGGGATGTGCCCCCAACATTTTTCAATCACGATATCCATATTAGGTGCTATCACATCTTCCTCTAGTTAGGATGCGCTATTCTTTTTTGAAAGGGGTGATGTAAGCAATGATTCATATTGAAGTGAGTACCGATACCGTGATGACATGTGGTCACGATGCTGCCGTGATTGCATTGGCGAATGAACAAGTGTTAAGCACATCCGCGCAACAAGTGGATGAGGCTTCTCAACAATGCCTAAGCCGTTATTTGGCTACTGGTGATCAAAAAGGTGATTTTGGTGACTGGGGCATTTTGTATGATGTGGCTGGTATGCAGGCATCACGTCTTGTGTTGGTTGGTTCTGGTTCAGATGATTTAAGCTTAATGAAATTACAGCGTTTGGCTGCGAAAGTCGCGCGTCAATTGCAAAAAACAGGTGTTGAAAAAGCCAGCTTATATTTCACCGATTTAAGTGTTGGTGGTGCCAGCTTGGCTGAGAAAGTTCATGCTGTTGCCCAAGGTGTTTGGTTGGGTCTTTATGCGTTCACGCATCACCAAACCAAGGCAAAAAAGGCCAGCGTGCTATCGCATATCAGTATTGCTGTGAATGCCGATGCTGATTTAGAGCAAGCACAAGCAGCGCTTCAAAAAGCAAAAGCAGTGGCATCGGGTATGATCTTGGCCAGAAACCTTGGCAATGAACCGGGAAATGTTTGTACACCGACTTATTTAGGTGATCAAGCTGAAGCTTTGAGTCATCCAAAACTAGATGTGCAAGTGTGGGATAAGGCCGCCATTGAGCACCAAGGCTTGCGTGGATTATTGGCAGTGAACCAAGGTTCAAGCGAAGAGCCACGTTTTATTGTCTTGAATTATCAAGGTGGCAAGCCTGAGCAAAAAAGCATCGCGCTTGTGGGCAAAGGTTTGACCTTTGATTCGGGTGGGATTTCGATCAAACCATCACCTGCGATGGATGAAATGAAATTTGATATGTGTGGTTCTGCGGCTGTGTTGGGTGTGTTTAAAGCCATCACTGAGATGAACTTACCTGTGAATGTGAAAGGTTTTATTTCTTCCACAGAAAACATGCCAAGTGCTTCAGCGTATAAGCCTGGTGATGTGCTGGAATCCTATAAAGGTGTGACCATTGAAGTTTTAAATACCGATGCTGAAGGCCGTATTATTTTGGCTGATGCTTTGACTTATGCTTGTGAACAAGATCCTGCTTGTGTGATTGATTATGCCACCTTGACGGGTGCTTGTGTGATTGCTTTGGGTGCGCAAGCCAGTGGTTTGCTTGGTAACAATCAAGATTTAATTGATCAAGTGCATGCTGCATCGATGACTTCAGGTGATCGTGCTTGGCCAATGCCAATGTTTGAGGAATACCAAGAGCAAATCGAAAGCAAGATTGCAGATATTAAAAACACAGGTGGCCGTGCAGCAGGCACAGTGACAGCGGCATGCTTTTTATCCCGTTTTGTGGATGAGCGGCCTTGGGTTCACCTTGATATTGCTGGCACGGCTTGGAACATGGAAGGGTCTGACCTTTGTGTGTCGGGTGCGACGGGTGCTGGTGTGGCATTGACTGTGGATTTTTTAGAGAAAAATGCTGTTTAAAAGATGGATCATTGGCAGCACCTTGGTGCTGCTTTATGCCATCACCGTGATGTGGAACCATGAGATCTTTTTATGGGTGAATCATACGCGCTCGCTTATCGCCGATCAGTGGATTGGGGTGATTGGCGGGCTTGGTGATGGTTTGGTTGTGGCTGTGATCATGTGCGTCTTGATGTTGGCCAATTTCAGGGTCGGACTTGCAGGGGTTTTGGCTTTCTTGCTTTCGGGTCTGTTAGCTCAAATTCTCAAACGCTTGTTTGAAGCACCGCGTCCACCTGTGGTCTTAGACGATGTGATTGTGCTCGGTGATAGCTTGAGTCGGCATAGCTTTCCATCAGGGCATTCAGCTTCGCTGGGTGCAATGGCTGTGATTTTTTTATTGTTTTATGGTTATAAGCGTTGGGAAGCATGGCTTGCCGTGGCTTTGTGTGCTGTTGGGGCTTATGGGCGAATGTATGTGGGGGTTCACTTTCCCATTGATGTGCTGGTGGGTCTAAGCTTGGGTCTGCTGAGTTCTTACTACTGTTGGTCATATGTTCATCAAAAACCAATCAAGGTATGGGAAAACACGGCGAAGACTTGGTATGTGATTGCAGCCTTATTGCTTGTGTTGTCGGCTGTATTGGCTTTTAATTATCGTGTGCAGCCACAAACGGCACAGTCTATGCATTGGTGGGTTCCGACCCTATCTATCATGGTAGCCTTATGGCTTGGGAAGAGGCGTTTTGCAAAAGACTGAAGTTTTTTTTCAACATTTAGATAAACCAGATCGCATTGAAGGTATTGCACGCTTACTTTTAAAACGTGGGCGTGTGCATCCTAGTGTGTTGGTGTTGTGCCCTGATGATTTGGTGATGACCGCATTGGATGAACGCTTATGGACTATTTCAGCCGATTCTTTTTTGGCACATGGCATTGATCGGCAACAATTCGAACAAAATGCAGCTCAGCCTATTTTATTATCCACATCCATTGTGCATGACAACAAAGCCCAAGTGCTTATCAATGCAGGCTGTGAAGTGCCGCCTGATTTGAATGGTTTTGTGCATATTGTGGATTTTGTGGATGGCTGGGATGAACAGCTCTTGCAGATGTCACGGGCGCGGTTTCGTAGCTATCAACAGTTAGACATGACACTGACATACTTAAAGAAATAGACCATTAAAAAAACATGGGGGAGATATGCGTTTTCAGGATATTAAAACAGAGTGCCAATTCTTGGCAATGGCTTTATTGATGAGCTTAAGTGCATGTAGTGGTGGTGGAGGTGCAACAACAGCAACACCCAATACCACGACAACGACAACCAATACGACAACAACCAATGCAGCCGTCACCAGTCCAGCCGTTACGGGGGGAACCACTGCTGTGTTTGCAGCTGTGGCAACACCTTCTATTGCGACCACACGTATCAATTTCTTTCGGCAGTTGGTGGGCATTAACCCTGTGACTGAAGATGCTGCTTTGAATCAAACAGCACAAAATCATGTGAACTACATGATCAACAATAACTTAACCCAGCTGGTACACACGGAAACAGCTGGCCTCATTTCGTTTACAGGTGCTTCACCACTTGATCGCTATGTGCAAGTGCGCACAACGCCTTTCTATGATGCTTATGTGGCTGAATCCATTGGCTCTTATTCGGATCAATATGCAGCAGTCGATCAATTAATCAACTCTGTTTATCACCAGTTACCCTTGCTACATGCTTATACCAGCCATGTGGGTGTGGCCAGTGTGGCCACGGCGGCGTTGGATGGCACTATTATTGATGTGGTGAAGCCTGTGAACACGGTGGCGATGCCATTGTATGTGTATCCTGCTGATGGTTATAGCAGCGCGCCCATTGATTTTTATGGTGAAATTCCTGATCCCTTGGCAGGTTCGGTGGTGGTCGGGCAGGTGGCTGGGGGCGTGATGAGTATGTATGCACCGAGTCATGTGTTGGTGGTGTCCAGTGCAAGTTTTACTGAGGTGGCAACGGGCAATGTTTTGGTGGTGGAGACCTTGGATAAAAACACAGATCCGCATGCTATCTTAACCACAGAATCGGTGTTTTTTATTCCCCATCAAAAGCTCAAACCTTTAACGCAATATCAAATGAGTGTGCAGTATAGTTTGGATGGTGGTGCGACCTTAACGCGAACATGGCGTTTTACCACCGCTTAAAAAGGATGATGTGATGACTTTTTTATGGGTTAAGCTTGCTGATGGTTATCGGGTGGTGTTTCTTTGAAAAAGTCATACACAATTGAGTATGACCTTCATGCCTTGCATGGCAATGTACAAGCTTTTGAGCATGATAAAGACGTTGCGATAGATTTACTGCAAACACTGCAAGGAGATCTATCGCAACAACAACAGCTATTGTCTCAACTAGATAAAGGTTATCAGGCTCTTGCAGCTCGTCTTGAAGATGAAGACGGGGCTTATGATGAAGCTGAGCTGGCGAGCAGTGAGTTTTTAGAAGAAAAACAATATATGGATGAGATGCGTCATCTTGTCCTTCAAGCTGAGAAGCAAATTCAGACGGTTCACATTGAGATGAACCGTCTTCACCATACCATCAAAAAACGCCTAAATGAGATTCAAATCGCTGAGGAAAAAATAGTTTCGTACCAGCAAGAAATTGAACGTTTAGAGCTGCAAGAAGATCAAAGTACAGATATAAAAAGTATTTTGAAATCAGAAATCTTACCGCCTGTGTATAAAACACTGGAAATCGTTTCCACCGTCAAAGATTTAGGCACAGCCTTTAAAATGTTTTATCAGCGCAAAGGTGAAGAGGGGCGCAAAGGTACTTTTTTCTTTGCTGCATTGGGCTTTGGCATGATCTTCACGGGGTTTATTTATTTACTGGTGGATATGTTGAGTCAGTTGTCGTTGACCAAGTGGTTAAGCTTGGGTGCGGTGATTTCTTGTACCTTTATTATCGGTGGTATTTGGGCTAAGTGGAAAGCCAGTTCTGAAGGCATGATTGCTTCTTTAGCCATTTTTGTGGGTTGTTTAATGAGTTATAGTCTGCTGTGGCTATTGATGATCAAAGGCAAGAGCTTTGGTGTTGGATGGATGTTTGCCCTATTTATCGGTCTGAATGTGCTTATTTATGCCTATGCCTACCGTTATCGTGTCAAAGCTCTCTTCTTTTTATCTTTTTCTTTTAGTCTTTATCTTGTGGTTTATGCCATGCATGAGATTCAGTTGCTGGGTGCGATTGTTTACTTATGGTGCTTGAGTGCAGTGAGTTTATATCTTGTGCAGCGTTTGAGTTGGTTTAATATGGTATATTTTGTTTTTGCGATGAGCTTAGCTGCTTTGTGTTGTCTTTTATTTCCAGTGCTGCAAGTGAGTGAACTCATCGGTTCATTTTATTATTTATTGGCAGTGCAAGGTTTTTTCTTACTTTATCTTTTCGCTTTTCTTTACCTTTTTGGCTCGGGTCAATCACGTTTATCGGAACTTTTTTTATTGATGAGTTTTGCTTCTTTTGTTTTATTTGTGTTTTTTCAAGTCGAATCATCTTGGCGTGTGTTGGTTTTTTTAGGCAATGCTTTGTTGTTGTTTTTAGGTGGGTTTGGCCTGTGTTATGGTTTCAAGAGAGAGACGCAAGGTGTGATTTTATGGATGATGTCTGCTGCCTTGTGCATGGGTGTGATTCATCTTATCGGAAGTGTCTGGTCACCTGTATTGTGGGGACTGGAGGCCTCGGTGGTTCTACTGCTTAGCTTTTTATTGAAAATGCGTGTGTTACGCCAATCAGCCTATTTTCTCATGTTATTGGCCTTTGGCAATACATGGTACTGGATGCTGGAAATGTTGTGGTTGGACTTCAGCTTATTAACTTCTTTTTCATGGCTTTGGATTGATTTACTGTCGATGGGTGTGTTTAGCAAATTTGCGTTGCTGATGTTGACGATGTTTGCAGCCGTGACGAATGTACGAGAGAAACTCATTGCATGTTTTCTAAGTGAAGGTTTGTCGTTGTGGTTGATCTTGATGGCGGCGTATACTGCTTATATTTTGATGCCTGATACTTGGATGATCATTGCCTTGCCGTTGAGCCTGATTTTGTTGGTGCGTGCTTTATCTTTAAAACTGTTGGCCACCGAGTTTATGGCGATTGCTTTGATGGCCACTGTGTTGCTGCAATTGTTGTATGCTTTTTATCAGCAAAAGAAATTGATGTTTTTGTTACTTGATTGGGATATGCAATTGGTATGGCTTGGTTTACTGGGATTATTGTTTGTGGTTCCTTGCTTGTATCGTCGTTATGAAGCAACAGGGTTACGGGCAAGGCTTGTTGCGCCCATGATGCAAACGCTTTATGTGTTATTGCCAACGTGTTGGCTTGCTGATGTGTTCTTTTTAAGTCCAACATGGTTTGGCCTTGCCTTGTGGGGTTCGGCCTTTTTGATGTTTCTGATGCATTTATGGCAACGGGATCGTCTTTATTTTATCATGCATGTGTTGTTAACGCTTATTGCGGCACTGCTAAGCCTAAGCTTTTACTATCAGATTTTGTGGTCTCTGACTGAGCCATATCAAACATTGTCTTTACTCTATGCACCGATTTATTTTGTGATATTATTTTCTTTTGTGAAGGCCAAAGTTTTACGTCATACCCATGATTTATACCATTACTTTATTTTAAATGGTTTTTATTTTTCATTGCTTAGTTTGATTCTTTGGAGCTTGTCGTGGTCGAGTGGCTGGATGTTGGGTTGCTTGTTGGTGCAAGGCATTACTTTTTGGGTGAGTTGGCGTTCACCTGCTTATCGTTTGTTGAATGGGCAATTTCCCGTTTTGTATAGTGTGACGAGCTTGATGCCGATCCCCATGCTTTATATGACTTATATAGGTGGCTCTTTATTATATGCTTTTTTGATGGTGCTTTCAGTATTGATGGCGACGACTTTGGTGCATGGGCGGCATGGTGACTTTAATCAAGCGTGGAAGGATTTAGCTCTTTATCCAATACTCTTGGTTATTTCACATCTTTGTTTTTCCTTGATGTATAGTGTTTTATTGTATTTATGGCTGCATGATTGGTTCAGTATCGCACTGACCTTTTTCTGGTTGCTACATTTGATAGTGCTTTTTGTGTTGCCCAATATAAAAACCTATTATCAGGTTTTACGAGCAATGACCGTGCCTTTATGCTTAGTGATTACGCTTAAAATCACTTTTGATGACTTTAAGCAAGGCAGTATGGTGGAGCATATTCTTATTTTGGTTGTTTTTGGAGCCACCTTGGTCTTGGGAGCTTATTTTATGCAACGTCGGAGTGAAAATAAATAGGATGTTACTAAGGTTTAAAGCTTCTCCTCTTTCAATAGCTGAATGTATCGTTAAACTTCGCCACCCATTGTGGAGGCCCAAATGTCCGATCAAGAAAAATTTGATTATCGTCCAACGATCTTTTTACCCAAGACTGATTTTCCCATGCGTGGAAAATTGCCACAGGCTGAGCCTAAGTGGCTGAAAAAGTGGGAAGAAGAAGGACTTTATGAAGCTTTGCGTGAAAAGCGTAAAGATGCCCCTAAATACATTGTGCATGATGGCCCTCCTTATGCGAATGGTAATATTCATATTGGACATGCAGTCAATAAAGTATTGAAAGACTTGGTGGTTCGTTCTCGTTCGATGATGGGTTTTAATGCACCTTATGTTCCAGGTTGGGATTGTCATGGTTTGCCCATTGAATTAAAAGTAGAAGAAAAGTTTGCCAAGAAGAAACGCAAAAAAGCAGATATTTCTTCAGATGAGTTTCGCACAGCTTGCCGTGATTATGCTGCTGACTGGTTGAATATCCAGCGTGAAGAGTTTAAACGTTTGGGTGTGATGGGTGATTGGGATCATCCCTATGTGACGATGGATTATGCTTATGAAGCCAATACGGTGCGTGAAATTGGTAAGTTTTTAGATTCAGGTCATTTACGTCGTGGTGCCAAACCTGTGCATTGGTGTGTGAAAGACCAAACAGCCCTTGCTGAAGCTGAAGTTGAGCATGAAGAGCATGTCTCGCATTCGATTCATGTGAAATTTTCCGCAGCCCAAGATTTAAGTGATGTGGATGCCAGTTTAAGAGGCAAGGTTTCAGTGGTAATTTGGACGACCACCCCGTGGACAATTCCTGCCAATAAAGCCGTCACCCTTGGCCCTAATTTAGAGTATAGTGCTGTGAAAATTGGCACAAATCATGAGAACGCTAATTTAGAAGCTGGTGAGATCTTGATATTGGCGACAGACTTGGTCGAAAGTGTGATGCACGCCTTGCAGGTTGATGATTTTCAAGTGCTATCTTGTTTTGCCGCTAAGTCTTTAGAAAATAAAGTTTTTCGTCATCCTTATTTAGAGCAAGATGCACCGATTCTTCTCGGTGATCATGTCACGCTTGATGCGGGTACAGGCTGTGTGCATACCGCACCGGGTCATGGTCAAGAAGATTATGATATTAGTTTGGCTTATGGCATCGAAGCATTCAATCCTGTGGATCATGCGGGTATTTTTGTGCCTCAAACCCCTGTGGTGGGTGGCACGCATGTGTTTAAGGCCAATGCTGCGATGGTAGAGCATTTGCAAGAAACAGGTTCTTTATTGGCTAACAGTAAAGTGAAACATAGTTATCCGCATTGTTGGCGTTGTCATACACCGTTGATTTTCCGTGCCACGCCGCAGTGGTTTATTGGCATGGCGCATGATGGGTTGCGTGACAAAGCTTTGGCTGAAGTGAAAAAAACCAGATGGGTTCCTGCTTGGGGTGAAAAACGCATCAATAGTATGGTGGAATCACGCCCTGACTGGTGTGTTTCTCGTCAACGTAATTGGGGTGTTCCGATCACCGTGATTGCTTGTAAATCATGTTCATCGCACGCTGTGACCACACCTGAAGTGATTGAACGCATTGCCTTGAAAGTGGCAGAAAAAGGTGCTGATGTTTGGTTTAGTGAAGATGTTTCCAGCTTCTTGGCTGAGAATGCTTCATGCCCTGACTGTGGTGATAAATCCTTTACGAAAGAAACAGATATTTTAGATGTGTGGTTTGATTCGGGTGTCTCGCATGCTTGTGTTTTAGAGCCACGCGAAGACTTACAAGCTCCTGCTGATTTGTATTTAGAAGGTTCGGATCAACATCGTGGTTGGTTTCAGTCTTCTTTGTTGGTGGGCGTGGGAACACGCGGCAAAGCACCCTTTAAAACGGTGCTAACACATGGTTTTGTGGTGGATGCCAAAGGCAATAAAATGTCAAAATCACGGGGTAATGTGGTGGCTCCACAGAAGCTCATTGAGCAAATGGGTGCAGATATTTTGCGCTTATGGGTCACGGCTGAAGATTATTCGGATGATATTCGGATTTCAGATAATATCGTGCGTCAGCTTTCTGAATCTTATCGTCGTATTCGCAATACTATTCGTTTCTTGTTGAGTAATCTAAATGATTATGATGCTGCTCAAGATGGTGTGGCTGTCGAAGATCGTTCAGAGCTTGATCGTTGGGCCATGTATCGTTTGGCATTGTTGCAAACACAAGTTGCAGAAGATTTTGAAGCCTTCCGTTTTCATCGTATCCATCAAAATATTCACCGCTTTTGCTCGGTAGACTTGGGTGGTTTTTATTTGGATGTGATTAAAGATCGTTTGTATTGTGATCAAGCTAATTCAGTGCGTCGCCGTTCGGCACGGGCAAGCTTGCATCAGATCGCGGATACCTTGATTCGCTTAATCGCACCGATTCTTCCGTTCACAGCTGAAGAAGCATGGGCACATTTACCTGCCTCTGTGGATGAAAGTATTCATCTGCAAACCTTTGATGAAGTGCTTGAAGTGGGCATTCATCATGAAGCTTGGGCGCACTTTGAAAGTTTGCGTGAACAGGTGAATAGCGCGCTTGATGTGGCTAAAAAAGATAAACATATTGGTTCTGCTTTGGAAGCAGATATTACTATCCCTAAAGAAAGCTACGACTTGTTGGCTGTGCTTGGTGAACCCTTAGAGCAACTTTTGATTGTGGCTAGCGTTGCTTCAGGCACTGAGGTTACTGTGGCTCATTCGACGGGTAATAAGTGTCCACGTTGTTGGAATATTGGTCATGCAGCTCATCCTGAACATGCGGTGCATTCAGAGCTTTGTGGTCGTTGTTTTTCGGTTATCGCATGAGTTATCGTGTGGGCATGCAGCTTGCGCTGCTAAGTGTGATCGTTTTTTTAGATCAATGGACAAAATATTGGATAGAGCATCCAAGCTTCACTTCTTTTGTGGTGATTGATGGTTTTTTTAATATTATCCGTGCCCACAACGATGGCGTTGCTTTTTCTCTTTTTGCCGATTGGCCTGATGCTTGGCGTGTGAACTTCTTGGTCGGCATGACATCCGCCATTGCCGTGGGTGTCTTGGCTTGGTGGGTGCAATGTTTGCGTCAAGGTCATTATTTTGTGAGTTGGATTTTGATTTTGGTCTTGGCTGGTGCGCTAGGAAATATTTGGGATCGTAGCCAGCTGGGCTATGTCGTGGATTTTTTATTGTTTTATATTGACTGGGATGGGCAATTCTATGCTTATCCTGCCTTTAATGTTGCAGATTCAAGCATTTGCATTGGTGTGTTCTTATTGTTAATTGATAGTTTTAGGCACCGAAAGGAAGCTTAGAAGCTTCCACCACCACATACGCGGTGATTTAATGGCCATGAAAAGTGGCATTTCTTACCCAATATTAACGCATGTCTTTTAAAAAAGTCGCTGATTTATTGTGTTGATGGCTTCTTTTTAAATTCTAAATAAGCATCAAACTGAGGCATTTTGGCAAAAATTTTATTGGGGTAGCGCATGCTTCCCAGTGAGCCATTATAAGCAGCAAGGGCACTGCCCACACTTCGGTATCGATTGATATAAGTACGCAAGATGGCGCAGCCATAACGAATGTTGGTGCCAATCTCAAAAAGATTATCTTGTTTGGTTCCCAGTTCTTTTTTCCAAAAAGGCATGACTTGCATTAAACCTCGCGCCCCCACGCCACTAACTGCAAACGGGTCAAACTGACTTTCAACAGCAATCAGCCCCAAAATTAATTCAGGTGGTAAGTCATAACGTTCGCCATAGAGCAGCACCCAGCGGGCAATGCCTTGGGCTGTGAAATCATCGGCGACATGAAGTCGAACCTGTTTTGACAACGAAAGGATGATGGGGTCAAGCTTGGCTACTTTGGCTTGTTGCAACATCGTTTGGCGGATACGTTGCTTCTCGGCAGCGCTTAGCTCGATAACACGATGACTTTCAGTCACTTTGTATTTCGCAAAGTTTTGATAAATCAGATTATTTTCGGTGATATCCTGATGTTGTTCGGGTGTTAATGCTCGCCAATAAACCAGCAAAAACAAAAAACCCACAATCAAGACAAGACCTAAAGCGACTTTGGGAGCTATGCCCCCAAGTCGTTTAGACAGCTCTTTGCTATTAAAGGGCAAGGTGTTGTTGCGTATGGGTGATAATATTGCTCAATGTGACACTGGTTTTTTCTTCGTCACGACGTGCTTTGAATTCAACATGACCTTCTTTGAGGCCACGATCACCCACAATGATTTGGACTGGAAAGCCCATCAATTCAGCATCGCAAAACTTCACACCAGGACGTTCTTTGCGTTCGTCCCAAAGCACACTAATGCCAGCTTCTTGTAGTTGATCATAAACCTCTTTAGAGGCGGTGCGAACCGTTTCACTTTGACCCAAGGTAATCAGTGAGACATGGAAAGGTGCAATTTGTTTGGGCCAACAAATGCCATCATCATCATGACATTGCTCAACTACAGCAGCAACAAGGCGAGATATGCCAATGCCATAGCAACCCATCGTGGTGATAGCGCGTCTACCTTGTTTATTAAGAAAGCCCACTTGCATGGCTTGGGAATAGACATCACCCAAGGTGAAGATATGACCGACTTCGATGCCACGCGAGCTTTCAATCTCGCCACCACAATGCACACAAGATTCACCTTCTTGCACATTGCGTAAATCAGCAAAGTTGGCTTCTGTGATATCACGTTCCACATTGATGTGTTGGCGATGTGTGTCGGCTTGATTGGCACCACAGATCATGCCTTGGGCTGTGCTGAGTTGTTGATCCATCCAAACAGGGGCATTTATGCCAACGGGACCAATATAACCTGAGACAGAGCCCATGCTTTGAACTTGTGCTTCATCAGCAAGTTGAATCTCATCAGCACCTAAGGCGCGCATCAGTTTGATTTCTTGAATTTGGTCGTCACCACGCACACAGGCCAAAACACATTGACCATCGTATTCGCCACCTTGCACATGATAAGCCATACTTTTAATGATTTGGCTTTCTGCATAATCTAAAAGGGCAGCAACATCACCAACAGCTTTGCTGGCAGGGGTGCTGACATCTTGAGGAAGTTGGCTGTTAGAGGTGCTTGAAATCTCTTTCTTGGACACGGCTTTTTCTTGGTTAGCTGCATAGTCACAACCTGAACAATGCATAATCAAGTCTTCACCTGATTGTGCCAAGACGTGAAATTCATGGGATTTATCACCACCAATAGAACCTGTGTCTGCTTCCACAGCGCGGAAACTCAGGCCAAGGCGGCTAAAAATACGGGTGTAAGCATCAAACATGTTTTGATATTCGTTGCTTAGGCAATCTTCATCGGCATGAAAAGAATAAGCATCCTTCATGGTGAATTCTCGGCCACGCATCAAACCAAAGCGTGGACGCACTTCATCACGAAATTTTGATTGAATTTGATAAACCGTTAAAGGCAATTGGCGATAAGAGCGCAAGTCACGGCGCACGAGGTCACACACCACTTCTTCATGGGTCGGGCCAAGGCAGGCTTCGTGGTTATGGCGGTCTTTGAATCGCAACAATTCTTTGCCATATTTCTGCCAGCGTTGAGACTCCTGCCATAACTCAGCAGGCTGCACCATTGGCATCAATAGTTCTTGTGCACCTGTCTGATCGAGTTCTTCACGCACAATGGTTTCAATATTGCGTAAGACTTTAAGACCCAAAGGTAATAAGTCATAAATACCACTGCTGACACGTCGGATATAACCAGCACGTAGTAATAATTGATGGGAGATGACTTCTGCATCGGCGGGGGTGTCGCGCAAGGTTGGCGCAAGGTATTTGGATAAAAGCATGAGCCAAGTCTAGCCTATGAATAGCGATAGGCTCAACTTATATACCCGTCCCACCTCAAAATGCATGTTTCAGAGCTTAGGAGGGAATTCAGAGCAAGGCACAGCGTGTAGAGAATGGCTAGTCCTTTTCAAGCGTTGTAACGCAGCTCTGATTTTCCTCCTAAGCTCCCGTAGGACAAGTCGAGAAGCGTCCAGATTCGAGGCTTAAAAGCGCAGTGTTAGTCGCTCTAAGCCAAGCTTTTGTAACGAAGAAGGTGGACGCTTCTCGACTTGCTGAAATCCTGCCTTTTGAGGTGGGGACGGGTATAGAATTAGTAGACCTGCAAGTTTGGGCTTCGTTCATGATGATGAACGCACAAATGTTAGCAGCAGCGAATAATCATTTTTATCTTCCTTTTGCAATGCCTATATATAGTCTTTTCTGCAATTATTCATTGTTGTGATGTCCCCCTCTGACCCAACTAAAAGGTATCTCACCCAAGCTCTTTTTCAAAAGCAAGTCCGCAATCATTCTGGCATGGCAGCCATTGTCATTGGCAAAGGGATGAATCGCTACTAGGCGGTGATGAAAACGCGCTGCAATCTCATCTGCGCTGAATGTTTCATGTTCAATCCAGTTGTTCACATCCTCGCACAAGTGACGCAATGCAATTCCTATCATTTCCCGAGGTACGCCAATGTTTTTATTGAATTTGCGAAACTCTCCTGCCCAGCGCCATACACTGCCAAACATCTTCTTGTGTAACTGACGAATAAACGATTCACTCACCATGGCCTTGCTGCTCCAACATCATCGTATGTTGAATCATGCTCTGAAGTTTCTCAGCATATTGACGCGCCTGTCGCTGTACACTGCTTTCCAGACTATCTCTGGGAACCAGTCCATACACAAAGACACAATCCATAGCTTCAGCTGCTTTTTTCATAGAATTGATGTTGGCAGTGCCTGCCACTTCGCCTTTTTACAATGCTGCTACGCGCTGCTTTTGTACACCAATGCGCCGTCCAAGCTGTTCGCCCGTCATACCTCTATCGCATCACGAATCGCACGAATTCAACCCCGCATAGGTGCTTGTGTTTGTTTGATTTCTGCAAGCTTATAAAGTGTCTAATCCAGTTGTTTTCGAGCCAAAGCTCTGTTTTGCCTGCTCATCGCATAGCTCCTGCATCACAAAGACAATATAAACATTGTCAAAAAGTCGTATTTTATCAACTCATATATTTACTTTAAACGGCATAAAGACAACTTACTGATGTTACGCACCTTCATCACAAACATGGC
Source organism: Mariprofundaceae bacterium (assembly GCA_030950585.1). Classification (GTDB taxonomy): domain Bacteria; phylum Pseudomonadota; class Zetaproteobacteria; order Mariprofundales; family Mariprofundaceae; genus JAUZRG01. The sequence goes on along the minus strand of JAUZRG010000187.1, from coordinate 2,213 downwards.
CGACTTTTCTTACGCACAAGCTATGGACGAACACACATACACAAACAGTCAAACAAAGTATTTTAATAAACCCCGTTTATTTTGATCCCCGCATTCAAGCTTCTTCCTGAGGATGAAGAGCTGCAACAAGGCCAGTTTATTTTGAGAGGGTAGGGTGAGGATAATCTATCAATGTGTCTTTTATATTGATCATCATAAACTTAAAATAACTTAGGGGCTGACACGGCTCAGCGATTCTCGCTGCCTCTCCTATTTTCTTTATTTTGCCTGCTGTTGTTCAAATCAGAAACAACACTTAGATTGCCATCATTGCCCATGCTGTGTTTGGTGTATTCGGCTTTTTAGCGATAGCTGTAAGAGCACTGATTTGGTCTTCACTGCGTTCGGATCAAGCTAAAGGCTAAAAAATAACAAAACCTTGGCACCGCTATTCCATGATCACGTTATGAAAGTCAGGTACCGTTTTTAGATTCTAATGTGCATTAAAATATACGTTATGTCATTATAGCGATTGTTATATTAAACATTAAGGTAAACAATGAGATCTCTTGCTAAAGATGCAGTTCCGCGCCAAGTGCTTGCTGAGTGTAAAAAGCTCGGTGAGGATATAAGGCATGCTCGCATTCGTCGAAAGTTCACTATGGATGAGCTGAGCGAAAGAACAGGCATATCACGAGGAACATTAAGTAAAATTGAGAATGGGAGTCCTAATGTCGCAATTGGCATTATTGGGAGAGTGTTATTCATTCTTGGTATTAAAAAAGGCATAGGACAACTTGCGGACTTGTCCGTAGACCCTATCTCCCGAGATCTTGAGATTGAACAGCTACCCAAGCGAGTGAAAAAGAGATGGGTGCAGTGAAATCACACGTCGGGGTGTTTATACATGGTTATGGAAAACCTGTAGGCACACTTTATTGCAATAGGAATACGTTTACCTTCACCTATGATGAACAATGGATTGAACAGGGATTTTCTTTATCTCCAACCATGGCTGTAGAAAATAAAACCCATTACTCTCAAGGATTACACCCAATATTTTCAGATGTGGCTCCAGATCGTTGGGGACGTAAGCTAATTGATAAAAAATTGCATATGCATGGTCATAAAGGTCAGATACTTGATATGCACTATTTATTAGAATTATCCGATGATATGCGTATGGGAGCCTTACGATTTTCATTGGATGGAGGCATTACATTTATCGGTGAGCGGGATGATATTCCCCCAGTATCTTCATTGCCTAAATTCATTCGTTTAACTGACGCGATGATTAATGGTGAACGGAATGATTACTCCGCGCTTATGAGTAATGTGTCATTGGGTGGTGCGCGAGCGAAACTCATGGTCAAAGATCATGATGGCCGCTTTAAATTAGCGAAATTACCACAGCCCAATGATATTGATGATATTGAAGGTTGGGAGTTTGTGCTTCTTGAACTGGCAAAAAAGGCCGGTATTCATGTCGCTGCTGCAACACTTCATGGTGATAGAAAACGTCATGCTCTTCTTTTAGAGCGCTTTGATAGAACCCCTGAAGCAACAAGAATTCATTATATGTCAGCCATGACACTGTTGGATTTGCATGATGGTGAGAGCGATGAATCCTCATACGCTGATCTCGCAGATGAAATGAGTAGGATCTGTGACATATCGTGCTTGCACCAGCTTTTCCGCCGCATGGTATTTAACATCATCACTTCAAATGTGGATGACCACCTTCGTAATCACGGCTTCTTATATATTAATGGAACATGGAAGCTTTCACCTGCTTTTGATATGACCTTGAGCGGTAACTATGGCGATCCTCATGCCCTACATATTTATGACAAATCATCTCCAGATGTCATTGAAACAACCATGGCTGCATATGCCCACTTTCACTTAAATAAAAAAGAATCCGATGCAATCATGCTTGAAGTTGCCGAAGCTGTAGAGGAGTGGGAGAATGTTGCTCAGCGAAATCAGCTGCGTGGAATCGATGATCAAAGGCATAAATTTGCATCGCATGAGGCAAAGTTATACGTGGGTGTGGTTTGAGCCTCCTAGGAGGCTGTCCGATAATGACAAACCTACTGCGTAAAAGCGGGTATTGGCCGTATTTCCACCCCATTATCGTTAAATAGTCCCTGCTATTCGCCTCAAATGGGGCGAAAATCCAACTCAATCTCACTTTCCCTCGCTACGATCTTCATTATCGGACAGCCTCCTAG
>JAUZRG010000186.1 GCA_030950585.1 Mariprofundaceae bacterium | reverse complement strand
TTCAAATATTTGGTGAAAGAAAAATGCCAGCAGCGTTAGTAAGTACATGTTATGGCTGAGGTTCTGTTTACCGTGGCCAAAATTATGCGAGAGATTATAGCCTTGGTTTTTCAGCGTATTAAAGCACTCGTTTTCAATCTTCCACCGACAACGCCCCGCTTTCGCTAACTGTATGACATTAGAGTCATCCACCGTTATGTCTGTTACCCAGCTGTTTCTATAGGTGACCTTGCCCTCTTTATTGGTTATCTCATAATGAATATAATTGACGATAGGGGCATCTTCCTTTGCATTCAAAGGAACTTTGTTTAGGTAAGTATACGTATGGTGTTGACCTTCTATGTCGGTAGCAACAATCTGAGGTGGACTATCCTGTGCAGCAACCCATCCCATCATGTGTTTGTGATCCTTAGGTTTGGCGACAAACAAGAAATGCATTTTTTCGGCCAGCACATGATTCACCATAGGACCTTTAGAAAACAGGCCATCGCCGACAATAAGGATATTCAATCGGGGGTGGTCTGCTCTTAACTTTTGGATAAACCTCTTGGCTGCACTGATTTCGCAGTCTTGTTTTTTAGTGCCATCAGAATTAGCGATGGGTTCAGGCATAGTGGGGATAATGTGCTTTTTATCTGGGTGCACAAAGGCCCCTTGTAGAACGCCATGACTATAGGTTACAGAACCGTTTCTATGTTTTCTAGTGAGGCATTGGTTGCAATGAATTTTGCCAGAAGAGTGGTGATAAACCCCATCAATAGCGCAGAGGTAGAGATTGGGTAAAACTTGATATGATTCAAGATACTTACTGCGTCGCAGTTTTTCAAAATAGCTTTTAAATACAGGCCTAAAGGCTTCGCTTTTAACGTCATCAATAATCTCTCGAAACTGTGTATCTTTAGGTGTTGTTTTGACATTAAATAAAGCTGCTAAATTGTTCTTTTTTCCGCTATCTTCCATGCACCGCTGAAACTGAGATAACGTAGAATTCTGAAAATACATACACGCAAACCCACTCATAACTGTATCATGCAAGCTATAAGCACAGCTTGCTTGCCGTCTTGGATCTGGGATATTTAAAAGCTGATCAGAAAATGTTTTGTGCAATGAATTAAAGTTCAAATGTTTTTTAGCTATAGTGGATACCCTACTCATGTCACCTCCTGTAAAACCAAGAAGACAATGATAGCACACGTTTTTTCGAGCTCATGAAAGCCCTCTCACGGGTATATTGGAAGACTATCCAGAACGGCAACCAAAAAATATCATAGAATGCCGTGGAGAGATACTGTAGGTGCTAGATAAGCATGTTTTACAAAGGTCTGGAAAAATAATTTTTTGGTGCCTGAAAAGCTGTCAAGTGTTTTTTTGATAATTGCAGGGAATAGCGCGAAAAGTTTGTCTTTAAGTGCGCACAGAACCATTGGCTGCAAGGGCTCTGTGCTGAGCGAGAACTGCTG
>JAUZRG010000185.1 GCA_030950585.1 Mariprofundaceae bacterium | reverse complement strand
TTTAGCAAGCCCTTAATCGAAAGGTCTTTCCTAAACCTGCTTTCCTTCATAGGACACCTCAATCAATTTAATAGTCTGCGAAAGACTCTTTTTGGAAACGTTACAAGTAAAGGGATTTATAGGCTAGCGGGAAGTGCTGGTAAAAAGGTAAATAATTATGAATAACTCAACATGGAGTGGAACATTAAATCACCCAACAAATCCAGATAAGGTGTATTTCTTTCGGGGGAGTCAATATTACCGATACGATTGGAAAGCGGACAAAGTAGATAGCGGTTACCCTAAAAATATTGGCGGTATTTGGAGTGGACTGCCAAATGATCTTGATGCCGCATTAAATCACCCAACAAATCCAGATAAGGTGTACTTCTTTCAGGGGAGTCAATATTACCGATACGACTGGAAAGCAGACAAAGTAGATAGCGGTTACCCGCTTGATGTGAAAACACATTGGAAAGGATTATGTCATGATGTTCTAAAAATAGAACATATGACTAAATCATGGATTTCAAACTTATCAGATGGTAAGCGCCTTTTGGACTTATGTATTCCAGGTTCTCATGATTCTGCAACATATAATGTGAAAGTACCATTTGTTAATACGCAAAGTGATTCAATTTCAGATCAGCTTAATATGGGGATTCGCTTCTTTGATTTTAGGCTTAGTAAAGTTACACCTAATATTGAATTAGGAGATTTAAAAGTAAAAAGTGCTTATGCCCTAATGCATGGTAAGATACCTCTTGGACTAGACTTCTTTAATGATGGATTGAGAGTTATAAGTAAGTTTTTACAGGAAAATTCTCGTGAAGTTATTTTCGTATCAATTAAAAGTGAAAACTCAATTCTTGAAATAACTGATGATGATATAGACGACTTACTAAGTATGGGGACTTGGATTGACAGTAATAATAAAGCTATGAAAGACTTAACATTAGAAGATTGTCGAGGAAATGTTGTTTTTTTAAATAGAATAAACTCTAAAGGGTATCATTGGTCAAGCTTTAACATACAAGATGAATATAAGCTACCTATTGGGTATCATGAACAAGTAATTGTTCCACATATTACTGAAAGAACTCAAAGAGTTTGTGTTCCAAACCCAAGCGTTACGGATTTTTTTAGGGTTAAATGCTGGGAGCAAGTGATTGTACCTGAAGTAGAAGAAAGAACCCAAAGAGTCCCATGGGGATTTGATTATAATCACAAGTCTACTGCTGTAAGAGACTTTCTGAAAGAAGAATCATTAAATCCTGATGAACTAAACATCTGTTTTCTTAGTGCCACTGGAGGAGGTAGTGCAGTAACAAAAGTATTAGGTGATGGTATAGTTGAAAATGCAAAGCGACAGAATGCTATTATTGGAGAGTATGCCAAGCTATCGCAGGGATGTATATTTCCAATGGATTTTCCATCCGAGGATACTATTTCAAAAATTATTAACATGAATAGTAACTAATATGAAGATTATTTAACTAAAACAAGAGGTTGTTTTCTTAGTTTTATCATGATCAAACCGACATTCCACACCCCTTATTAATGATTCTGTTAATTAATGAAATCAACAATAAATGATACACTATAAGGATTTTTTTTTAAACTACTTTGATTTAGGTCAGTAAGGGGGGCAGATACAAGGCACGACAAGCTGACATAATATTTTTTTGCTAGTTCGCTGGTGGAGAAGAATACCTCATATATGATGATTTACTAAATTAAGGCGGCCTTCTGGTCGCCTTAATCATTCAATTTTCAGTTTGTCATAAAATG
>JAUZRG010000184.1 GCA_030950585.1 Mariprofundaceae bacterium | reverse complement strand
AAAAATGACTTTAAAGATGCCAGAAGCATTGTGGGTAAACGTTTTCAAGAAACGGTGAGTAAAACAAAGCCAGAACTACTGGTGAGTATGGTTAAACGAGCGATGACCCATGGTATTGAAGCAGATTATTTATTAGCCGATGCCTGGTTTGGTAATAAATCGACCATTCGTTTAGCTCATGATGTCAATAGCGTTCCTGTTTTGAGAATGAAAAATAACAAGACAACGTACCGTTATTACTCAAATAATGAAGGAAATCGAGCTTACAAGGATTATACCGCAGCAGAGCTGCATCATTTATTGGTACGTAAAAACTGGAAAGTCTGCTCAGAGACTCCTTATCAATGTGTCGCTATTGAGGTTGAACTCAATTTAGCACAAAAAAAAGGTGAGCCAGAGAATTGGGTGAAAACCCAACTATTATATGTCCGAGGTGCGACAGATAAGGATGAAAAAACCCAAGTAGGTAAAAAAGATTGGGCTCTTTTTTTAACCACTGATTTAAGTCTAGTACCCAGTAAATTATTAGAGATATACGCCTTGAGATGGGGTATTGAAGTTTATTTTAAAGAAGCCAAGCAATATTTGGGGTGGTTAAAGGAGCAAACAGAAACATTTGCATCCCCTATTGCTTCACTTCATTTATGTGCAATTCGTTATACCTTGCTGGTTTATGCAAAAATACAAAATAATTGTCGTGTCTGTGATGTGAGAAAAAAAGTGGATGAACAGCTTACCCTACTAAGTTATGGAAAAAAGATGTGGGGGCTGTTTCGTTTTATCATTCAAACCTCGCTATCCGAAATCGAAGATGAATTAATGGGGAAAAAAGATCTCATTATGGCCACAATTGATAAGAACATATTGCAATTTTTTACACAAGCACTTCAACTTGATCATCGAACATTAGCCTTGGAGACTTGCAATCATGAGGATTTATAACCTTTCTTTAACTAAAATGAACTCCGAAACGTGAGTTATTAAATGAATTTGTCAATTTAATCAGGGTGTCCTATATTTTTTTCAGTTTCCTTTTGAGAAACTGCCAAATTTGCCACCAATTCTTTTAATTCATTATCTGTCATTGTCTTGTGCCATTTAAGTTATGGCTAATATTTTACGCTTGAATTTTAAAAAACACAACAACCCTATTATTTAGCTATTTAACATAAGAGCCAATGTGCGCAGTTTAACATTAGGACGCCTACACCCTTGACTTGATAAAATTGACTTGATAAAATCGACTTGACCCCTTTTCTATTAAAATATTCTAGCCAATTAACTGATAGCTCATTTTCTTTTAGACTTCCATCTTCTTTGTTCTTTTTGTATTGGAAAGCAGTTGAAAGGACGGTTTCATCCTCAACATCACTAGGTCTTAAGTACCTTGCTATATGATTATCATTAGGTAGATGATAGCTTGTGATGTCGGCTTGTTTGGTGCTAAATAATCCAGTTATAGCTATGTATAAATTTTTAAATAAATTCATCTGT
>JAUZRG010000183.1 GCA_030950585.1 Mariprofundaceae bacterium | reverse complement strand
CTTTTACAGGGCACCTGCTTTTTGCCCTCAAGCATGAAAACCTGAATCTGGGCATTCTCAAGGCGTTATTCAATACCTGTGATGCCGAAGAACTGGAGCGGTGGATTTCAGACAATCCTCAAGGCGTACAAACACGCCGTGCATGGTTCCTATATGAATGGCTAACTGGATCTGAGCCGAAAAGTCCCTCTGGTCAGCTCTGTTTTATTTTTATGTGTAAAAATACCACTCAAAAATTGAAGAAAATAGCATTTTATTTGTTTTTCACTAGAAAAACTAGGTATACCCATTCTATGATAATGGTTATTTAGGCATTCAGTGTTTTTTAAATGGTTCTCTCCTGTGTGTTCATCAAGCTGAATCGCATAAGCCTTAAGCCGATAATTGTCGCTGTTTCAATAGCACGGTTCGATCAAAGTTATAGGCAAGAATCTTTTCCATCATTTCATTTCTCACATTCTCAAGTCCACGGCGCATCAATCGTCCAAGATTGTAACCAAATTTGAGACAATACATGATGGATTCCACCGCTGAACGATCATTTCTTGCATGGATGTAGGCTTCGCTTTCCCATTCCTCATCCGAGATGCTTCGCTTTCCCTTAGCCCCACTGATGCTAAATACTTCTACGCCCTTTTTCATCCATTCTTCTCTGACCTTTTTGTTAGCATAGCCATCATCAACATTAATGATTGTCGGTGTGACATTGGTATTTTCCACATGTTTCTCGATAATGGCATTCAACTGACCTGTATCTGCCGCATTGCCTTCGGGTACAATCAATACAGATACAAATCCATTTTTACTTCTGCCAATTTGAGGCTTGTAACCAAGTACCGTATCTCGACCTCCCTTGATAATCATGGCTGCATCAGCATCGGATAGACTCAGAACCTTGTCTTCCGTTGCAACCTTTTCACCTTTCATCACTCGTCGGGTGCTTGAATCAATGACTTTTTGAAGATTTATAATGTCACCCTTAATCACTGCCACAACACCCAAAAGCCTTTTCTTGTGCGACGGTAAAATGTCTATTTTTTTAATCTCTGTTTCTGTAATGGCTGCTTCGATTTTAACCATCTCTTTATCAAACTTTCCTTTGGCACTTCTTGATTTTCCCAGCATGGAATTATAATCCGACTTTCGTTTCAAAATGCACTTTGGTTTGCCTGATTCAAGTGCTATTTTGGTGCTTATTTTATTCAGATCCTTAATGATTTTCGGAAAATTACGTTCATGCATAGGAATAATATTAAATTTATTAAGCTGGCTTCCCATGTGATAAATACGCTTCACCAGAAGGTATAAAAGATTAGATTCCGTTGGCCAACTGACGTTACCTTTCACTGATGTGCTGTCGAAAGCGACTTCATCAAATGTATCCAGAGACTCATCCAGAGCATTCAAAATTTGGGCTTTGTGAATGACATTAAGAGTTTCTGCGCTGACTATGTTCAGATTATCGATAATCGTGCTGGCTCCAGGCTTTTTAACACCCAAGTTATAGCACATGTTTTTGAACGTGGTCGATTCCTCCAAAAAACACTGTGTACTCTTTGATTTGATTCCACCAAGTTGCCCTCGAATATAAACACATACAAAGACCATGAATGCAGGCATTCGTGGACGGCCGTCAGCAAGGATAATCGATTCCGGAAGGCAATCAGTTTTAGCCTGTTCGATACAGGGAAGCGAAGGCTGACGGCTTTGCTTCCAAGCTTTATCTGCCAATCGAATGAGTTTATTCTGTTTTGCAAAAGCATCCTGGTCAGCAACAATATGTGCTTCGATGGAGGGGTTCTTAACGTATAAAAGGTGCGCTTCTTGCAGTGATTTAGAAAAACTACTCTCTGCCGCAGAGGAAATAAGTACAAAATGAGATTTGAATGGATCGAGTGAATATGACATTTATTTCTCACACCTGATGATATTTAATATAATCAATATGTCCTGAATTCAAGTCATAAGTGCAATCTCAAATACTGTTCTCATATTAATTCCTGTATTTCTTTCAAATACCTCATAAGGAGTTTTGAAGCCCAAGCACTTTCTTGGCCTGCTATTTAGCTTGTGAACAGCCTTAATTACCT
>JAUZRG010000182.1 GCA_030950585.1 Mariprofundaceae bacterium | reverse complement strand
TTCACTTAAAAAACCTTCTAAGATTTCAAAGTTGGCTTTACTTCTCAGGATTCTTTTGATTGCCCAATCGAAGCTGATTAGTTTTCTTGGCATGTTACTTTCTCCACTTCAAATTAATTCCAGCTCTTCACTTATATCTTTTATAAGCTTGCTCAGTGGTCGCTTGTTTAGGTCTTTATCTTCTACATATCCAGAGGTAATCAGTCTTAACAAGTCTTCACGGTTTTTAAAAAGACCACTATAGTTATGGGCTAGTTCATCTATGTAGCTATCAGGGTATATTTCTCTTTTTTGAATGAGTTCTAGGACGATGTCTTTGTGGTTTTGGTAAAGCGTTTCTAACTTAAAACTATCTATGTTGTTTTTTGCTCTTACATCCTCTGTTTTCAACGCTATCTTGAAACCTTTTTCATTATAAAAAAAACGACTATCATTAATATGTAGATGAAATTTCACCTTATCATTAAAGTTATCACTATATGGATGCAGATGTGTTTTTATGGAAAATTTCTTGCTACTTTTTAGGGATGAGTTACATGTATGGCAAGACGGGATGAGATTATAAAATGAAAGAGATAATATGGGGTAAGTAGCCTTATCATAAAAATGGTCAAATTCTGGTCTTGTTATTTTTTCGTCTTTATTTTTTATAACTGTATATGTTGAATTTATATTACAATATGGACAAGTATTAATATTTAAACTTTCTGCTAATTCATAAGCATCATATTCTTTCTTTTTATTTGTAAAATTTTTATATTTATTTTTAAATTGTTCAGCTAATCCTTTGTATGTTTCTGATATACCTTCTAACTCATTGGGTTTCGCTAAAATAATTTCCTTTAATATGTTTTCTTGTACACCATCAATTTTACCTTTTATATTTTTAAAATGTTTATTTGCGATTTCCTCTAATTTTCGGTACTGGGCTTCAGTGATTCCCAGTATTCTCGACAGGGTCATTTTTGTTAGAGTGTGGGCATGACATCTTCCCAAAAATTAAGTTGCCCCTGCTGTTTAGGCTTGAAGCTTAAAA
>JAUZRG010000181.1 GCA_030950585.1 Mariprofundaceae bacterium | reverse complement strand
TTTTTAGCAAGCCCTTAATCGAAAGGTCTTTCCTAAACCTGCTTTCCTTCATAGGACACCTCAATCAATTTAATAGTCTGCGAAAGACTCTTTTTGAAAACGTTACAAGTAAAGGGATTTATAGGCTAGCGGGAAGTGCTGGTCTTTTTCCAGTTCTGCAGGTTCTTAGGTGTGATATTATGCTCACTGGCTATGGTTGATAATGGCTTGTCGTTTGATAACACTTTAAGAACTAACTTGCTCTTGAAGGCCGCACTGTAAACTTGTCTTTTCCTGCTCATTTAGGCTCCGGTTTTTACTTAATTATCGCTTAATAAGGAATAAGAAATGATCTTTAGGTGTCTTAACTTCTTGGGGCATTATATTCGTCATACTTTAAAAAATACTAAACGATATTTCAATACTTAAAATACTATATGGCTTCCACACTGTTTCTCAAATCTCCAAAGAGAATCATGGCTTTGATGATGATTATGACCTTGTGCCTACTCGTTTATGCAGCACTCGAATATCGAATTCGATCCGTTTTAAAAAAAGTAAGCAAACCTTCCCAAATCAAAAAGGAAAAGCTATTGCCAACCCCACTGTCCGATGGGTCTTTCAAAAGTTCTCTGGTATTCATGTTCTCAGGGTATCAGAGACAAAACATTTGGTACTTAATGTGAAAAGGGAACAACGGGAACTCTTAACTTTACTCGGAAAAAACTATGAAAAAGTGTATGCAGGAAATGGGTAAGACAGATGAAAAACATTATAAATACAGTTATTGAAAGTCAACATGCGGAATGACGGGTATAAGCAACATGACAACCCCATCAATACAACTAAAGTTGTATTGATGGGGTTTATACTATGAGTATCATTTGCCTCCCATATTCATAACTTTACTTTTTAAAAATAGTGCTGATCATAAACTGTTAAGTTTTCACGCTCAACACGCTTATAGTAAATATGAAAAATAAGGAGAGTATAAACTAATGAAGAGTTATATTGGAATAATAATAAGTATTGTTTTTTCTGCTCTATCCATGATTTCTACAGTTAACGCTGCATCAATTATAATGGATAGCGGTTTTGTTAGAACAGCTGTGAGTGATGATGGTACACTAGGTTTTGGTAACAGTATAACACCGGGTCTATTGTATGATTCATCAGGTACAGGTATATATGTATCTACAGCAGATTGGATTACACCGGGCACACCTCTTGAGTTTTTCTCAATTAAAATTGGTGCGATGCTTATTGTAAATGATAACAATCTCACTACACCCGGAATGCCGACTACAATTAGTGGTACTGGCACACAGGTGACATCTATTTCAACTACAGGTGGCTTGTCAATCACACAAGTATACACCATAAATCCAGGACAAAAATATATAGATATTGCTGTGTCAGTGCTGAATACTACTGGCGCGAGTATTGCTGCTGTATCATATGCGCGTGGAGTAGATCCAGATGTTGATTCCAATGGGCTAGCGGGAGCTACGGCTCAGACAAATAACACGAGAGGGAGTCCTGCTTTTTCTGTTACTGACTATATCAGGGCTGTAGGTCCAACCAGTGGTAGAGTTCTAAGCCTTTATAGTGGAGATCCTTTAACACATAATACAGCTGTGAGTCCTGGGTGGTCAAAAGATCCATCGCTCTTCCTTTCTGGATCAGTTGACACCGTTGGAGATCATGTTATGGGATTGGGCTTTGATTTGGGAACCATTGCTGCTGGTGCAACCGTAAATTTCAAATTATCATATTTTATAGCTGACAGCACTGCGCAAGCTGACCTTTTAATTGCAGCAGCGAATAATTTAACGCTTGATACTGGTGCAAACAATAGCAATCAATTCACGGTAACTGGTGGTACTGGATCATTTACATACACTACATCAAATGCAGCAGTTGTTACTGTAAGTCCGACTGGTTTGATTACTTCTGTCGGTGCGGGTACAGCAACTATTACGGCAACAGATACCGTAACTGGCGTAACAACCACACGTATTGTGACTGTTTATCCCCCAATAATAAATAATCTAGCCACTGCCAACCTTGATACAGGTGCGAATAACACCAATCAATTCACAGTAACAGGTGGTAGCGGAACATTCACTTATGCGACTTCAGTAGCCGCTGTAGCCACTGTAAATGCAACAGGTCTGATTACTGCTGTGGGTGCAGGTACCGCAACCATTACAGAAACAGATACCGCCACTGGTTTTACAACCACACGTGTTGTCACTGTTGTTGCTGCGATTGTGAACAATGCAGCGACTGCCAACCTTGATACAGGTGCAAATAACACCAATCAATTCACTGCAACTGGTGGTAGTGGAACATTCACTTATGCGACTTCAGCAGCAGCTGTGGCGACTGTAAATGCCACAGGTCTGATTACTTCAGTTGGTGTAGGTACTGCAACTATCACGGTAACGGATACAACCACTGGTTTTACAACCACACGTGTTGTCACTGTTGTTGCTGCGATTCTAAATAATGCAGCGACTACGAACCTTGATACTGGTGTAAATAACACCAATCAATTCACTGCAACTGGTGGTAGCGGAACATTCACTTATACAACTTCAGCAGCCGCTGTAGCCACTGTAAGTGTCAGAGGTCTGATTACTTCAGTTGGTGCAGGTACAGCAACTATCACCGCAACGGATACAACCACTGGTTTTACCACCACACGCGTTGTCACTGTTTTTGCTGTGATGCTAAATAATGCAGCGACT